>JADFXD010000152.1 GCA_015233725.1 Nitrospirota bacterium | reverse complement strand
CTCATGCTTACTTATATTTTACTCTCTTCACCCTTTTTTTTGATTACACTTCAGGCAAGAGAGACCCAAACTCCGACATTGAATTTTATAGCAGATTTCGAGAGGGGGCCAGGAGCGTGCCTTGAGCGTCAAAGAAGGTGGAGCCGCCCCCCTACATGTCCACCCGGAAGCTCGAAAAGACGATGGGCCACGTGCAGATCGCAACAAATACCGAGATGCCTATGGCGGCTAACACGAGCCATACCCTCTGTGCTGCCTCTACGGTCGTGGTGAGGGAGGGTATCCGCTTAAATGACTGTGCTACCCCTGAGATCACGCCGAAAAACACGCCGGCAAACAGACTCCCGTAAAGCGGATAACCTACGTACCCATATGCCTGCTGAAGGATGTCAAATGGACAGTGGTGCGTAGGCAGCTCGTAAAAATAGATCGACACAAACGACACGATCGACAGTACAGCGATAAAAAAGAATATAAACGAACCAACAGCAGTCAGGTATCTAAAGACAGCGCTCTTGAGTGTAATCGCCAATGCGATCAGGGAGAGCAGGAAGGCCGCCGAGGCATAAAACACCTTCATCATGGTCTTGATTGGCAGGGCGGAGATATCGCCAGCCACCTTTTTACCCTCGTCGCTAAAGAGCGACCCGCAGCACGACGTGATTATATCTGGCCGGAGCCCTATGAAGTAACGCATCAAAAGGACGCCGTCAAGGACAATAACAGGCGTTATAAGGAGCAACAGCCTGTACTTGGCCCTGATCAGGGGATAGTCCTCGGCCCTGTTGTCCAGGTGGTTAATGGCAATCCAGGAGGCAGAGAGGAAAAACAACACGATCTTCAGGTACAGGACGTACCATCCCACGTCGTTGGCGTTGAGCGAGCCCGTGGCACACATGGCCCCCACAAAGACCAGGTGGATGGCATCCAGGGTGTATATGTACAGAAACGTCGATAGCACCTCGTAGAGCATGACGTAGGACATCAACGTCGATATCAGATAGGTGCGCCGTTCAAGACGCAACTGCCCCTCCGATGAGCTGTTGATATCCCAGTGCCTCAACAGCCCAATCCCCAGAGAGGAGGCATACAGCGACAGGGCTATCACCAGAGCTTCCCCGATAAAGAGGGCAATGGCCCCTGGATGAAGGATCACGGCTGCGCCACAGGAGTCAACGAGCGGGACGCCATCAGGTTTGGTATCACCGCTCTGGCGTAGACTCCTCCGACAAGGCAAGCGGTTCCGAGGGTGGTGGTATACGAATGTTGATTATATGTACTCATTGTTCCCCCCTGTTAGGGTCTGATTAGAATTCGATTATTGTGTCATACCTGAGTAGGGTAAGTCAAGGTATTTTTTGCAATGATATAGTGTTGTTTCCTGGCGGTAGCACCGCAATCAACCGTGGTCATGTCTGTATGTGTGATTACATAATCCACGCTTGATTTGAGTACTACCTGATTCCTATCCTTTTACCTTAAAGCATCAGCATCCGTATGGATTTTTATAGCCCTGAATCTTTTTTTGGGGAATAAATAAAATCTTGACAACACCTCCAAGACCTGTTATACTACCCTTGAGGTTGGGGCTGTAGCTCAGTTGGGAGAGCGCTTGAATGGCATTCAAGAGGTCGTCGGTTCGATCCCGATCAGCTCCACCAAAAAAACTCCCATTGAAGATTTAGTTAAACAGGTACCATGAAATTCATAGCATCAGTATGAATAATTATGGGGTCAAGGGCACTGGTACCCTTGCGGGGGGGCTGAGGGGGGGCGGAGCCGCCCTCTTTTTCTCCCTTTCCTTAAGTATATAGCAGGTACACAATAATAAGACTAAAAAAAACAGGAGGTTTTGAGTGAGAAGAAGATCAACACTGGTATTGTTTGCCTTAGTGGTATTTCTTTTGTCAGCGGTAGTGGGTTATGCAGCAGAGGCGTTACAGCCCAGCACAAAGGACAAGTGTCCCGTGTGTGGGATGATTGTGCATTCCAGCCCTCAGTGGGTCGCACAGATAATATTCAGGGACGGCTCTTATGCCATGTTTGACGGCCCAAAGGACATGCTCAAGTATTACCACAACATGCCCAGGTACAATAAGAACAAGACCCAGGCCGATATCTCCGATATATACGTTACCGAATACTATACCGCTAAACCGGTAAAGGCACAGGAGATAACCTTTGTCATAGGCAGCGACGTCATGGGGCCTATGGGCAGGGAGTATGTCCCCGTTAGCGACAACAAGGTCAAGACCTTTATGGTAGACCATAAGGGTGGAAGGTCCATGAAGTTTGCCGACATTAAAGCCGAAGACCTCTCGGAGGAAAACGCTCCAACACACCACATGAAGGATCACTAAGTACAAGGCGATGCTCAAGGCCAGGGTGTTTCTGTGGTTTCTTACGATCGAGATACTGCTGTTGATAATCCTGTACCTGCATTCGCACTTCATGGTTGGTCTGAGGCAGCGCGAGGTCTATGGTAAACGGCAGTTGGTCAGAGAGCTGACACTAACCGACCTGGCCTTGTTTACGGAGGCACGTTACACTCGTCACCTGTCACAGGCGGATATGTTTACACCATTTCAGGACTTCCCGTCGTCCCTTGATCACTTCCCCGCTGGTTCCATCGTTGAACCATCTTATAGAAAACACACCGGAGAATAGATGATAAAACATTACCGGATACTGGAATACGCCCTGTCAAGTCTGCTCAGACGCAAGTACAAGAACCTCGCGTTGTTTCTCATCTATACCCTGATCGTTGGCGTGTTGTCCTCTGTGATGTTTCTGACCCATTCGCTCAAGAGCGAGGCATTAAAGGTCTTTATAGATGCCCCTGAGTTGATCGTCCAGAGGCTCTCAGGGGGTAGACATGAACTGATCCCCCTGGGTTATGCCGACCTGATAGAGTCCATCCCCGGTGTGGCCACCGTACAACCCAGATATTGGGGATACTACTACGACCCCAACACCGGTGGAAACTACACGATCATGGCACGAACAACCAGTGCCGAACTCGACCTCATCACGGGAACAATGCCGCAGGAAGGACAGTGCGCCGTGGGCAAGGGTGTTGCACAGGCCAGACAGCTCGATATCAACGACATCATGTTCTTTACGCTTGGTTCGGAACAGAAGTTGATGTTGAAGGTCGTTGGCATCTTCACGGCCAACTCCAGCATCCTTACCAATGACCTCGTTATCATGGATAAAAATGACCTATTGAGATTCTTCGCCCTGGACAAGGACAAGGCAACAGACCTCATGGTCAAGGTCAACAACGAAATGGAGATCAATACCATCACAAACAAGATCAAACGCACGCTGCCTGACACCAGACCCATCACGCGCTCTGAGATACTACGCACCTACGAAAATGTCTTCAACTGGCGCGGTGGGATGGCCCTGGTGATGTTTTGCGGGACACTGCTGGCGTTTTTCATCTTTGCATGGGACAAGGCAACTGGACTGAGCGCCGAGGAACGACAGGAGATAGGCATACTCAAGGCCATCGGCTGGGAGACCTCAGACGTCCTGACCCTTAAGTTCTGGGAGGCAATGGTCATATCCTTGTCGTCCTTTCTCAGCGGTGTTATACTGGGCTATGTGCATGTATTTTATTTCGGCGGGACGATCTTTGACCCATTCCTGAAGGGGTGGTCGATACTGTTACCACCCTTTGACCCCATACCGTACATTGATATATACCAGGTCGTCGTTATCTTTTTCCTGACCGTCGTGCCATACCTGGCCAGTACAATAATCCCCTCGTGGAAGGCCGCCATAGCCGACCCAGATACGATCATGAGGTAGAGACGGTGGTAAAGGTTGAGGGTATATCCAAGGTCTACAACGCCGGGATGCCAGATGAGATGCTGGCCCTTAGCGAGGTCAGCCTTGAGACAGGGGGCGCGGAGATGGTTGTCCTCAAGGGGCCAAGCGGTTCAGGCAAGACCACCCTGTTGGGGATCATTGGCTGTATGATCCGTCCAACACAGGGTAAGGTGCTGATCGACGGCAAGGACGTGGTAAAGCTGCCCGAGCGGTTTCTCACGCAGATCAGGCGCAAGACCTTTGGCTTTATCTTTCAGCACTTTAACCTGATCCCGGGGATAAGCGTGAGGGAAAACGTCTGTCTGCCGCTCTATCCAACCCAGGTCCCCGTGGCGGTAATGAAAGACAGGGTGCAAAAGATACTCATAGAGATGGATGTCCATCACAAGATAAACACCGAGGTGACACGTCTCTCAGGAGGCGAGAGGCAGCGCGTGGCCATAGCCCGCGCACTCATCAACGACCCCGATATCCTGCTTGCCGATGAGCCAACCGCCCATCTGGATTCAAAACTCTCCGAGGTCCTGATCGACACCCTCAAACGCCTGTGCGAGCAGGGCAAGACCATCATCATAGCCTCTCACGACCCCTTAGTCTATGACAACCCCTTTGTACACCGCATCATCCAGATGCGGCACGGCAAGGTCATAGACCAAGCGTCCTCGTCCTGAAGAGGGAAAAAAGGGGCGGCTGGCCGCTTCTTTTCCGCTCCAGGACGCTCCTGGCCCCCTTTAGAACCCCCTGCAAGG
>JADFXD010000006.1 GCA_015233725.1 Nitrospirota bacterium | reverse complement strand
CATGTTAATCCACTAAATATCCGATTTTACTCTAATATGACATTGTCAAATTATAACAAAAAATGAAAGGATTGTGCAAAAAAACAGGTAATTATGGGGTGGATAAATTTTTAGTGGGGACAATGCTATTATTATGGCGCGTCAAGGGGGCTTCTTCGTGACCGGGACGGGTGCGACACCATGAGGCAGGGGCGGCTCACCCCCCGCTGCGACAACATCGTGCATCAACCCTCCCCTTGCAGGGGGGTCTTAGGGGAGGGGGGAGCAATGTCCCCCTCCCTTAATTCTTTGCTACTTTAATGGGCACCCTTGTTTAACGGGCACTCTTGTTTTAACGAGCACTCTTGTTTTTGCATGATGTGGATTTCGGCGCGTCTGTTTTTCATTCTGCCGGCCTTTGTCTTGTTTGTAAACGCTGGACGGGTCTTGCCATAACCGTGTATCATGATCCTGGAGGGGTCCACGCCACCTTTCTTGACAAGAAATTCCTTAACGGCAGTGGCCCTTCTAATGGAGAGGCCCATGTTGTATTTTTCAGTGCCGATACTGCAAGTATGGCCGTCAATGTTTATTACGGCCTTGGGGTACTTCTTGATTATCTCGGCTGCCATCTGGAGTTCCTTCTTGTACGCCATCTTTACGGTGTACTTGTCAAAGTCGAAGTTGACGATCTTGATAACGGCAACCTCTTTTTCGCACGGAATAGGAGGAGGATTAGCAGCAGGTGGTTGTGATGTTGGTGTCGGCACTATTGTGGCACTAACTGGTGGTGGCGGTGGTGGTGGTGGACAGAGGGCCTTTGCCATCTCTGTGGCCTTCTTCGCCTTCTCTATGCCTTCGGCTGTATGACACGCCCAGTAGGTATCATAGGCATCATCACGCATCTTTTCAGCATCCTTAAACTCTTTTGGACATTGTTTATCCTTACCGTCTGCCCTTGCTGCCTCTACTGCCCTATCTGCCTCCGGTAGCTCCTTGTGATAGTACCACATTGCCTTCTTAGGGGCAAACTCCAGACCAGCACAACCATAAAGCGCCGCTATAGACATCAACAGCATTAGCAGGAGAAGCCTCTGTACCTTAAACTTGTGTTTCATTACACATAACCTCCTTAGTGGTTTTAATATACTAATACTTATATGTATAGTATTTAATTACTAATTATATAGTATTTAAAACTGCACCTCTTTGTCAAGAGGGTGATTTTAGTTACGGAATATTTTGTTTTTTGTCTTTGGTCTTTTTCCACTTATACCAGATGATCTCGTTACTCCCAGAGGGATAGATGAGGCGTTTTACCTTACGGTAGGGGTGACCAAAGATACGGTTGTACCACTGATTAAAGCCAGTGCGTTTGGCCAGGTCAATTTCTTGTGGCGTCATTAGTTCGGGTTGAAAACGCCTTTTGTGCTTGTAAAGGTGGTATATATCCTCCTTGATAAGTCCCTTGAATATTTTATCGATAACGTAACCCAAGACGCCTCTGTGGTGCTTAAAATATATGCTTACTTGGAAGTCAATAAGATACGGCAACCCGTCGCTGCCCACGATGATATTGCCCAGCTTATTGAGGTCAAGGTAGAAGATGCGCCTGTTATGCAACTCTTCAATGATGGCCTTTAATCGGACGAAGAAGTCATCGGGCAACTTCCCCAACCTCCCCTTAAACTCATGCAGAGTCAGGCCATCGACGTAGAGATGAAGGTATCCTCGACCTCCATGCCGCGGTCCCAGGGCGGGTATGCCCTTGATGTCGGCTACGCGCTGATATATATTGTACTCCCTCCTTGAAAAAAACGAGGCCAACGGACGTAAAAACACACCGAAGATGAACCTGAAGTCGGAGAGCTTCAGGACATAGCGTGTATTGTTTTCGCTGTTATACAGGAGATTTATCGAAAAGAAGTCCTCTTTAAGCACTCTTTCAAACTTATACAACGTGTTGTCTATTGTCACTTCATCGGGGTAATTTCTCATATGTCTGCCTGTTACAAGACCCCCTTTTCCCTTAATATCTCTACCACCCTGTAAGCGCCACATGGCGGGGAGTTTAATCCATCGCGATAATCACAACCGTCCGTTAGGAAGTCGCACTGTCTGCAGATTGCCTCTTTTATAAACTTATCATCCAGGAACATGCTCTGCCTTTCAACCCCACAGGTGAGCGCAGCCAGGATATCCAGTGGTACCCTGTCCCTGACATACACGTAGGTGGCGCACTGGATAGACTCCTTGCCCTCCGTGTAAAACTCGCAAAACGGCTTGCATATCAACTCCGTATACCCTTTATCCTTCATATAAAGAAAAAGAAAATAAGGGGGCGGCTCCGCCCCCCCTTAGATCCCCCCTGCAAGGGGGCCAGCCCCCTTGACCCCTTAATGCTCAAGCCTGATCTCATTTTACCTATCCTTAGTGGCAGCTTTTACCATATGTATAATTATAATACGGCAATAAAAAATATGGCAACAAAATTATAAAGTAGGGTATTATATTTATTATGATAGTTAAGGCGTGGGGGACACGTGGTAGCATTGCGATATCCAATGTTGACAGCGTAGAGGCTGGTGGTAACACGACTTGTTTTGAGATCATGTCAGGGTGTTTGCCAAGGGGGGCGAGGTTGTTTGTTGATGCCGGTACGGGGTTTGTGCCGGCGGGGTGGAATTATCTAAGTGAAATAGCCAACGGACTCCACTACTACATTCTTTTGACGCACTTTCACTGGGATCACATAGTGGGGTTAACGCTCAGTCCACCGACCTTTATTGACAGGATACCGATGACCTTATATGGTCCCATGGATAACGGGCATGGCCCGGAGAGTATGATCAAGTATCTGTTTAACCGTCCCTATTTCCCGGTTGATGCCAAGAAGATATCGCACAAGATGAAGTTCATCACACTGACACACTATGACGTCTGCGTAATCGTGGTTCATCCCATCGGGGGGTTTACGATGATAGGTCTTGATGACTACAAGAATATAATAAAAAAGAATGTGCAGGTCTCCTTAAGCAAGAACAAGTATCTGCTGAGTGAGTGCATGGTGATCAAGATGGCCAGGACCAATCACGGTAACGCCAACTGCATAAGTTACCGTTTTGAGGAAAATCCAACTGGCAAGGTTGCTGTCATAGCCACTGACCACGAGGACGTGGCGGCCATTTCCTCGGACTTAAGGGAGCATTTTGATAATGCCGACCTGCTTGTTATAGATTCCCAGTACGACAATCAGAGATACCAGACCTCCACCGCGGGTTATGGACATGGCACCCCTCATGGCAGCATCAAGCAGGGCATAATCTGCAAGGTCAAGAAGATCGGCCTTACTCACCACGACCCCCGCAGCACCGACAAGCACCTCAAAGAGGCTATCATGCAGGAGGCCGCTATGGCCATCAGCAAGATAAAGGCAAACGAGGAGTTCCTTAGCACATACAAATTAGATGCGCATGATATCAAGTTCTCTGAAGAGGACATCTGTCTTGTTAGAGATTACAACGTCTATGAGGTATGAGCTGTCCTTTAGTCTTGTTGAGGTGGATTTAAAGGACGTGTCTGAGGAGTAGGTAAACTATCAATTGGAGGCAAGGGAGTACTTTAATCGTGGTATCGCCTGGGGTAGAGAAGGGAATCACGACAGGGCTATCGCGGATTTTACCAGGTATATTGAGATAGACCCAGGGTTTGCGGAGGTGTATTCTTTTCGTGGTTTTTCCTGGTTTGAAAAGGGGGACTACGACAGGGCTATCTCGGATTACACCAGGGCCATTGAAATAAATCCAGGGTTTGTTTGGGCGTACTTTAGTCGTGGTTTTGCCTACGAACGGAGGGGGCTCCATGATAAGGCTATCGCTGATTGGAGCAGGGCGGCACAGCTTGGTTCCAAGCAGGCTAAGGAGCATTTACTCTCTATTGGTCACAGGGGAGACTACGCCAGCGCCAAGGGAGGCTACACCAGCACTATTGATATAACCCCGCGGGATGCGGAGGCGTATATAAAGCGTGGTCTTGCCTGCTTTGACAAGGGAGACCACGACAAGGCTATCGTCCATTACACCAGGGCTATTGAGATAGACCCACGTCGTGCGGAGGCGTACTCTTATCGTGGTCTTGCCTGGGCGGCCAAAGATGACTACGACAGGGCTATCGAGGATTACAACAAGGCCATTGAAATCAACCCGCGGTTTGCCTGGGCGTACAATAATCGTGGTGTCGCCCTGGTTGAACAAGGGGAATGTGCCAAGGCTATCGAGGATTACAACAAGGCCATTGAACTAGACCCACGGTATGTTGGCGCGTACAATAATCGAGGGCTTGCCTGGGTTAGAAAGGGAGACAGCGACAAAGCTATTGCTGATTACACCAGGGCTATTGAGTTAGACCCACGGGATGCCTATGCGTACTATCATCGTGGCATTGCCTACGAAAAGAAAGGACACCATGATAAGGCCATCATTGATTGGATTAAGGCGGCGCAACTTGGCTATAATGATGCACAAGAAAAACTACGCTATATTGGTCACAAGTGGTAATGCAGGGGTTCTGGACGCTCAGGAGACAAGAACCGCCCCAATCGCCCCCTTGCCCCCTTTTGCTGCCTGTATAATCGCCTGAGCCGTTATATCAACCTGTAAGCGGTTAAGACGGTCTTGAGCCTTTCCCTGTTATCGTGAGACATCTCGCAGAGGGGCAGCCTGAACTCCCCGTTTAGCTTACCCATCATGGCAAGCGCTGTCTTTACCGGTATGGGGTTAGTCTCGATAAACATGGCGTTGTTTAGTATCTCAAGGTTGTAATGGGCATCTCTGGCCTTGTCGAGCTGACCCTCTTGCGCAAGAGAGCACATCTGCGCAACGGCCCCTGGCATTATGTTGGCTGTCACCGATATGACCCCCTTGCCGCCAAGCATCATCAACGCAAAGGTAGTGAAGTCATCCCCTGAGAGGATCGTCATGCTATCCCCGCAGAGCCTTATAACCTCGCTTACCTGTCTCATATCCCCGCTGGCCTCTTTTATGGCGACTATGTTTTCAATCGCGCTGAGGCGCGCCACCGTAGTGGGGAGGATGTTAAGGGCCGTCCTGCCCGGGACATTGTACATCACCTGCGGTATATCCACGGCCTCGGCCACGGCTCGGTAGTGACGATACAACCCCTCCTGCGTAGGCTTATTGTAGTAGGGACACACCAGCAGCACGCCATCAGCGCCTATGGCCTTGGCCTTTTTCGTCATCCTGATCGTCTCGTCGGTGGCATTAGCCCCCGTACCGGCTATAACGGCAACCCGCCTGGCCGCCGCCTCAACCGCTACCTCGATCACGCGATAGTGTTCCTCGTACTCAAGCGTGGCGGATTCTCCGGTGGTGCCACAGGGCACTATAGCGCTCGTTCCCTCCGCTATGTGCCATTGTATCAAATCCCCATATGCCTTCTCATCAAAAACCCCGTTCTTAAAGGGTGTAACCAGGGCTACCATTGAGCCTTTAAACATGTCTTCCTCCTGCCCCGCGTAAGGAGCGATTCTGAATATTTATACTTATGGTTACTATTTTAGCAAGAATGTATTCCGGTTATCAAGCCCCAAAGAAGAACTTTTTAGGGGTGCATCAAAAAGTCATGGGTAGCTTGGTCAAAGAAAGAAGGGGAGGCTTTGCTTCTTTACCGCTCCAGGTCGCACCTGGCTCCCCTCAGACCCCTCCACAAGGGAGCACTGCCCCCTTGACGCGCCGTAATTGATACTCTTACCCATGAAAAATTGATGCACCCCTTTTTAGGGTAGATTTGTTTTTTTTCATCACAAGTGGTACAATATTCTTTATGGAAGTACAGACATTAGACAGAGATTTTGAGTTGACAGAAATCATCAACGGGGTGGAAGTCATGGGGCCTAGTCCGTTTAGGAAGCATCAAAACATTAGCATGAGGATAGTAAGAAGAATAATACTACATTTGGAAAACAAAAAATTGGGGACGGTTTATTACTCTCCTTTAGATGTCATTCTTGAAGAAAGGCAGCAGAAGCTACAGCCGGATATCTTATTTATCAGAAAAGAAAATATGGCAATAGCCCAAGATTTTATAAGAGGCGTGCCAGACATGGTTTGTGAAATTGTAAGCAAAGGCTCTTATACTAAAGATACCGTAACCAAGAGGGATATATACGAAAAATTTAAGGTATCTGAATTTTGGATAGTCATACCTGAACTTGAGACAATAGAGGTATTTACCATTGAAGGTGATAAATACAAACTTTTTTCTACAGCAGAAGGTGAAGGCGTGGTTAAGTCCCAGGTCATTGAAGGGCTGGAAGTAGACGTTAATGACGTGTTTGGTGATTTCTCTTTTTAGGGTGTGTAAAGGGCTAATATTGTAAGCTGTCCAATATGTAGCACTTTTATGGCGCGTCAAGGGCATTGGTGCCCTTGCAGGGGGTTCTAAAGGGGGTCCGTCCTGGAGCGACAAAGAAGCTCCACCGCCCCTTTCTTTCTTCGCTTCTTTATATAATTAATTATGGGCAGGTACTTATTTCTCTCCGTATTTGTTGTTTTATTTTCGATTTCTTCTTTATTTTATCTGTTGATCCGCCTCTCTCTCATCTTGAAGAACCTGGCGAGGGTCTTTATGTATGGGATGCTGGTTGAGACCTCGACGTGGTCAACGTTGATGGAGCGAAAGAGACGCTTCCTCTCATACAGCCTCTTGAGGGCGTCATTGCGGTAGCGGTCCCTGACCGACTTGCTCGAGGTGTCAACGACAAAGACCTCGCCCGTTTCGGCGTCTTCAAGCTCTATGAGACCCACATCAGGCAGGTCAACCTCCACGGGATCGGTGATGGACAGAGCAATCACATCATGACGCCTGTTGGCCATCGACAGGGGCTTTGCATATCCCTCGGTATAGAAGTCGGACAGGACAAACGTGATCGTCCTGCGCTTGACCACCCTGTTGAGGTACTCCACGACCGTGGCGATGTCTGTGCCCCTGCCCTGGGGATCGAAGTACAGGGCGTCTCTGACTATCGCCAGGGCGTGCCTGAGCCCCTTGGATGGTCGTATGAACCTCTCCACCCTGTCGGAGAAGGCGACAAAGCCAACCTTGTCGTTGTTCTTGACGGCAGACAGCGCCAGCAGGGAGCATATCTCGGCGGCGATGGCGCGCTTGAAGCGATTGACCGTGGCAAACTCGCACGAGGCCGAGACATCCAGCAAGAACATGATGGTAAGCTCACGCTCCTCCACAAACTTCTTGATAAAGGGCTCGCCCATCCGCGCGGTGACGTTCCAGTCGATTGATCGGATGTCATCACCGGGCAGATACTGGCGCACCTCGTCAAACTCTATCCCCCTGCCCTTAAACACGCTGTGGTAGCGTCCGCAGAAGAAGTCCGAGGCCAGACGCCCCGTAGTGATCTGAATCCTACGGATGTTCTTGATTACCTCGGAGGGCTGCATGGTACCCCTAGGGTTTGTCATGAAATAAGTGTATCAAACCTCATCAATCCTGACTTATGAATAAAAACAAACAATCCTCAATCTTATTCCATTGGTTCCTGACGGCAGATGACAGACAGTTATTTCAGACAGCCCATACAATGTGCAGTACTACCCACTATGGTAGCTTCAGTTTTGTACAAACTATGACATCCTGAAAATGGGTCCAACCTATTTCTGTAAACATTACAACTTGTAATTGCCGTATTTTCTGGAGCTGCGACATCACCCAAGTTGGCGATGACAAGGATATTCCCCAGTTTGCCGCCCCTGGATAATCCAAATATGCAAATCCGCTGTTGTCAAACTCTTCCAGCATTTCGGGTAATTTAAAGGGCTCGAGGCCAAAATCCCTATTACAGTTGCGTATCAAATGAACAGCATGAATACCATGGACGGTAAACACCAAAATTCCGCCGGTTTCAAGTGAAGAACTAAATAAATTAAGTAAGCTATCCCATCGTTTACTGTCCAAATGAGTAAACAATGAGCCGCACCATATTAAGTCATACTTATCTTTTATGCGAATTTGCTCAATTATTTCTTTAGAATAAAGGGGGATGGCAGAGAAATATTTCGTACAAAAATCGACGGCATCTCTGTCTAAGTCACAAGCTGTAATCAGCGCATCGGGGAAAGCTGATTTCAAAGTTCTTAACACCCTGCCGTGGCCGCAAGGCATGTCAAGTATTTTATTTACCGACACTTTTCGTGCGGCTATTAATCCAATGTTTATGGAGCGAAGTGCCGAGTCTCCAACACTTAAATACCTATCGATATCATTATGAAACATTAAGTCGTTTGGGGATATATCTTTAAGTACTTCATACTTGTCGTCTAAAATGACATCATAATCGTAAATGGTATCGCCGAAAATAAAATGCAAATTAAGGACAAACTGATACCAACCGCTGGAAATTATTTGCCTTTCCAGATAATAGTTTTTCAATGTACAGAAAAACTCTTTGATATAACAATACGATGTTTTGTCCAACTGCGGACCTGCGTAATCTTTAATAGTCAACTCTGAGCCGGTTTCAGTAGATACCCATCCCCTGCTTAATTCTTCGTTGCTATATATTACTCCATTAACGAAAAGTTCGTCTCCGTCAGGCATACGCCAAGGAGAAATAATCCGTAAGGCTGGTTCATTAATTGTCAGATATTCACTATAAACAGGTACAACCCTCTTATTCATTAAACTTACTCCTCATACCATTCAGCTGAGATGAATCACAACAGAAAGTTTACTCATTCCCTATAATTTTGCACTTTTCAGTTCTAAAATATACATATAGATTAATAGTACCATACGGATAAATGATGTTGTCAATAGCCAGTTTTAGATTATCAAACGAAGCGTCTCCTTTGGAACAACTGTGTCTTTATTGAAGTCAGCATTATAAGCTGACTTATGAAAAATATCCTGAAGTACAAATATTCTTACAACCTTAGGGCTTGTCATGAAATAAGCATATCAAATCACAGATATATGCATGCGTAATCGCGAGAAAAAACAATGCAAGCTATTACAATTATTTTGTGCCAGACCATTAGGGAACCTCCAGCTTGTCAAAGATTGTCCTGATGATATCCTCGGAGGTCTTGTCCTCGGCCTCGGCCTCGTAGCTGACAATGACCCTGTGCCTCAGGACATCCAGGCCAATGGACTTGACATCCTGTGGGGTGACAAACCCACGGCCCTGGATAAAGGCGTAGGCCTTTGCCGCAAGGACGAGATAGATCGTCGCCCGCGTAGATGCCCCGTATTGGATCAGTGGGCGGAGCTGCTGGAGCTTGTACTGGGCGGGGTCTCTGGTTGCAAAGACTATGTCGATGATGTAGCGTTCTATCTTTTCGTCCATGTATATTTCGTCAACGACCATGCGGGCATTGAGTATGTCGATGGGCTTGACTATGGGGTAGCTCTTTATCTCCTTTGATGTAAAGGCCATGCGCTTGAGTATGGTCAGTTCGTCCTCCTTGCTTGGATAATCGACCTTGACCTTGAGCATGAACCTGTCCATCTGGGCCTCTGGCAGGGGGTAGGTGCCCTCCTGTTCGATGGGGTTTTGGGTGGCCAGCACCAGAAATGGTTCCTGCAGCTTGAACGTATCATCGCCGATGGTCACCTGTCGCTCCTGCATGGCCTCTAGCAGGGCGCTCTGGACCTTGGCCGGGGCACGGTTGATCTCATCAGCCAGGATTATATTGGAAAATATCGGCCCCTTCTTCACCGAGAAGGTAGCATCCTTTGGGTTATACACCATAGTGCCAAGGATATCGGCTGGAAGCAGGTCCGGGGTGAACTGGATGCGCTTAAAGCCTGTCTGGATGGTCTGGGCAAGGACGCGCACCGCGGTGGTCTTGGCCAACCCCGGCACCCCCTCCAACAGTACATGTCCGTTGGCGAAGAGTCCAACCAGCAGCCGCTCAAGCAAGTACCTCTGACCAACGATGACCTTCTCTATCTCGGAAAGCAAGAGCGAAACAAATGCACTCTCCCTTTGTACCTTCTCGTTAATAGCCGCTATCCCACCATCAAGCATTGTCTATAAAACCCTCCTTTGTGGTTTATTATAATTATACCTCAAAGCAAAGCAAGAAGAGAAGAGGGGGCTCCGCCCCCTCCTTGACCTCCCCTGCAAGGGCGTCAGTGCCCTTGACCCCATAATACTCAATCCCCATTCTTTGACTCGATCGCCTTACTGAGATATGGGAGCTTTTAAAATATTTTTTTGGGGTTGAATATTGTCTTTGTTAGTGTATAGAATATAAAGATGTTTAACGCATCACAATGGAGAAGGAGGAATTAAATGGGAGTTAAAGATAGGTTAGGAAACAAGGCGCTGTGTCTGTTGTTTATAGCAGCATGTCAGTTATTTACGATGGTTTTGCTCTTGCCTTTTGCTTACGGTTATGCTCTTGGAGAGCCACCTGTTTTCCCAGGGAACCTGTCACCCTTTGGCTTAACGGAAGAGTCTGTTTCACAGGCACAGTCCCTTAGTGTAAATCCACAAAATCGCGATGAGTCCACAAACTTTTATAATACCTACTACGTCGTCAATGAGCCTGCAATAAGCTGGAACGGTAATCACCAATCCTGTAATGCAGGCACCACGGCACAGGACTTTCGAGATGCAATCGCACAGCGGATAAACTATTTCAGGGCAATGGCTGGTGTCCCTGCCATTATAACATTCTCGGATACTTATAGCGCCAAGGCTCAAGAGGCTGCGCTGATGATGAGTGTTAACAATGCGTTAAATCACATCCCACCATCTACCTGGACATGTTATACGGCCAATGGAGCCGAGGCAGCAGGACATTCAAACTTGTTCTTAGGGGTCAACTCTGTTAGCGCTATCTCAGGATATATACAAGACCCTGGTTCAGGTAATTCTTTTGTTGGACATAGACGTTGGATTCTATATCCTCAGACTCAGGTCATGGGCACTGGAGATATTCCTAGCGTAGGTAGTTATTTCAAGGCAAATGCCTTATGGGTCATGGATTCTAATATCTGGGGGCCGCGTCCCACTACACGAGAGGAGTTTGTCGCATGGCCGCCTAAGGGGTATGTTCCATATCAGGTTGTGTTTGCAAGATGGTCTTTCTCCTATGCAAATGCTGATCTCTCAAGCGCTACAGTGTCTATGACCTCCGGCGGTAATAATATTGCCGTTGCACTAAGCCAGGTACAAAATGGCTACGGAGAAAACACCCTGGTATGGATACCTATGAACCTCAACGATTCAGCTAATTGGCCTAAACCATCTAACGATACAACTTACACAGTTACGGTTGCCAACGTTGTCATCAACGGGGCGTCGAGGACTTTTACATACGATGTTACCGTATTTGATCCATCTGTCTCCTCCCCAACGCCAACCCCGACACCAACTCCATCAGCTTCTAACGGGATCGCCTACAAGGGCGATTTCAACGGCGACGGAGTCAGTGACATACTTTGGCAGAATAGCTCATCAGGCCTAGTGGCAGTGTGGTTTATGGCCAACGGTAAATACTCAAGCGCCACTACATACGGAGTTGCGCCATCGGGGTGGACTATAACGGCCATTGCCGACTTCAACGGGGATGGCAGGGCAGATATCCTCTGGCAACACTCAAGCGGGGCATTGGCTATGTGGATAACCTCCTCTGATGGTATGTCCGTAACCGCTTCAGTTGTGACCTTCAATGGCGCCCCTGTATCGCTTGGAAACAATTCCGACTGGAGGCTGCTTGGAACAGGCAAGTTCGGTGCAACTACTGCCAGTGTATTATGGCAGAATACCAGGACAGGTGATGTCGCCGTATGGCAAATGAGCGGCGCTACAATAGCATCAGGGGCGTGGGTAGTCAGATCGTTGCCTTTAACGTGGCAGTTCAAGGGTATCTCTGACTTTAACGGCGATGGCACAGATGACATCCTGTGGCAGGCCCAAACACCGGCCAGATTGCTATGTGGATAATGAACGGCCCTAATATAGGATCAGGCTCTATCGTAGGTTTACCTCCTTCAGGATGGGCATACAGAGGTGCGGCTGCATTCGATGGTGGAGCAAAGGTGCAGATACTGTGGCAGAACACCACAAGTGGACAGTTGGCAATCTGGACTATGAATGGCGCCACAATAACGTGGACTGGAACTCCTGGTGGTCTGGATTCGAGCTGGGTATTTAAGGGGCTTGGCAAGTTCAATAGCGATGCAAAGGTTGATATCCTCTGGCAGAATACCAATGGAGAGGTTGTGACCTGGCTTATGAACGCTACTTCAGTCTCTGGCTCTGTCAGCAGTGGAGTAATGTCATCCGATTGGGTAATACAGTAAAAATGTGTCCTTGACCGGTTTTTAAGAAGAAAAAAAAGGAGGGCGGAGCCGCTTCTTTACCGCTCAAGGCACGCTCCTGGTTCTTTACCGCTCCAGGATGCTCCTTGCCCCTCCTTCTCTTTTTAGCCGTGCGTTTATCCTCTGAGTTGACCGTTGCCAAGGACTATAAACTTGTTGCATGTCAGCTCCTCGATCCCCATAGGGCCGCGGGCGTGTATCTTGTCTGTGGATATCCCGATTTCGGCGCCGAGGCCAAACTGCCCACCGTCGTTGAGGCGTGTTGAGGCATTTACGAGCACCGCGGCGGAGTCAACCTCGCGCAGAAATCTCATGGCCCGTTGGTAGTTGTCGGTGACGATGGTGTCGGTGTGATTGGAGCTGTAGGTCGCGATGTGCTCGATGGCCTCATCCATTGTGCCTACGACACGAATGTTTAGCTTCAGCGATAGATACTCGTTGTAGTAGTCTTGCTCTGAAAGGGGTTTTACCTGCGGGGCGAGCTTGATCGTCTGCGGGCAGCCAAGGAGCTCCACGGAGGCCTTCAGGAAACGCTCTGTCATGGGAGGCAGAAACTCCGCGGCTATGGCGGAGTCAACCAGCATGGTCTCCATCGCGTTACAGGTGCCTGGACGTTGGACCTTGGCGTTAAAGCATATATCCGCTGCCATTTTGAGGTCTGCGTGGGCATCGACAAAGACGTGGCAGACACCCTTGTAGTGCTTAAGCACGGGGATACGTGAGTTTTCAGTGACCGACCTGATGAGTCCCTCCCCGCCTCGTGGGATGATCAGGTCGATGAGGCCTTCGAGCTTGATCAGTTCCATCACGGCTGCTCGTTGCGTGTTGTCGATAAAGGTGACCGCCCCTGGGTTGAGTCCCTCTGCGACGAGCGCCTGGCGCAGCAGTGAGACAATTGCCATGTTTGAGTGTATAGCCTCGGAGCCGCCCTTGAGGATCACGGCGTTACCGGCCATCAGGCACAGCCCTGCAGCATCCGCCGTGACGTTTGGGCGCGACTCGTAGATGATGCACACCACCCCAATTGGTACGCGCATCTTGCCAACCATCATGTCGTTTGGTCTCCTCTGGAGATTGGTGATCTCCCCCACGGGGTCCTTCAGCTCGGAGACCTCAAGTAACCCCACGGCCATCTCTTCTATGCGTTTGTCGTTGAGGGTCAATCTATCGATCATGGCCCCAGAGAGCCCTTTCTGCCTGCCTGCGTCAACGTCCTTGGTGTTTTCGCTGATGAGCGCCGCACGATTGCTGCGGACCGCCTCGGCCATACCAACGAGCGCCTTCTTCTTTATTGCTCCGGATGCCTTGGCCAGCCCACGGGCACCCTCCCTTGCCTCAATTGCCTTGTCTACGACGTACTGCCTTAAGTCCATAAAAATACCCCCTGAGAATGATTCAATAAGCAAGTCTATCAAAATTATTTTGATATTGACAAATTATTTTTATATGTGCTATATTAAAGGGTTAAAGGTTAGTTTTCAATTAACCAAAACAGTTACCAAAAATACTCTATAGATATGTGAGGAAAAAAAAATGATTTCAATACATATCTTTTTGGCCATTATCGAGTTAATAAACATCGTTTTGACCATAATAGACATCGTTGTGAAAATATATTTCTAAAGGTGTTTAAACACAGTAATATCAAAACATCGAAAATTAATACAACGACTGGAGGGGCTTAAATCCCTCCAACTATTTCACCAGCCCGAGTACCTTGCCTATCATGTCAAGTGCCCTTGGATTGGTGGCAAGCATCAGGAATATGATAACCAGAAAGAATATCTTCATCTCAAGACGCAATGCCTTAAACTCAGCGTCCATTCTACCTTCAATGCGGGTAAACCGTTCATTCACCCTGCTTTCGAGCAAGGCCAGGTCAGCCTTTGTAGCAAACTTCTTATCCAGTTCAGCAAACTTCTTATCAACTTCCGAGAACTTCCTCTCTATTAGTTCGGTGAACTTCTTATCCATCTCGGCGAACTTCCTATCCACATCGGCGAATTTCCTATCCACATCGGCGAACTTCCTATCCATCTCTTTTCTCAGCTCAGAGAACTCGTTTCTTATCTCTGACAAGATATCTTCCTTGTTGGTTTTCCACTTGTAATCGGTGATATCTGAGATCGCCGTCTCAAAGGCCTTCACGACATGTTTGCCCTCTTCATAACCGAGCCCCTTTTCAAAGGCCTCATATACGTCTATTGGTAACGTCAATGCCATAGATATATTATACACCCTCAATGCCTAAAACACAACCCAAGACAATCGCATTTGACGGAGAGGAATAACCAACCCTCTAAGAGAAGGGAGGGCTTTGCTTTTTAACTTTATGTGTGAAGGGTGGACTATTAAGCCTTGTCAAAGTGTGTGCAACTGTAGTATAGTTAATGTTGACATGATAAAGGGATGAAGACAATAGCGTTTATAGAGACGAGGTCTCCGCAGTCAAATATATTCAGGAGATTTCCCATACCACGCGTGGGGGCGGTTTTACTGTCAACCCTGCTGAGACAGAAGGGATATGAGGTAAAGACGTTCATCGAGGACATCCGTAAGCCGGACTGGCCTTTCATTGAGAGGTCAGACCTCTTGTGTATATCGACCATTACATCAACCGCCCACATGGCATATGAGACGGCAGACAGGGCCAGAAAGATAGGGATACCGGTGGTGATGGGTGGGGCGCATCCCACCTTTATGGCGGGGGAGGCCCTGCAACATGCCAATTTCGTGATAAGGGGCGAGGGTGAGACGGCACTGTTGCAACTTGTGGAGTCGCTTAAGAGCGGGACACCAGCGTTGGGCTCAATCAAGAGCCTGTCCTACAGGGATAAGGCCGGCAACGATGTCCATAATCCACAGGGAGAGTTTGTTGCCGATCTTGATTCACTGCCCGACCCCGACTACGGCCTAGTCCACGGTTGGAGGAACTCTAACATCCACCCAATTGCCACCTCACGGGGGTGTGCCTTTAACTGCCGATTCTGCCTTGTAAGTCCCATGTTTGGCAGGAGATACAGGTTTCGTTCTGTTGAGAGGGTGGTGGAGGAGTTGAGACGGATATCCGCCGTATCGAGGTCTCCCCTGTTCTTCGTTGATGACAACTTCGCCGCTAACAAGAAACGAACCAAGGATATCCTGCGGCATATGATCGCCGATGGCATAAAGCCACGATGGTCTGGCATGGTTCGCCCCGATATATACAGGGACGAGGAACTCCTGCGTCTGTTGGCTGACTGTGGGAAGTTTACCGCCTCCATTGGCTTTGAGTCAACAAGCGCAGAAGCCCTAAAGGCCTACAACAAGCACCAAAAGGTCGATGACAACGTAAGGTGCGTCACTGCCCTTAAGGCCCTTGGGATAAAGATACACGGCATGTTTGTCTTTGGCTCCGATGCCGACACCGTGGAGACAATCAGGGAGTCTGCCGAGTTCTCCATCAACAGTGGCCTTGACTCGGTGCAGTTTATGATCCTGACCCCCCTGCCTGGAACGGCGCTGTATGAGGACTTTAAGGCAACACAACGACTCCTGCACACCGATTGGTCCAAGTACGACATCAACCACGTAGTCTACAAGACGGCCATGATCAAGCCACAACACCTCCAGGTAGAGCCCATAAAGGCAATGGAGAGGTTCTACTCCTGGGAACACTTCTTGAGTCACATGAAGTCCCTTGACCTGTTC
Source organism: Nitrospirota bacterium (assembly GCA_015233725.1). Taxonomy (GTDB): domain Bacteria; phylum Nitrospirota; class Thermodesulfovibrionia; order Thermodesulfovibrionales; family Magnetobacteriaceae; genus Magnetobacterium. Next base: position 54,781 of record JADFXD010000006.1, on the reverse strand, counting down.
TACGCTGCCTTTGGTCTTTACAGTAAACGGATGGTCAAAAAGGCCCTGAAAGACACCAAGGACTATGTCGATTACCTGAAGCAATTGGATCAATAGCACACATAATCCAACCACGCCACAACTCACCCCTGCCCCGACCCAACCTAACCACCCTCTTCTTTTCCTTCTTCTCTTCCTTGCTCGTATTCTGCTGACAGCCTATCTTTGGTGATGCCGCAGTTGATGAAGTCCCAGGGGAGTGGTTCGTCGAGGGGCTTTTGCCGATGGATGTAGAAGTCAGGCGATATATTGGCCATCTGACATGCCTTTCTCCAGTCCGACTCCTCGCCCATGCCCTCAAGCGCCCTGCAGAGCCTCCTGTCCCCCACGGATAAGATGCCCTCCAGGTAGGCGTATCGCGCGATGTCGTGAAACACCTTTACGTTATCCGCCTTTAGGCCATCCTTGATGAGCTTGAGCCTCCTCTTGATCACCTCCCCTGTGGCCATTGGGTGCCACTGAAATGGCGTCTGTGGCTTTGGCACAAACACGCTGATACTCATCACGATGTTTGCACGTTTTGTTATTCCTCTGATCTCCCTTACAAGCGCAACGGTTTCAAGGGCATCGTCATCGGTTTCGGTGGGGAGGCCAAGCATGAAGTAGAGCCTGAGTGTTGATATGCCTGTGTTAAAGATAAGGGTTGATGTCTCTATGATGTCTTCTCGGGTGATCTGTTTATTTATTACACGTCTCAGACGCTCAGAGCCAGTCTCAGGTGCCAGAGAGACACTGTTCTTGGTGCGCATCAGCGACATAAGCTCAAAGGAACGCCTGCTTGCCCGCAACGAGGTGATCGAAAAATCAACGCCCTCCATGCGCAAGACCTCCCCGATATGGGGATAGTCTGTCAGAGACGGCCCGATGAGACCAACCCTGCTGCCACACTGTTTGGCTCCCTGGCTGAGGCCCTCTATCTGTTGTGTCAAGGACTCAAGCCCCCTCTTACGCGGAGGGCCGTAGATGTTTCTCACGGCACAGAACCTACAATTCCAAGGACATCCCCTCATGGCCTCTACGAGGTACATCGAGGAGAACTCGGTCTGTGGCGTTATTATCTGTTCCCATCTATTATTGTCACCGCAGGTGGGGGGGGGTAGCTCGTTGAGGTCCTTGACGTAGTTGCGTCTGATGACATCCGGATAACCCGTTCTGTCTTTGATCCTGCCATCGTCGTGGTAATGGACGACATAACGTGATGGCACATATATGCCGCTGATAGCCCTCAGGTTATCAAACAACTCGTCCCTGTTGCTACTGGCCTTGTATGTCTCGATGAAGTCATCCAGCATCGTCTCTGCCTCACCTATAAAGACGATATCTACAAAGGCGCTCAATGGCTCAGGGTTTAGGAGCGCACATGGGCCGCCCATAATTATCAGGGGGGACCTGTGGTCTCTGTCCTTTGCGTAGATAGGCAGGCGTGAGAGTCTCAGGAGCTTCAATAGGTTAGGGTAATCGTTTTCAAAGGATACGGAGAAGGCAACTATGTCAAAATCAGCAACAGGGGTGATGGACTCCATGCTGTACAGTGGCGTGCGGGTGCGCAAGAACTCATCAATAGTGTCATCCTGCGGTAGAAATGCCCTCTCACATACAACGTCGCGACGTGCGTTTAGTAGCGAATAGACAATGCGCATTCCCAGGTTTGACATCCCCACGTAGTATGTGTTTGGATAGCACAGACAGACCCTAACCTTACCGCCGTGTTCCTTGTACACCGTCCCCTGCTCGCTTTTGAGCAGTGACTTTGTCTGTTGGAGCAGGCGTCTGTTTATGGACATTCGCTTAAGGGAGAGAATGAAGGAGCTGATTTACTTCAGTCTTAAACTCAAGTTTCTCTGTTGTCATAAGTTATTCATAGCGCCTCCATGGTTATGCTTATACACATCATGTTTGGATATATTTTATCCGTTATCGTCACAAAAGATCAATCATGAGGGCAGGGCAATCGCTTAAAAAAATACATACCCTACTCATATGTGCATAAATTAACCGTTGACAGAAACACTCAGATATTACTATAATAGTCATTAATGCACCAGAAATATGACATAACATTAAAGGACATCATTAAAGATGTGCCGCAGAGGTTTCTAAAGCTGTTGACTGGATATGAGGCAAGCAAATTCATAGATATCCAATTTTCCGATGTTCAGGTTAGGTATGTCGATATTGCGTATGAGACGGCAGATGGTAACATAGTCCAGCTTGAGCTTCAATCTACAAACGATAGTAACATGTTGGGGCGGATGTATCTCTATTCTGCATTTATATACAACCAGCACAAGAGATTACCGATGCAGATTGTCTTGTATGTTGGCAATAAGCCGCTAAATATGGAAAATAGCGTGGAGCTTGGATTGATAAAGTATGCTTACAAGTTGATAGACATGCGTAATGTTGACGGCGACCAACTCATCGACAGCGATGACCCTGATGATAATGTGTTGGCTATTCTGTGCAAGATCGACTATCCAGACGTTACTATAAAGAGGATTCTTGATAAGTTTTACCCGCTGCCACCCAGTGAAAGGGAGAGTTATATCAGGAAGTTGTTATATCTTTCTGGGTTAAAAAATTTGGCATATAACGTAAAGCAGGAGGTATTGAACATGCCGATAACCATTGATTTGGATGAATATGAGGTCTTTAGGGATGTATTTATGAAGGGCGAACAGAAAGGAAGGCAGGAAGGAAGGCAGGAAGGCGAACTCAAAGGCAGGTTGGAAGGCGAACTCAAAGGGATAGAAGGGATGCTTGAGATCAAGTATGGTCCTGAGGGACTTGAGCTTATGGATGTGGTCAGGACTATTGATAAGATAGACAAGCTGGATGAGTTTAGTGCACTTATCAAAAGGTCCACGTCGGTAGCCCAGTTGAGATTGTATCTGCAGGGTAACGCTTGACCTTACCACGTAGAAGCCTTCTGATACATACATTTCAAGTGCGATTGCCCTGATGGTTTAAATAGTAATGGTTTTTTCAGGTTTCTGCTATTGACTTTTCCACGACACTCGTTATATGCTTGTAGTGTCATGGTGGAGTTAGCGTTAAAGAATGTTAGCAAGGAGGTTTTTTTAGTGTGCCAGAGATATTATTTATCGCGAGGTAATTTGCCGCCTGAGCGTAGTTCTGGCGCGGTTCTTGCTCTCTCTCGGTTAACGCACCTCTAGTGGCCTTCTTCCTCCAGACTTTTTTCTTTTTCCCTCTTTTTTTGCGTTTAATTGGGCTACCACATATCACCGTAATTGTTTTCTTTTGTTCGGCCTTTTTCATCAATATAGTAGAATCAAAGCTTGCTATAGCACGCATTTTGCGTGTAAATTTAAAACATTTCGGAGGGTACTAAGATGAAGTCTAAGATCGAGGGTTTCAAAAGTGTTATCGAGGCTAACGTAGTAATCATTGCGTTGCTGTTTCTGACGCTGCCGGCATACGCAGGGTCGGTGCCAAATGTGTTCACGTCGGGGACAGTCGCCAAATCCGCCGATGTCAATGCGAACTTCAGCTATCTGGGGGATAGGAGTTGGGATAAGTCGGGGAGTAATCTGTATTTTAACGGGGGGAATGTCGGGATTGGGACAACAGCCCCTGAACGACCGTTTCATATCTTGGTAAGTAATAATGCAGCTGCAATACGTATGACTAATCACGTTGGTGTTATCGCTGATATTGGAGTTTCTGGTGATGAGGGAGGTGCTGCATACCAAAGTTTTGGAATTGTTACTGAATCTAACCATCGTATAGAGATTGGTGTAAATGGAGGACTTCACAAGATTGTATTAACTACTGATGGTTATTTAGGGGTTGACCGCAGTTACGATACTATTTCCTACCCCCTGCACATGGCCTCTGGCGCCTACGTTACCACAGGCGGCGTATGGACTAACGCCTCAAGCCGCGAATACAAGGAAAACATCGAGGAGCTTTCCGCCAATGATGCGATGTTGGCCTTAAACGACCTAAAGCCCGTGACCTTCAATTACAAGACCGACACTACAGAGCACCACATCGGGTTTATCGCTGAGGACGTCCCTGAGATCGTGGCCACAAAGGACCGCAAGGGCCTAAGCCCGATGGACATGGTTGCGCTCCTGACAAAGATAGTCCAGGAACAGCAGAAGACCATCGCTGAATTATCGGACAGGGTGAAGTCGCTTGAAAATCAAGACAGATAGCCACAAGACATAATGGAGACGACAAGATGAAAAGAATTGTCTTAACAATAATCATAGCGCTGATGGCGTCATCGGCATGGGCGGTCAACACGTGGGATGGCATGATGTGGGATCAGGGCTATTGGGATGTCTCACCGACCCCAACACCGACGCCTACGCCCACTCCAACGGCTACACCAACACCTACCCCAACCTCAACTCCAACTCCCACACCTACGGCGACTCCAACACCTACTCCTACAGTCACTCCCACAGCAACGCCTACTCCAACTCCGTCGGTAACACCAACCCCGACACCCTCACCGACAGCAACTCCAACCCCAACACCTACCCCAACCGTCACACCAACGCCTACCCCCACACCGACTCCGGTGACATTGACGGTAGTGAAACAGGGCACCGGTAGTGGCGTCGTGACGACATCAACGGGCAACCTCAACTGGAATGGCAACACTGGCACCGCCCTGTATGCCCTTAACACACAGGTGATAGCCACGGCTATGTCGGATAACGCCTCGACCTTTAGCGAATGGTCGGGATGTGACGTCACCATCGGCAATCAATGCACGGTCAACATGACGGCATCAAAGACCATCACCGCCGGTTTCAACGGTGTATGCAAGAAGACAAAGAAGGACTTCGATGGAGATGGCAAGAGCGATATCCTCTGGCAGAACTCAGACACCGGCGACGTGGCAATATGGTTGATGAATGGCGCCGCAAAGAAGTCCGAGGCACTTGCGGCCAACGGGGTGCCCAAGAACTGGAAGGTCATAGCGTCGGATGACTTTGACGGCGATGGCAAGAGCGACATCCTGTGGCAGAACACAGACACGGGCGACGTCTATGTCTGGATCATGGATGGCACAAAGCAAAGCAGCGGCGATTACGCCTACAGGGGTATCACCTCGGAGTGGCAGATCAAGGCGGTTGGCGACTTTGACGGGGATTGCAGAAACGACATCCTCTGGCAAAACACAAGCACCAACGATATCTTCATCTGGCTCATGGACGGCACCAAGATAAAGTCGAAGGATTTTGCCGTAAAGGGTGTCCCCGCCGACTGGGAGGTCAAGGGCGTTGGAGACTTCAACGGCGACGGCAAGACCGACATCCTCTGGCAAAGCAAGGCCACCGGCGACGTCTACGCCTGGATCATGGATGGCACAAAGATACAGGGCAGCAGCGGTTTCGTGGCCAAGGGGATACCGCCTCAGTGGCAGATCAAGGCAATTGCTGACTACAACGGCGATGGCAAGAGCGATATAAACCTGCAAGACACCAATACGGGCAATATATACGTCTGGTTGATGGACGGCATAAACATCAAGGGCGGTGATTTTGTTAAGCCCAAGGGCGGCTCCAGTCAGTCGATGGGCGTGTCAGTGAGTTCCGGCTCTGATACCTGGGTCATGAGGGCCGTTGGAGACTACAACGGTGATGGCAAGAACGACATGCTCTGGCAGAACAACTCAACCGGCGACGTCTACATGTGGTTTATGGATGGCACTACGATCAACTCCAGTGGCTACGCCGATCACGGCGTCCCAAACCAGTGGAGCATCTACTAACCAAAGGAAAAAGAAAAGAGAAGAAAAGAGAGAAGGGAGGCGGCTCCGCCCCTCCCTCAGACCCACCCTGCAAGGGGTCACGGACCCCTTGACCCCTTCCTGCGACCATAGCTAGCGCAATGATCAATTTGATCGTAGTTTGACAATGTCACATTTAAGTAAACATAGGGATTGTCTGAACTATAATTATGCAGATTAAACCAGGTGCAACCTGAAGCGGTAAATAACAGGAAAAAGGGATAAGGCTTTCTTTAACATAAATCCTGATAATCCTTTAATCCGTTAAATCGTGGTTCAGACATCCCCACCACTGTAAGGAGCGAATGATCTATTGCAGAGACATTGTAAAGGTAGGGAGCAATCATTCTTATTGATAGAGGGGTGATATAAACGATACTCTTGAATTACTTAAGGGGAGGAGTGGGCAGAGGATCGTTATGTGTGAGGAGGAGGAATATCCTCTGCCCGTTTTTGGAGGGAAACTCTATTATCTCTTGTCTTCTCTTTGTTTTCTGATAAATGTTGGGATATCGATGTCGTCGTCGTAGGACATCAGTTCGGTTGTAGGGACTTTGTCTTCTTTTGAGAAGTCGAACAGGTTTTTGGTCAATAGCCTGTCGGAGCTTCTGGTAAAGACGCGGTCTTTTTCTGTTGATTTCCATCTGCTCATCTCTGGGGAGAGCGACATCTTGGTGTCTTTCTTGTCTTCGAAGCCTGTTGCTATGACAGTGACCTTGACCTCGCCGTTGCTGCTGGGGTCGATGACGGCGCCAAAGATGATGTCGGCATCGTCGTGTGCGGAGTCAAAGACTAGCTCCGAGGCGCCTTGCACGGCGTCCAGTGACAGGTCGTTTCCGCCTGTGATGTTGATGAGGATACCCCTGGCTCCGTCTATGGAGGTTTCCTCCAGGAGTGGGTTGGAGATGGCCTTTTTGGCGGCCTCGATATGTCCCTGGTCGCCCTTGCCTTTGCCTATGCCCATTACGGCCTTGCCGGAGTACTGCATGATGGTCTTGACGTCGGCAAAGTCGAGGTTTATCAGTCCTGGTACGAGGATCAGGTCTGTGATGCCCTGCACGGCGTCTCTGAGGACGTCGTTTGCTATTTCGAATGATTTGATAAGAGGTGTGCCCTTTTCTACAACCAGTTGTATCTTGTCATTTGGGATGACAATGGTGGTATCAACGAACTGGTTTAGTTCTTTTATGCCAAGAGTTGCATTGCTTAGGCGTTTTCTGCCCTCGTAGAAGAACGGTTTTGTCACTACAGCCACGGTCAACGCCCCGAGGTTTCTGGCGATCTCCGCGATAACCGGAGCAGCGCCCGTGCCCGTGCCTCCACCCATGCCGGCCGTTATAAACACCATATCGGCCCCTTCCAGGATTTCACGTAGACGTTCACTGTCCTCAAGTGCTGATTCCCTTCCTACCTGTGGATTAGAGCCGGCGCCAAGCCCCCTGGTTATCTTCTCTCCCACCTGCAGCTTATACTCAGCCCTGGAGGTCTGAAGCACCTGCGCGTCCGTATTGACGGCAATAAACTGCACGTTTTTAAGGTCAGATAGGATCATGTTGTTTATAGCGTTGCCACCAGCGCCGCCAACACCTACTACCTTGATGTTTGCCTTTCCTTCATTACTCTCTAACAGTTCAAACATAGCCGTGTGTACCTCCCTCATTTTGTCTCCTATATTTATATATCTATTTAATATGTTTTGTCAACTATGCTGAGAACAGCTTACCCACAAGACCCTTTATCCATTTTCTGATATGGCTCAGATCACCTGCCAGCAGCTCCATTGACGATGGATCGTCCATACTCTTCTGTGCGTACATGACCAGACCGACGGCTGCCGAGTAGATGGGGTTTCTGACCATGTCGATCATATCCTTGCCCTCGGGCATACCAATCCTGACGGACATGTTGAGTATAGACTGCGCAAGTATCTCAAAGCCCTTTAACTGTGCCACCCCACCGGTAAATACAACGCCAAAGGATGGTGTGGTGTTTCCACATAACTGTGCTATTTCTGTCTTTACGAGGTTTAGCAATTCCTCACTGCGGGATTTGACGATATCGGTTATAAAGCCTCTTGTGACCTTTTTCTCACCGCTGGCTCCTGTTACAGTTATCTCCTCCGAGTCATACTCACCGGAGGCGGTCATCCCGTAGGCCTTTTGTATTCTTTCGGCCTCTGCCAAGGGTATTGCCAGACAGACCGATATATCGTTTGTGATCTGATTGCCGCCAATGTCCAGGATGGCAGTGCTGACAAACCTGGAGTCCCTAAAGAGTGCGATATCCGTGGTGCCACCACCGATATCTACCAGTATGCAGCCACACTCCTTCTCATCATCCCTCAGTGTTGCCATGGCAGAGACAAGGGGTTCAAGCACGATGTCGGCAACCGATACCCCGGCCATCTCGCAGCACTTGATGAGGTTGTGCAACGAGTTGGTAGACCCCGTTACGATCTGCACATTGGCCTCAAGCCGTACACCCTTCATCCCCAATGGATTGGTTATCTGTCCCTCGCCATCCACTACGTACTCCAGCGGTATGATGTGCATCACCTCCTTGTCCAATGGCATGTAGACGCTACTGGCCGTCTCCGTTGCCCATTCAACGTCCTTCTGTCTGACAACTCCACGCGCTATGCCCACGGCGCCTGTGTTTGTCATGCACTTGACATGACTATCTGCTATACCGGCATATACTTCTTTTATCTCGACGTTGGATAACGTCTGGGCCTTCTTTATTGAGGCCCTGATGGCCTTGGATGCCGATTCCATATCTACGATCATACCCTTTTTGACCCCGCGTGACGGTGTCGTACTGACTCCCAGGAACCTTATCGACGCGGCGCTGACCTGTGCCACTATCGTGCATATCTTGGTTGTCCCAACATCCAGGCCCACAACTATTGTGTCTTTCAGGACTGCCTCCTGGCCTGTTTTACTATAAGACGCTGTGAAAATCTCGCGTCTATATACTCTATGGGGATGTTTCTGTTGCTTATCTCATCTCTGAGCTGCAGGTAGTTTATGATCTTCCTCTCATAATCGCCAGAGCCTAGCAATACGATTGTGTCGTTGATCCTGATCGCTATTTCTTCGGGTTTCTTACCTGTTATGAGGACGTTTTTACCCTGTGTCACGCTGTTTTTGTTTAAGGCGTCTGTGAGCCTTAGCGCGTTATCGTAGGCCTTCTGATTTGTCGTGTCAACGCTGATAACGGGTAAGGTCATGGGGGGGTTGTCCACCTTTTCGAGCCTCTGACCGGATTTATCTATCAGGTATGTCTCCTTACCGTCATCGAGTATACCTACTGGCTCTTTTTCGTCTATCCTGACAAACAGTGTATTGGGGAACTCCTTACGCATCAGGACGTTCTTTACCCACGCAGAGCCAAAGAGACGTTGCGATGCCTGGGTACAGTCCATGGTGATAAGACTCTTGCCGCTTACGTTGAGCAGCCTGAGCATGTCTGCCTCCTTGAGGTGGAAGTTTCCCTCGAGGTTAAGGTGCTGAACCTTTAAAAAATCAGCCTTTATAAACATATATATACCTGCCGTGGCGCATCCTGTCAAAAACACGATTGCCACTATGGCAATGAAGAATTTCAGTGACATTGCATTGTCTTTTTTTCTCTTAAGAACCTGCTGTCTGCCGAGTATTTTCTTTTTCATGTAGTTCAAGCTACTACCCTCGTAGTTGGGTATTTAGCCTCTATGGCCAGCGCCAGGATTTCCTCTATAAGTCCGAGGAATGACACACCGGCACTTCTTGCTATCTTAGGCAGGAGCGACGTCGCCGTCATACCAGGCAGTGTGTTGACCTCAAGTACGTAGACCTCTCCATCCTCGGACAATATTGTGTCCACCCGTGCGTAGCCGCTACAAGACAGGGCATTAAAGGCCCTGATGGCTGCCTCCGTGACCATGTAAGAGGTCTCCTGACTGATCTCCGGAGGCAGTATGTAGCGGGTTTGGCCGACCGTGTACTTTGCGGTGTAGTCGTAGAATTCCCCGCAGGGGCGCACCTCCACGCAGCCAATCGGGCGATTGCCCAGTATGCCAACCTGTATCTCCTTGCCCTTGATGAATCTCTCTACCAGTACCTTATTGCCAAACTGAAACGCCTGGTCAATGGCCTCGGCGTACTGCGGCGTTGACCTGACGATGCTTATGCCTACGCTGGAGCCCTCGGCATTGGGCTTTATTATCCACGGCATTGGCCATTGGGGCTCCTGCACGATCAAGTCCCCTACAACATTCGCTCTGTCGATGACCTTGTAAGGGGTTACGTCTACGCCATGACTGGTGAACATAATCTTTGAGGTGTGCTTATCCATCGCCAGCGCTGAGGCCAGGACGCCTGAGCCGCTGTATGGAATCTCGAGGATATCGAGCAGCCCCTGGATGGCGCCGTTTTCACCCCAACCGCCGTGCAACGCTATAAACACCACATCCGGATGCAGGGCAATCAAGCGAGAGACCACATCCCTCCTGGCATCCAGCGATGTTACGTTGTACCCCTCCTCGGACAGGGTAGCCAGGACCGCCGTCCCGCTCTTTATAGATATCTCACGCTCTGATGATATACCACCCATTAAGACCACGATCCTCTTGTCCTTAAGCTCATCTCTCATATGTATCAAACCTCCATATCTATCTTCCAAATCTTCCAGAGACTATTTTTATCTCTGGCGTGAGTTCTATGCCGAAGTTGGCCTGAACTGCCTCTTGTACCCTTTCCATCAGGGTGAGGAAGTCTCTGGCCGTGCCGTTGCCTTTATTGACGAAGAAGTTGGCATGTCTTGAGCTTACCTCTATCTGTCCCTCGGACAGAGTCTTGCATCCTGCCATGTCTATGAGTCTGCCTGCGAAGTCACCGGGGGGATTTTTAAACACACACCCTGCTGAGAGTTCGTTCAGGGGTTGGGATTGTTTCTTTTGACAGAGGCAGGCGTCAAATCTCTCTTTGATCTCGGATTGGCTGCCTCTTATGAGTCTGAGGGTGGCCTCAACGATGAAGCTGTCTGCGGGAAGTCCGCAGTGTCGATAGGAAAATGGTATCATGTCTCTGGTGAGTTGTTTCAAGGCGCCTTTGTTGTTGATAAAGCTGACATCCTCGATGGCGTCTTTGATCTCAAAACCGAATGAGCCGGCATTGCCCGCTATTGCCCCGCCCACGGTGCCGGGTATACCAGCGAGGCCTTCAAGGCCAACCGCCGAGGCCATTAGCGTAAAGCTCAGGAGCTTTGCCAGTTGGAGTCCGGCAGCGGCCCTTATCGTCAGGACGTCTCCGTCCAGGAGCCACTGGAGGGTGTTTAACTGCCTTGTTGAGATCACTACGCCATCAAAGTCCTCATCGGCAAAGAGCAGATTGGAGCCTCCGCCCATGATAAACAGAGGCAGTTCCATATCCCTTGCCCCCTGTGAGAGTCTCATAGCCAGTCTCATCAGGCTATCGAGGTCCTGAGGCTCATAGTACATGGCGGCCACACCGCCGATCCTTAACGACGTGTGATGCCGTAATGGTTCATTGTAATATATCGTGCCCTTGAGGTCTCTCACCAACGAGTCATAGTCGTAGTCGATACTAGTTGTGTACATAGTCACCTCGAATGAATTCCTCACCGACCTTCCACACGTCCCCTGCGCCAAAGGTCAGCAGGTAGTCGTCCTTTTTGACCTCCCGTGACAGTGTGTTCAGCAACTCGTGTGTGTCACTAAAGTAGGCGACGTCTACGCCCTCAGACCTCAGCCTGTGATAGAGGGTCTGTGAGTTTATCCCATCGATGGGTTCTTCCCCTGCCGGGTAGATATCCATCAGGTAGAGTCTGTCGGTGTCTGTGAATGAGTGTGTGAACTCCTCCATCAGGGCCTTTGTACGTGAGTATCGGTGGGGTTGAAAGACGACAAGCAGGCGGTTTCTCACCTGCTGTCTGACCCCCTGGATAGTCATCTGTATCTCTGTGGGGTGGTGGCCGTAGTCGTCGTAGACCTTTACACCCATGGCCTCGCCCTTAAACTCCAGCCTACGCTTGATACCCTTAAACCTCTGTAGCGAGCCTATGACCACCTCTATGTCGATCTTGAGGTAGAGGGCCGTGGCCGTGGCTGCCAGGGTGTTGAGGATGTTGTGTCTGCCTGTGAGGGGGACCTCAAAGCTATCGAGGAACTCACCCTTAAAAAACAGGTCATATTGAGTTGTCATAGAGCCGAATTTTATGTTGCGAGCCGTGTAGTCGGCCATCTCTGAAAAACCATAGGTGACGGTCTTTCTGTTTATATAGGGCAGTATCTCCCTGACATTTGGGTCGTCCATTGACACGACGCTCAGGCCATAGAAGGGTACCTTGTTCAGGAAGCACAGGAAGGCCTTCCTGAGGTGTTCCATATCCGAGAAGTAGTCCATGTGTTCCTTGTCGATGTTTGTACATACTGCGATCGTTGGACTCAGTTTCAGGAATGAGCCGTCGCTCTCGTCGGCCTCTGCCACCATGAACTGTCCCCTGCCCAGGGCTGCGTTACTGTTGGTGGCTAGGAGTTTGCCGCCGATGACCACGGTGGGGTCGTAGCCTGAATCCAGGAGGACGGTTGATATCAGCGATGTAGTGGTGGTCTTGCCGTGTGAGCCGGCAACCAGGATGCTGTATTTTAACCTGCCCAGCTCTGCCAGCATCTCTGCCCGCGGGATCACGGGGATGGCGCGTCTTTTAGCCTCTGTAACCTCCAGGTTTTCCTTGCCTATGGCTGAGGAGACAACGACCACGTGCGCGCTGTCTATATTTTCCGGTCTGTGGCCAATGTAGACCTTGATACCCAAGGCCAGTAGCCTGTCTATCGTCGAGGACCCCTTGATATCGGAGCCGGTGACCTCATAGCCGAGATTATGAAGCACCTCGGCGATGCCACTCATGCCGATACCGCCGATCCCTACAAAGTGTATTACTCTGTACTGGTTAAACATCTGTCATACTCCTGTTTGATTTGATCGGTCCGCTCCCTGCGGTCGGATTGAACAGTCTGTTCCCTGCGGTCGGATTGATCGGTCCGCTCCCTATGGTCGCTATAGTGTGATTTATCTTTCATAAGCATCAGTGCGATGTGGGCGACCCTCTTACCTGCGTCGGGTTTACCGAAGGCCTTACAGTCTCTGCCGATCCGGTTTCTCAGGGTGGAGTCGCCACACAGGGAGGTGATGTGTCTTGCAAGTATCTCTCCGGTGAGTTCTTGTTCCTTGATCATTATGGCGGCGTTACTGGAGGAGAGTCTGGCCGCGTTTGCCTCCTGGTGTGCCCCGGCGGCATAGGGGTAGGGTACCAACAGGGATGGTATCCCGATGGTTGTTATCTCGGCCAGCGTTGTAGCCCCGGCCCTCGATATAAGCATATCGCAGGCGGCATAGGCCTCGGGCATGTTAAAGATAAATGGCGTCACGGTGCCGGAAAAGCCGCTACTCTGATATGCCCCCCTGACCAGCTCGTAGTCGTTGTTACCGGTTTGATGCAGGAACTGGATATTATCCTTGTATTGGCCTAATAGGGCAAGGGCCTCCATCATGGCCCTGTTGAGCGCCCTGGCCCCGGCGCTGCCTCCAAAGATGAGCACTGTAAAGAGGCCATCGCGCAGGGAAAACATGTTGATCCCCTCCGCCCTGGTTGCCCTCATGAGCCTCTCCCTGATTGGGTTACCCGTGATGATTGACTTGTTTTTAGGCAGATAATCCAGCGAGCTCTCGTATGTTATACACACCTTGTCTGCAATCTTTGCAAGCAACTTATTGGCAAGGCCGGGGATGGAGTTTTGCTCGTGTATCACGATGGGGATAGACAGCAGGGCTGCCACCGCAACGGGCACAAAGGAGGCATACCCGCCCATCCCTATTACTATGTTTGGTCTGACCTTCCTTAAGAATGAGTACGCCTCAAAAAACGCTACAATCAACTTAAAAAATGCCCATATCTTTTTTCTTAGCGATACACCTACAAATCCCTCTGTTCTAAGGAGCTTGACGTAGTATCTTTCAATGGGCAGCACCCTGGTCTCTATACCCCTGTCAGTGCCCATAAAGAGGATATCTGCCTGGGGCAACTGTTTCTTGATCTCCTCCGCTATGGCTATGGCAGGGTAGAGGTGTCCACCGGTGCCACCGCCGGCTATTACGACCTTACATCTGTTGTTATCATTACTTATCATATGAAAACACCCTTGCCTTTCTTTGGTTAAACATCTTCGTTGTAGTCCTCTGTGCCGAGGATTCAGACCATGTGACATCGGCGTTACTTGCCAGGTTCAGGAGCAGGCCGACCTCTGCCAGGTTTATGATCATTGAGGAGCCCCCGTAGCTGATAAAGGGCATGGGAAGTCCCTTTGTCGGTACCATCCCTGTCACGACGCACATGTTTATCAGCGCCTGGAGCACGATAAGGAGCGTTATCCCGCTTGCCATAAAGAACATAAAACGGTCTCTCAACCTGTTCATAATCGATATAGCCCTGATGAAAAATAGCGCAAACAGGCATATAACAAACACTGCCCCTAAGAGGCCGATCTCCTCTCCGATTATGGCAAAGATGAAGTCGGTCTTTGACTCGGGCAGGAAGAAGAGCTTCTGCATACTCTTGCCCAGGCCGACTCCTTGTATCCCGCCATTTCCCAGTGCCACGAAGGACTGTATCAACTGAAATCCGCTGTTTTTCTCATCTGCCCAGGGGTCTAAAAACACCAACACCCTCTTTAAGCGGTAAGGCTGCCTGACCAGCTTGATAACGACTGGAATGAACGCCAAACCAACCGACAGGATATAGGTCAACCTGACCTCTGCGATAAAGAGCAGGCAGAAGGTGATCATGCCAATTATGGCCGCTGAACCAAAGTCCGGCTGACGCAGCAAGACGGCCTGTATACAGACCATCAGGACGATAGGCTTTAGAAAAGACTTAAACTCATCCGTTTTAAAGCTGGGGCCAGAGAGGTACCTGGCCATCACGAGCACCACTGCCAACTTGACTGCCTCCGATGGCTGAAACGTAAAGTGCCATATCCGTAGCCACCTCCTTGCCCCGTTTACCGTAAGGCCAATTACAGGGAGGTTGACTGCTATCAGTAGCACCAGGGTAACGACAAGTATCTCAGTGGCTCTCTCCCTGTAGATTTCAATTGGCAACTTATAGGCTATGACCATCAGGACTATGCCCAAGAGTACCGATGCCAGGTGTTTTTTCAGGTAGCGCACATCTATCAGGTTGAAGTTGGCAGGGGCCCCAGGGATACTGTCCCCTGCAATGCCCCCTGTACTGCTCCCTGTCCTGGCAGTTGGCGGCACCACGGAGGTGGAGCTGTATACCATCAACACCCCGATTAACACAAGGGCTGCCGTGGTCAACAGCAACACGGTGTCGAATTTTCCCCTTACCTGTATACTTTCGCGTAATTCCATTGTCATTGCCATATAAATTTAAAACGAAATTTCAAGCCGTATGTGGTTTTCCTGAGTTATGGTACAGGCCCAATACGGTCTCTTTAAATATCCTACCTCTCTCTTCAAAGTCTTTAAACATGTCAAAGCTCGCACATGCCGGTGACAGCAGGACGACGTCCCCTGGGCTGGCAATGCCCTTGGCGCTGAGGACGGCTGCTGGCAGGTCGTTTTCCATAACCACGCTGGTTATGTCATGTATTGACTTGTTGAGTTTGTCCCTTGACTCACCGATAAGGATGGCCGCCTTGACCTTGTCCTTGATAGCCGGACGCAGGGCAGAGAAGTCGCCGGCCTTGTCCCTGCCCCCGGCGATAAGCACGACGGGTGTTTCAAAGCTCTCCAGCGACTTTATGACCGCCCAGATATTGGTACCCTTGGAGTCGTTGTAGTACTTGACGCCGTTGATCTCCTCTACGAACTCGACCCGATGTTCAAGCCCCCTGAAGTCCTTTAGTGTATCCCATATGTTTTTCATGCTGCACCCACAGGCAAGCGCCATAAGCGCCGCCGCCATTGCGTTTTCTATGTTGTGTACGCCCGTTACCTTAAGGTCTGAGGCCTTAAGCTCCGGCATCTCGCCCCCTACCAGATCGGGGCATAGCACCTCAAGCTCTGGCAGGCTGAAGGAGATTATGCCGTCCTTGTAGAATGCCCCTCTTAGCCGTGCGCAGGCTGGCCCAACTATATCCTCTTTGCGGCTAAAGTACAGTATCTCCGGCCCATCAGGTCCTATGTCACAGGCCAGCTCCCTGGTGACAGGGTCATCGGCGTTTAGGACGAGGAAGTTCATCTTGTCCTGGTTTTCAAATATCCTGCACTTGGCGTCCGTGTACTTGCCCATTGTGAGGTGTCTGTCGAGGTGGTCTGGTGTGATATTGAGGATTGCGGCCACCTTGGGTTTAAACCTGTCGATGGATTCCATCTGAAAGCTCGATACCTCGGTCACTATATAGTCGGGACAGACAAACTCCCTCGGTTTTTCAAAGCTCCCGACGAGCTTGCTGATCTCCTCCGTGATGGCCTTGCCAATGTTGCCCCCAAGGACGGTCTTAAAGCCACTGTGCCTTAGGATTTCGTTGAGCATGGTGGTCGTCGTGGACTTTCCATTGGTGCCCGTTATCGCCAGGAAACCCAATGAACATATCTTGTTAAACCCCTCTATCACCTGATAGGCCAGCTCCAGCTCACCTATCACCTTGATCCCACTTTGGCGTATGCGCCGTATGGATGGATGCTTTATCGATACCCCGGGGCTTATGACGACAAGGTCAGCCTTATCCATGATTTCGTCATTGAACTGACCAAGCTTGATATCAACAGCGGAGTCAAGTTGCTCCACGTAACCTTCCAGGTCCTTATAACCCTGTGCGTCCATTATAGTCACTGTGGCGCCAAGTCTGACAAGTAGATTGGCAGCCCCTACACCGCTCCTTGCAAGCCCTAACACCACTGTCCTCTTACCGTTAATGTTTTTAAACATGGCCCATCCTCTCCATAAAAATTATCTTGCTATGTCCCTATAGTACCCGTAGGGAGCGGACTAATCAATCATATGGCGTTTTTTTTTGCCCTGTGCCCCTTATGGGCTAATCTTATCACTTCCTTGTTTGTCCTTGGGGTGGAATGTCTTGCTACCGCGTGCGATCTCCTGGTCTTTTGTATAACCCTGTCTCCGCCTTCAGCGATCTCTCTTGTCTGTGTCCCCTTGCTTATGTGATGTGATGACCTTCTCTTGTGATGTCTCTTTTGGAGTTTATGTACACCAGCGCCAGTTATTTGTTCCTGGTCTATCTTGCTGTAATATATCTCGGGGGCTGCGTTGGTTGACGATATATCGTAGCCCCTGGAGAGGACGTTTCTGGCGCTGTGCCACAGGGCACTCCTCTTGTTGTCTCCCAGGACGGCCGCCACAAGCGTACTGTCTCCCTTTTCGGCCGCGAAGGCCAGGCAGTGGCGCGCCTCCCTGGTGTAACCTGTCTTGCCCCCTACCAGGTCGTCATCGGACCAGAGCAGCTTATTGGTGTTTGCCACCGTTATGCTTCGACCATCTATGGTGGTAACGGTCTTGGTCTTTGTGTTGATTATGTCTCTGATCAGGGGATAGCGCAAGGCCTCTTTCATTATCAGGGCCAGGTCGTATGCCGTTATGTATTGCCCCTCACCTGGAAGGCCGTGAGGGTTTATATACCTTGTATCCTTTGCCCCTATGTGAGCGGCCCTCTTGTTCATCAACTGTACAAACTGCTCCTCGGAGCCAGATACCGCCTCCGCCAGGGCCACCGCCGCCCCATTGACACTCCTGACAAGCAACAGGTACAGCAGGTCATTGACGTAGAACCTGTCCCCTTCCCTCAGAGACGCCCCCGAGCAGTACAGCCTTGAGGAATTTTTTGAGATGGTCACGACCTCGTTTGTGTCTATGTTGTCTATGGTCACCATGGCCGTCACCAGCTTGGTCGTGCTTGCCGGGGGTTGCCTGTGTGTCGGATTTTTGGCATAAAGTATCCTTTCGTTGCCGCTATCCATAATCACAGCCGACCTGGCAGTAATATCGCTGCCATAAGCAAAATCTGATATAAACAAGAAGATTAACAAAGATAATGAGACATAAACACAACTCATTGTCAACTTTTTGAACTTACAATAACAGTTTTCCATTAATTTCACCTCAATTTGATAGTTGTTAGACTTAATAAAGCAAGTATTATGCCCATGATCCAGAACCTCACCACAGTCTTTGGTTCTGCCCATCCTTTTAGTTCAAAGTGGTGATGTATGGGGGCCATCTTAAATATCCTCCGACCTGTGATCTTAAAGGAGGCCACCTGCATGATAACCGACAGTGTCTCTATAACAAAGATACCGCCTACCACCGCCAGGACGATCTCGTGTTTGGTTATCACGGCCAGGGTCCCAAGCGCCCCACCTAATCCCAGGGAGCCAACGTCGCCCATGAACACCTCCGCGGGGTAGGCGTTGTACCACAGAAAGCCCAATGACGCCCCTAACATGGCCCCGCAAAACACCGTAAGCTCCCCTATGTCTGTCCTGTACAGGATTTGGAGATATTTGGCCAACTCCGCATGGCCTGATATGTACACCAGCACGGCGTTTGCCAGGGTTGCGATACCCACCAGGCCTATCGCCAGACCATCGACCCCGTCTGTGAGGTTTACGGCGTTTGTGGAGCCAACGATGACAAACACCGCAAAGGGTATATAGAAGATAAACAGGTCGATCAGCATCTTCTTAAAAAACGGCACGACGAGGATCGTACTGTACTGGTCTGTGGGAAACAGATACAGGGCTATGCTTATCAGCAGGGCGATGAGTATCTGGAGTCCGAACTTGTATAGGGCCTTAAGCCCCTTTGAGTTGCGCCGGGAGACCTTGAGATAGTCATCGACAAAGCCTATACAGCCAAAGCTCAACGTTGACAGTATCATTATCACTATGTACTTGTTTGAGAGATTGCCCCAGAGCAGGACCGAGGTCAGGATGGAGACCAGGATCAGGATACCGCCCATGGTGGGGGTGCCGGCCTTGGAGAGGTGGCTCTTGGGGCCGTCGTCCCGGATCTGCTGGGTCAGGCTGATCTGCTTTAGGAACCTGATTACTACCGGGCCAAGTGCAAAGGTTATCAACAGGGCGGTGATGATGGCAATGGCCGTCCTGAACGTTATGTACCTAAATACGTTTAACGGCGTGTAATATCCGTGAAGGTTGTATAAGATATAATAAAGCATATTATTGCAGTATCGTTTCCATTTTATTGCCTCGTGAGCCTTTTATCAAAACAGTGTCGCCAACCAATAGAATTTTGTCGAGTATCTCCCTGGCCGAATTACAGTCCCCCACGCTATGGACCCCTGATTTACTCTTCCTTTGATTCACAAACTCATCTGCCGCTATCTTCATAGACTCGCCCACAGTGATAAGGACGTCCACCGGCAGTTGCGACATCCATCTGCCGAGCAAGGCGTGTAGGCCCTCGCTATAGCTGCCGAGTTCAAGCATGTCGCCCACGACGGCAATAGCCCTGCGTCCTCTAAATCGTACTAGATCCGCCACTGCCGCTTTCATGGAGGCTGGATTGGCGTTATAGACGTCGTAGAGGACGGTTGCGCCCCTGTGTTGTCTTATCTCAAACCTCATCGCAACGCCCTTAAACTCGCTCAGGGCGTCGATAGCCTCGTCGAAGAATCTATCAATCGCAGGTTTATCCAGCTCATTATCGTGGTTGACAACAACATACCCCGCCGCAAGCGCTGCCAGGGCATTGTAGACGTTAAAGGCGCCACCGACAGGAATGTCAATCTCTCTGACACTGGCATCGGGCAACGTCACCTCTAACCTAAGTCCCGTGCCGTTTGCGTTGATAATCCGGGCAGAGAATTCAGCGCCGGCATCGACCGCGCAGGTGGTGAGCCTCTTGTGCATTGTCCTGTTTTTTTCCAGGACCTCTGCCATCAGGAAGTGGTCATCGGCGTTGACGATCAGGTGCCCCACGGCGTCCATCAGCTCGAGCTTGCCGCTCCTGACCCCTTCAAGACTGCCAAATCCCTCTAAGTGTCCTGGACCGATGTTGGTTATGATACCAATGTCGGGGCGGGCGATCTCACACAACTGTCGGATGTCTCCTATGCGGCTGGCACCCATCTCCAACACGGCGACGTCGTGACCATCGAGGCGGGTCAGCGTCAGTGGCAGACCGATGTGGTTGTTGAGATTACCGGTGGTCTTTAACACCCTGAAGCGTCTTTGCAGGACAGTTGCGGTCATCTCCTTTGTGGTGGTCTTGCCGTTGGTGCCGGTGATGGCGATGACCTTGAGGTTGGCCTTGGCTCTTAGGTGGGCGGCCAGCCTCTGGAGTGTGGTCAGGGTATCCTCAGAGGCGATGATCGTAGAAGACGGGTAGTCCGCCGGGTTGAGCCTACGTGCGTGGGAGAGTGAGATGATCGCCCCGTGTGTCTTTTTCATGGCGTCGTTGAGGAAGTCGCCTCCATCGGAGTTTTGGCCCATCAGGGCAAGAAAGAGCTCGCCCTTCTGTATGGTGCGCGAGTCGACCGAGACGGCGTCAAAGCGTCCAGCGCCGTTGCATACCACGACACTGGCCGTTGGGTCTGAGTTTAGCACGTCGTCTATGGAAAACATAATCCCCTCTTTGCCTGGGGTGTCATACCCCTTTGTGGCGATGGCGTCGCAACGCCCAGCCTTTCATCGATAATTGTCCGTGCCACCTCTCTATCATCAAAGGGGTATCTGACGCCCTTGATCTCCTGGTAGGTCTCGTGCCCCTTGCCCGCGATCAGGACAACGTCGCCGGGTTCTGCCATGTGGATGCCTCGCCTTATGGCCTCGCGTCTGTCCGGTTCGATATCATAGTTATTTGACTCATTGGCGGATGTGCTGGCGATTGCACCGGCCTTGACCTGGGCGATAATATCGAGGGGGTCCTCGCCGCGGGGGTTGTCGCTCGTTATGATTGTAAAATCGCTTAGTGTGGTTGCTATCCTGGCCATCATTGGCCGCTTACCAGTGTCGCGGTTGCCACCGCAGCCAAAGACCGTTATAATCCTGCCTGAGTACAATCTCCTTACGCCCCGTATGAGGTTATCCAGGGCATCGTCGGTGTGGGCGTAGTCGATGAATACGGAGAAGTCCTGTCCGCGCTCAACCGCCTCAAGTCTGCCCCTGACTCCCTGAAGGATCGATATGCCCCTGAGTATGACGTCAACGGGGATGTTGAGGGTCAGTCCTGTGGCAAACGCCCCCAGGGTGTTATAGACGTTGACGTAGCCGCGCAGTCTTGACTTCACGCTATATGTCTGGCCGTCATGGCGGAGCTTGAAGGTCATACCCTCCGTGGTCTTTTCTATGTCACAGGCCATGACATCGGCCTTGGCAGTTATGCCGTAGGAGAGTGTGTTTATTGACAGGGCGTTGAGTTGTCTACACAGGGTCGTGGCATAGTCGTTGTCGGCGTTGATGATTGCGGTGGCATCGGGTTTGAGCAGTTCGGTAAAGAGGCGTTTCTTTGCGTTAAAGTAGTCCTCCATGTCGTTGTGATAATCGAGGTGGTCCCTTGTGAGGTTGGTAAAGACGGCTGCGTCAAAGGCTATTGCATCGACTCGTCTCTGTGCCAGGGCGTGGGAGGAGACCTCGGATACGACGTACTGACAGCCCTCGTCGTGCATCCGTTTGAGGTACATCTGGAAATCTGGCGCCTGTGGGGTTGTGTGCGAGGCGTTGTAGCCCTTGTCTGCTATCATGTGGTGGATGGTGCCGATGAGTCCGGTCTTTTTACCGTATGCCTCGAGGATTGACTTGATGATATAGCTGGTAGTGGTCTTTCCGTTTGTGCCCGTAATACCGATGACCCTCATATCCCTTGCGGGGTTGCCGTAGTAGTTGGCGGCGATCTGGGCCAGGGCCAGGGCAACGTCGGCCACCTTGAGCATCAGGACATCCCTGTTGTATAAAAGTCCGGGGGCGATGTCGTCCTCGTAGACGACGCAACGGGCGCCCCTTTTGATGGCCTCTGCTATGAAGGCGTGACCATCGGAGTGTTCACCCCTGAGCGCGAAAAACATGCTGCCCGCCTCGATCCGCCTCGAATCACACGAGATGCCTCTGACCTCACCCTCCAGGCTGCCAATGCTCTGCTGTAAGTCTACCTTATCCAGTACCTTGTCTATGTCCATCGTCATAAAGAAGAGGGAAAGAAAGAATGGAGGGCTTTGCCCTCCCTCAGACCCACCCACAAGGGGACCAGTCCCCTTGACCCCCTAATTATTAATCCTACATTTATAAATTTTATATCCATGTTCTTTAGTTTACTGGTGTTAGTGCCCCGGGGGCTGAGTTTGTGTTTCTTTTATCGACAACCAAGATGTCTTTTTTTATAGTGTCGTCTTTGGGCACGTTTAGGTATGAGAGTGATTTTTCGGTTATGTTTTTAAACACGGGAGCTGATACCAGACCACCATATATCTGTCCGCGTGGTTTCCAGACGACGACTATAAGGGAAAACGCCGGTTTTTCAGCGGGCACAAAGCCAACGAAGGTGCTGATGTAGTCAACGCTTGAGTACCTGCCTATGCTTTTATCGAACATCTGAGCCGTGCCTGTCTTTCCTGCCACCGTGTTGCCCTCAACCGAGGCTTCTTTAGCCGTACCACCGGTCTGGGTGACCATCTTGAAGGCCTCTGTCAGGATATCTACCGTCGCCTTGGATATCAATCTTTCTTTCTTGTCCTCACCCCAGTATTTTATGGTCTTGCCCTCTGGGGTTATGACGCCCTTGACTATGTGAGGCGAGATGGCATAGCCGCCGTTGGCCACTATTGAGTATGCGGTCAGTATCTGAAGGGGGGTGACAGCGACCTCCTGTCCGATGGGGATTGCCCCAATAGAGGTGCCAGACCACTTCTCTGGTTTTCTGACCCAGCCGGAAATCTCCCCTGGCAGGTCGAGTCCGGTTTTTTCACCAAAGCCGAACCTTTTGATGTAACTGTAGAGCCTCTGTTTACCGAGTCTCTGGGCCAGCTTAATCGTGCCCACGTTGGAGGACTTCTGGACCACCTCCATGAAGGTGAGTATCCCGTGTGGGTGAGCGTCTCTGACCCTCTTTCTGCCAACCTCGATGGAGCCGCCCTGGCAGTCTATCAGTTCGTCTGGCCGCGTCAGTTTTTCTTCCAGGACCCCGGTTGCCGTTACGACCTTGAATGTTGAGCCCGGTTCGTAGGCGTCTGTTATAGCCCTGTTGCGCCGTGTTGAGGGATTGTACTTGCCTGGGGCGTTGGGGTCAAAGGTCGGACGGTTGGCCAACGCCAGTATCTCACCGGTGTGCGGGTCGAGCATAATTGCCGTTGCCGCTGACGCCTTCCACTTCTCCATGGCGGTGTCAAGCTCTGTCTCTACGATATACTGAAGACCCTGATCTATAGTGAGCACTATAGAGTTACCTGTTCTTTCATTTTCATTGGATGTATAAAATATGTTTCCGCGGGCGTCCCTCTCCACGAAGTATTTTCCCCCCGATTTACTGAGGTCCTTGTTGTATTTGGCCTCAATGCCCTCAAGCCCTCTGTTGTCAACGTCCACGAAACCTATGATGTGCGAGGCCAACGACCCCATTGTGTAGTGACGCTTGGGTTCTGGCACGAAGCCTATCCCGTTGAGTTTGAGTTGCTCTATCTTGGTCGTCTCCTCAAGGGGCACCTTCCTCTTTATCCACACGAAGTTCTTGTCTGACCTTAAGGTATGTTGCAGGTCGTCATAGTCTACGTTGATTATCTGTGCCATCTGGTAGAGTTTCTTCTCATCGGCGCTGTAGTTTAGCTTATCCAGGTACACGGAGCTGTCTTCCAGGTTTATGGCAAGGCGCCTGCCCTGTCTATCCAGTATCATGCCACGCCTGACCTCTATGGCGAGCTGGGCAGTGGTTTGCGTTGCGGATTTCCTCGCAAAGCGCTCGTGCTTTATGACCATTAGGTCAAACAGCCGTACTATGATGGCAGAAAACCCCACAAATACGACTATGTACAACAGCATGTTACGTCTGCTACTTAGCATTGTCTGCGCCTACTGCCGCCTGTGCTAATTTCATTATTATGTGTGCCCACTTTCATGTTAAAATCTAACCTTTTTCTTTAACATATATTACCTTACTCCTATCTGGAAAATCAAATCCCATTTTCTTTGCCACCTGGTCTATGTTAGCGATAGAGAGCAGGCTCTCTCTCGTGGCAACCAGGTTTCTCTGCTCCTTCATCAGCTGATGCTGTCTCTGCTGCAGGTTGCCCAACCTGTACTGCAGTGACTTGATACTTGAGCGCAGCCATACGGTGAAAAAGATGCTGGCCACGATCAACAACATACCCAGCAACATCAGGGCGTTGCCCAGTAGCTCATTTCTCCTGGCATGGATCATTGCTTGATGCCTCCTCTGAGTTTTGCGCTCCTTGATGAGGGGTTGTCGCGCACCTCCAAGGGGCCTGGCACTATTGGTTTCTTTGTGAGTATCTTGAACTGGCCGCTGTCTTGCCTTTCCCTGAAGAAGAACTTGACAATCCTGTCCTCAAGTGAATTGTACGAAATAACACATAACCTGCCGCCACTACTTAATAAATCGGGGCATAGCTCCAGGCTGTGTCTGAGCGTACCCAGCTCATCGTTTACAAATATCCTCAGGGCCTGAAACGTCTTTGTCGCGGGATGTACCCTTCTCCTGCCGCCACGATATTGGTGAGCTACAATCGCTGCCAGCTCCCTGCAGGTATCGATCTCCTTATTCTTCCTCTCTATGACGATTGCCTTGGCGATGGCTCTATATCTGCCTTCCTCGCCGTATGTGCGGATTATCTCCTGGAGCCTTTCCTCTCTGAAGGTATTGACGACCTGCCATGCGCTTAATGGCAACTCCCTATCCATCCTCATATCGAGGCGGTAGTCGGAGTCAAAGCTGAAGCCTCGTTCCTTGTCTCTGATCTGTCCCATGCACATCCCTAAATCCAGTAATATCCCATTGACGCTGTCATATCCCAACCCCCTGATGACGCTGTCCATATTGCGAAAGTCCTCCTTTACCACAATTGCACGCTCATCGGAGAGCCTCGCCTTGGCGATATCGATTGCCTGGGCATCCTTATCGACGCCAATGACCCTGCCGCCAGGGCCAAGCCTCTGCAGTATTGCCTCGCTGTGCCCACCCATGCCCAGGGTTGCGTCAACATAGACCCCGCCCTCGATTATCTCGAGAAGCCCTATAATCTCCTGTACTAAGACCGGTCTGTGATACAAACACACTGAAATCCCCTCTCATCTAAATCCCCATCTTTGCGAGCTCTGCCTCATACTGCTTGACCCCGTTGCTGTCAGGCCTGAACATCTTCTCCCACCTCTGTCTCTCCCACACCTCGATCCTGTCGTTGAGGCCAGTTAGTACGACCTCGCCATCCAACGCTATGCCGACCTCATCCCTTAGTATGGGAGGGATAACGACCCTGCCATGATTGTCAAAGGAGCTCTCACAGGCCGAACCGACAACCTTTCTCATAAAATACTTCACGGCATCGCTTGACCTTGGTAACGCGTTTACCTTAGTCATCAGCGCCTCCCATTCCTTGTCGGGAAACACCTGTAGACACTCGTCACTAACGGCACAGGTTATAAATATCTTTTTGCCGTAGTTGCCCCTTATGACGTCTCGGAACTGAGCAGGTATCACGATCCTGCCCTTGTCATCGACCTTTAAATTATGTCTGCCGTAAAACCCTACCACATCTCTACCACTATGATCCACTTTATACCACATGGCAGGACGCTGTCAAGAAAAAAATTTATTTATACAAAGTTACTTGATAAATGCTAAATATTTACTTTAAATATTTCATGCCGCATTTTACAGGAATTTACACCCACCCCTGGCACTAAAAGTTGAGTTTTAGGGATTTTGTGACTGCCCCGAAACGGCTGAAGACACTGCCCCCGAACAAACAGGGCAATTAAAGAACTGGTAGTCCTGCAAAGATAGTGGTAATGAGGTCATGCGCTAACCATAGAAGCATTATTAAGTACAGTCTCCTTACTTATGCAGGACTATCTGCCTATAAATACACGAATTATCCTGATGTAAGCGAAGAGATAAAGGCTACCCTGAAAAAAACTGTTAGGAATCAAAGGTAACACGGCCTAAGCAGTCCTGAATCCGTCCCCGAATAGTGCGCTCAGGTGGTTGTTACCAACCTGCCGGGTGAGACGGTGGATGGTGCGGTTAGCCCCTGATACGGTGTTTGCAGATGGCGGTCGCAGGTCAGATTCTGAGGAAGGAGATCTGCTCCGACCGGATGAAGGCACGTAGCCAGCGCTGTATTGTTCTTCGCGACGCGGCAGACACCAACCACAGGGGCCACCATCCCCGTCGATGGCGGATTGCCTGATGCCACCCGCGGTAAGAAAAAAGAAAAGAAAGAAGGAGGGCCGCCTGGCCGCCCCCTCCTCAGACCTCCCCTGCAAGGAGGCCAGCCCCCTTGACCCCATTATGCGTGAGCTTGATGCAATTAATCGAGGCGGATACATACCTACTCCCGATCTACAATTTTGCTCTCAAAAACATGTGAAGTAAAATTCACTGGATTATATTTTTTTATTTTGATTACAATGGTTTCATGACAGTTAAAGAGGTTGGTTAATGGAAAGAGAGTATGTGATAAAGTTACCGGAGTCTTGTAATCTCCTGGATTATGAAGAGGCATTTTCTAAGAATGTTGATGAGTGTAAGAAGCATGATTCTATAACATTTGATTTTTCCGGTATGCGATGGATAGGGGTACTTCAGACCAGTCTGCTCTTTGACTGGATACACCGGATGATAAGAGACCGTGGCAAGACGGTAAAGGCTATTCTACCGGCTGAGGAGTTGAGGGTAGGTGCAGAGATCACCGATGAAAATCAAGCCGTATGGTTTCTCTCGCGGATCAGCTTCTTTGAGGAGCTAAAAAAGATAGGGGTCACGTTATCGCTGAACATTAAACCTGGCTGTAATTATGGTATTGCAGTGTTTAAAGATTTTTCCAACACGGAGGAACTGCGTTCATATGAACGGTCATTGGGTAGGCCATCCTCCTATAATCAACTGCTTGGGGGTGGGGATGACGTTGATCTGATCAGGGATGGGGACTTAAAGGATATATTGTTACATGAGCTCGGGGATAATGCCTTCGTTCATGGAGCAGGGGTTGATGTCAGGTTTGCTGTCAGTGAATATCCGAAACATGATACCTTCAAATGGCACGGAATACTGGCATCATTTGGAGGTAGATCATATATAGAGGTGGTTGTTTCTGATTCAGGTAAGGAGGGGTTACTAAAAAAGTTGGCCTCTTTTGTCCCTGAAGGCTATATCCCAGCAGATGCTGATATAAAAGGGAAGCTGTCTAAGGATTTAAAAACCGTCGTATATGCCTTTGAGTTTAGTTCTACCAGTGACGAGGAAAGAAGAAAGCAAAAAGTAGCGGAGATACTTAAAAAAGATGGTGAAGAATATGCCTATGCCATCCCTACAGGGCTTTTTCATGTGGCATCGTTATGCAGAATTTATGGGGGTCAGATAATTGTCCGAACTGGTAGTGTCTTAGTTAGTATAGACTATTCGATTTTGACCAAGCGTTTAATTAAGAAAAAGAGCAACCTTGCCCCAATTGCTGGTACCCATGTTTTAGTGCGTGTGCCTCGTAATCGGGATAAAATAAAGCAGGTACAATGGAGAAAACCAACGACCGATTATGTACCAAAGAAATTTCTTTCTATCTCGCTGGGGGATATTAATAAACAATCTGCTACAAGTAGTGATTTTATTTTAAAAGTTCAAAAAAGAATAGAAGAAGTTATAACGGAGTGCAGACAAAAGGACATCTTACAAGTAGCGATACTCTGTGACGGTCTACAAGGTGACGGTCTAAAAGTGGATACCAAGACATTTTCATTACTCTTGGTTATACTCTCACTTATAAGAAGGTATGATTGTGCTCTTATACTCTTTGGGGTACGCAATGAACTAATGTCAGGAGCTTTAAAACAATGGGAATTTATTCAAAATAAACAACAGGCATCTCCAAATGGAGTGATCCGTCTTCAAGAATACAGGTCTTTTATTTTGTGTAGCGATGATTTTTCAGAGACAATAACATTTGGTAATATAACACTTCCAGACTCAACTGTTAAAACAGAAACACCTATTTATGGCAACTATCTGGAATTCAACACGGAATCCCTCTTTGAACTTTATATAAATGCACTAAACAAGGAGCTCAGAGAGCTAATAGAAAGGCCTCCTGTTAAATATCCAAATGCTCATTATCTGATAGAAGGAAAATATTATACTCATGCTTATTATGAGATTCGTAAACTGGTCTCACAACAAATTGCTAGAGATATGTCTGGTAATTACTTTAGACAATTACTACTTAAACGTAACATTGGAACGGTTTTTGTTATTACTGAATCATTTTATGAATTTACAGATTACATGACTGAGAAAACAAAAGATGTTAAATGGTGTAAAAAAATTAAGGATAAAGAACGTAGCTCCTTTATAGATGCTTTTAATAGTAGAGATAAAAATAAAGGGTTTTTAATATTAACCGATGTTGTAAGTACGGCAAAAGGGGTAAGGAATTTTTTATCGTTGGTGCCAGACTCATATATCGATGAGATTAAAGTCTTTTGTTTTCTTGATGCTCGAGTAGACGAATATGAGTATATACTTATAGAAAGAAGAGATGGGCCTCACAAAGTCTCTGTGTTAAGGATATTGAAAAAATCCATCAATCCAATTAAAGAGCTACCATCAGGTACTGACTATTCAAAGGTCTTGATAATAGATAAACGGACTCTTGCTCCTACATCATATGATAATGTTGAAATATCCTTAATATCATTTAATGAATTGGTAGATATGGCTATTGAAAGTCATGCTATATTTCCTGGTCACATTCTTTACAAAGGCAAACATTATAATTATTTCCTGTATTTTGCACAATTATTTTTAAACAATAAAGGTAAACTTGAGGAACGGTTGAACAATATACTCATTACCGACCATACCAAGCGAGGTATAAACAATGAGGAAATAACGGTTTTTTACTTAGATGAACAAAAAGGCTGGGAAAACCTGATCGCTGATTATATATCTACAAAGGGCATAGCTAAATATGAAGCTATCACTTTTGATCAGTTGAAAGCACCACCACCAACATTGGCAATGTCAAGTAACAATCCCACTGCTATTTTGTTTATAATTCCAGCAATCATCACGGGTGAAACAGCAAGGTTATGCCTGGAGTATGCCCATAGGTTTAAGCCAACTTATATTTATATTTATATTCTTGTGGCCAGAATGGATTCAACACTCTTATCGTTCTATCGCAAAATAAGAGGCTATGGGAATTGTAAGAATGATAGTGAGGATGTCTATGATTGCAAGAATGTTTTCATTGAAATATTAAGCATATTTCCTATTAAAGCATATACGTCTAAGAATTCGTGTCCTATGTGTGAGTTAGAGAAAGTCATTATTGACGTACAACATAAAGTAAAAAACTTAAAAACGTACAATTATCTGTCAGAAATTGTTAATAAACGTGCAAAATTGTTCACCAAACAGGAAATTACCTTAGAAGATTTAGATAAAGGTATCGTTACCCCTCTATCCTATAAAGATAAAGAAAAAGTAATCATGAGGGGATACTACGAAGAGGCAGCAAGAAACCTTGAGCAAAGAGAAAAATTAAAAACGATGTTACGGAATAGCGTTGAATGTCAAGAGACTTTTATTGAAATGGTCGGTGAAGAATTCATGTCTTCACATTTTTCTGCTGAAGAAGTTAAAGAAATAATCCATACCGAATACGAAGGTATAGAAAATAAAGTCTCTGCATATAAAGCTATAGAGAATACAGCTTCTGTGCTCATTCAAAAATTAGACAAAGAAAGGGTATCTATAAAAATGTTATTAGGGATATACCGACTCTTTCCAGAAATGTTATCCAACAGTTTTAAAAAGATGTTTTCATCGGCGATAGAAGCGGATAATAAAGAAGCGTGTGAGGATTTAATTTGTCTGGCTTTGTTAGACCCTGATAGCTATTTGTTTGCTAAATTGGAAGATTTAAAAGATATTAAAAACATTGGAGATGATAGTTGGAAAAAATCTTTGATTAATCAAACAAAAAGATTTTTTAACCCACAAAATAAAAAATCCCTTAAAACACCAGTAGAAGACTTTATGGAACTTCTCTGGTTGCTTAAACGAAGCACTCCTTGGGGCACAAACATTGAAAACCTTCGATTGCTTATTCAAATAAAAGATTTTTTGAGCATAGAAAGATTGTTTAATGTTCTTGAATCTGAGGGTATAAATCGTGTACTAGCTTTTGTGGAATCACTGAAGAAAACAAACAAACAAAAAAATATTGACTCTCTTTGGAATGCTATTAAAATAGAGCTAAAGGATATAGATAAGCCCGTTACAGCAATAAAAAGTACAAGTGTTATAATGAAGAAGTTAATAGAAAAAAAATATACTCAGGAGTTATTAGATACACTTGAAAAACTGGACGGATATGGAAATGCACTCAAAGAAGGTTTATTAACTTTGTTTGTCAATCCAATAAAGGTAAAAATGGAAATTGAAAAAATAAAGGCATCTAAGTGGCCAATCTCAGATTTTGACATACGTTTTAGAATAAGCCACGATCAACCAGGTATCTTATTTACTCTTGAAAATTTGCAGACTTGTCTCATGAATGTTATTGATAATGCTGTTGAGTTTATCCGTAAGAATAACAACAATCCAAAATTATTTCCGGAGACTTTTTGGATGGAGTTTGATTTTGCTGGTTATACAGAAGACAAACTTGCTTCCATAATGTATGTACGAGACAATATACTATGGGAGGATAAAATTGTACCAACAGGAGGAATGAAGCAATTTGCACTATATTGTCAGAAATACTCAGCAGCGTTGGATTTTGACCCTAAAAAAGAGGATAAACATATTAAGATTCAAGTAATCTATAATATTGATACTACTAAGAGAAATAATGGAGGATGACATGAGAGGCAAAGAAAGAATTCTTGTTATAGAAGACCAGATTTCTTGGTTTGATAGTTTTAAGAATATTCTTGTTTCTCAGTTATATGAAAAACGAGACATTGAAATGGTCGGGTTAAAAGAAATCCAAGATAGTCACAAAAACAAAGATTTTTTTGATAATGTAAGTTATTGTCTTGTCGATTTAGAACTTGGCTCTGGTATTAATAAAAATCGTAATGACACATATGGACTAAATATTGTACTACCAACGATAAGGGAAATAGCTCCTTGGATACCAGCTGCATGTGTAAGTAGGTACATCACAGGTGATGATACTATAATTAGCGATTTAAGCGTATCTGACTTTGATGGTCTTTATCCCAAGAGCATTATTCTTGATCAAAAAGGCGAAATAGGCTCTGATTTCAACAGCGAAAAATGGAATGGGATATTGAGAGATTTATCAATCAAGAGGGTTGCAGCAATGACAGGCAGGTCTACAGTAGAAATAAATAACTTACTGAATAAAGTTAGCAAAATCAAGTTGAAGTTGAGTGATCACACAAGAAATATAGTAAATGAATTTGAGGACGAGCGATTTAAAGAAGGTGTTGTATTATTGGGATTGGGTGGATCATCCTTAGCGATAAACGAAATTAAAGGTGGTTTTTCAGGTATTAATGTTTCTATAGTTGTGGCCTCTGGTGAGGATAATAGGGTACCGATATTTTCGTATTGGCTTATGAAATGGAGTAGTAATATAGGTAAACTCGTAGAAGAAATCCAAGCCCATAAACGAATGCTTCAAATAGGGATTAATCGTAGCCTTCAGGTTCCTCTGTTGCATCATAATGTTGTAGCCTGGAAGGGTATTGGATATATAGCATATGTATTTGAAGAAAACGCAAAAACAGCTTTGGACTTCATAAACGATGAAGGGTTAGATAAATTCACTAATCACATAGAAACAATTGTCTCTCTGTACAAAAAGCCAAAGAGAGATACTTTCATCCCTCGTGAGGAATTAATAAAATGGGCAGGTTTTGATGAAAGCAGGGCAGATTTAATTGACAGTAACTCGTTGGCTAATACATTTGAGTTATCAGGCGCACTGATCCATGGTGATTTACACTTACGAAATATATTGATTAAGGACAATATACCTGCGCTAATAGATTTTGCAAGATCGGATTATGCCCCTATCGCAATAGATATCGCAAAGTTGGCTGTAGATATTCTGGTGTTTCATGATAAAGCTGGACTCCGTGACATATCATTTTTGGACTGGGAAACCCTAAAAGAATCCCCTCTCTCAGGGATATTAAACGTTTATAAAGATTATCTGACAGGGAAAGGTGATATTAAATTCTTTGACTTAGCACTAAAAGCGTATGCCCTTGGATACACGAATTATCCTGATGTAAGCGAAGAGATAAAGGCTACCCTGAAAAAAATTGTTAGGAATCAAAGGTAACACGTCTAAGCAGTCCTAATCCGTCCCCGAATAGTGCGCTCATGTGGTCGTTATCAACCTGCCGGGTGAGGCGGTGGATGGTGCTGCGGTTAGCCCCGGATGCAGTCTTTTCTGATGGCGGTCGCAAATCCGGCTCTGTGGAAGGAGATTGGCCCCAACTGGATGAGGTTACGCGGCAGACACCAACCACAGGCGCCACCATCCCGTTTAATGGCGGTTTGCCCGACGCTACTCCGCGGTAGGAGAAAAGGGAGAGCGGAGCCACCCCCCTCCTTCCCTCTTTAACCTGCTGCAGGGGCGCCCGCAAGCCTGCCCCTGTAATCCTCGATGGCCTTTCTGAGGGCATCAGCGCCGAGGTTTGAGCAGTGCATCTTCTGCGGGGGTAGACCATCCAGCGCATCGGCCACAGACTCCTTCGTGATAGTCAGCGCCTCCGACAGCGTCTTGCCCTTGGCCATCTCCGTTATCATACTGGATACCGCTATGGCCGCTCCACAACCAAACGTCTGAAACTTGGCATCCACAATCCTGTCATCGTGAACCTTTATAAACAACTTCATGGTATCCCCACACGTGGGATTGCCCTCCATACCGACACCATCGGCATCCGGTATCTCACCAACATTGCGCGGATTCGTAAAGTGATCCATTAACTTCTTGCTATACATAATTCACCTCCACTGAATCTCTTGATTTTTTTGCAAAGTTTTTTTATTCTCACAAAATCCCTATCCACCATAAACTCAAGCTTCAACCCCTAGTAAGAAGGGGTCAAGGGCACTGGTGCCCTTGCAGGGGGTTTAAGGGGGGGGCGGCCAGGCGCCCCCTTTCTTTCTCTAGTGTGTAGCCTCCGGCTCTGATTTTCCCCACCCGCTTTTTCCAAAGGGTGATATCTCTCTCAGTCTCCTTATGATCTTAGGGAGTTCCTCGTTTATTGCCTCAACGTCTTCTTCCGTATTGCCAATGCCCATCGAAAAGACGAGCGACCCGTGAGCCATGCTTGATGGTATCCCCATAGAGATCAACACCGGCGAGGCCTTCAACGCCTTGGACGTGCAGGCCGAACCACTTGCCGCAACTATATCCTTAGCCTGAAGCATAAGGAGCATCCCCTCGCCCTCTATGTACTCAACGACAAAGCTCGCGTGCCCGGGCAGCCTGTTGTGTGGATGACCCGTCAGATGAACGCTCTCCACCTTGCCGATGACATCGATGAGCCTGTCTCTGAGCCTCGTGACGTGTTGTGTGCGAATGGCGAGGTCACGCTTGGCAAGAGCTGCCGCCTTGCCCATGCCCACGATGGCAGGGACGTTCTCCGTTCCGGCGCGCCGACCGTTTTCCTGGATTCCACCGTAGATCAGAGGCAGTATTCGCTGTCCACCCCTTATGTAAAGCGCCCCGGCCCCCTTGGGGCCATAGAACTGATGCGCCGTCATGCTCATGAGATCAACCCCAAGAGCCGCCACGTCAACGGGTATAGCACCCACGGCGGCAACGCTGTCAACGTGAAGCGTCACATTGTGAGCCTTGGCCAATGCGGCTATCTCCTTGATCGGCTCTATTGTGCCCACCTCGCTTGAGGCGTGTATGATGGAGATAACGGTTGTGTCCTTTATTATAGCCTTTTCTACGTCTTTGGGGTCTACGAGGCCGTATTTATCCACGGGGATGTAGGTCACGACAAAGCCGAGCTTTTCCAGCGACCGTGCCGTGTTCATGATGGAGTGGTGTTCGGCCTTTGACGTTATTATATGGTTGCCGGATTGCTGCTTTGCCAGCGCTATACCCTTTAGGGCAAAGTTGTTTGCCTCCGCGCCGCTGGACGTAAAGACGATCTCGCCAGCCTTTGCGTTTACGAGGGCGGCCACCTGCGCCCTGGCATCCTCGATGGCCGTCTTTGCGGCTATTCCAAGGTCGTATGGACTCAACGGATTGCCAAACTGCTCCTTGAAATACGGCATCATCGCATCCAGTACCTCCGGCAACAGTGGGTTGGTTGCCACATGATCGAAATATCTCATAACAAAACCTCCACGTGTTAACTCACGGCTTTACGTGCCTTTCTTATATATATCTTGTAATAATCATCAACCTCATCTATGCCCATAAACTCGTTACCGGTATTGTCACACCAGGCCGGGATGTCTTCCAGTGCCCCATCATAGTCGGTCATGAGCTCCAAAATCTGCCCCTCATCCAACTCGCCCATGTGTTCCTCCAGCTTCAACAGGTGCATCGGACACATCATATAGACTATGTCTGAGGTAATGTCAGCCTTTACGTTTTCAACAAACTTAAGGTTCATACGATAGCGGTCTCGTCGATCAAGCTTGTTGGCAACGTGTGCGCCGTCGGCCCGGCCATAAGCATCTGTGTCTCAAACTGGCTGCCCTCAAGGAGGTCAACCAGCGTGATGGTGTTGAGGAAGTCCTCAATCTGTCTGCCCAGCGCCTTCCACAGCATATGGACGACGCAGCCGTCAATCTTGACGCACCCCTCCTCGGGGTCCAGGCACGACGTGATCGCCACCGGCCCCTCGAGGTCAGACACAATGGCGCCGATGCTTACCCTCTCAGGGCTTGAGGCCAGCAGATACCCTCCGCCGGGGCCCTTGACGCTCCTTATCAGGCCGGTTCGTCTCAGTCTCCCCAGTATCTGCTCTAGGTACGGGACAGAGACGTCCTGCCTCTGCGCTATCTCCCTGATGGTGATAGGGGTGTCGGGATAGCCCTTTGCTATCTCATACATAGCGCGCACGCCGTATTGGCACTTTGTCGATAATCGCAACATGGTTTAATTATAGAATACCCTACTAATATTGTCAAGTATTATTTTAACGGTAAGGGAAAGAAGGAGGGACGCCTGGCTGCCCCCTCCTCAGACCTCCTCTGCAAGGGCACCAGTGCCCTTGACCCTATTAAAAATTTAATTGCATATTGAGTTAACTCGGTACCACTGCATTCAAACGTGGTCACATTGCTGCCGCATAGTAACAACGCCATATTATGAAGGTATAAAAGTGGCTTAAATCCTGGCAACCACGGTTGATTGTGGTGCTACCAAGAGCCGCCCCCCCCTTTTTTTTTATACACGATTATGATACTATTGTGTACAAGGCAATGAACGATGACGACGATAAGAGGTGCGACTGCACCAGCAATAAGGGGTTTTATCCTGATTCCCTGTTTGAGATACTCTGTGTCGTGGTATGCCTGATGGCGGTGTTGACGGTGACAGCCTTGACGATGCCTCAGGAGATGGGCAGACGCATTGTGCTGTCAACGCCGTTTCAGCCCAAGCCGGAGTGGTACTTCTTGTGGCTCTTTGAGTTGTTGAAATACTTTCCTGGCAGAACCGCATTTATAGGGACGGTGGTCTTACCCCTGACCTTTGTGGCGGCGCTGATTATGATCCCGTTTATCGACAAGACCGAGCAGCCAAAGGCTGGGAGACTGAGGGCATCTGTGGTACTAGGTATCCTCTATCTCTTATTTTTGATATTTACGATTATCCCGTTAATCAATTGAGGGATTATCGAGGATGTTAATTGTTTAACGGCTACGTACAGGTATACACCGGCAACGGTAAGGGCAAGACCACCGCGGCGGTGGGGTTGGCAGTCAGGGCCGCAGGGTGTGGCATGAGGGTGTTCTTTGCCCAGTTCATAAAGAGCCTCTACAGCGGTGAGCTTCATTGTCTGCAGAGGTTAGACGGCCTAATAGATGTCCAACAGTATGGCAAGGGCTTTGTCAGGGGCGCTCCGATGGCAGAGGATATAGAAGCAGCCCAAAGGGGCCTCCATCAAGCCCAGGCGGCAGTGCTTTCCACTGACTACCAGGTAGTCATCCTCGATGAGATAAACGTCGCCCTGACCCTGGGACTCTTAGAACTTCAGGATGTCGTGACGTTGATACAAAACCGACCCCAAGACGTCGAACTCATACTCACCGGCAGAGGAGCACACCAAAGGCTCATCGAACTGGCAGACCTCGTTACCGAATTCAAAGAAATAAAACACTACTTCACTAAAGGCATAACCGCACGACAAGGAATAGAATATTAAAAGGAATTGTGAATTAATTAGGAATTGTGTATGAAGTATGCGCAGTGAACAAGAAATAATTGACAGTACCGCTCCCGACGATCGCAGGAAGGGGTCAAGGGCACTGGTGCCCTTGCAGGGGGTTCTGAAGGGGGGCGGAGCCGCCCCTTTCTTCTTTATGAGGGTGAGATGAGGAGGGAGGAATTTGTTTTATTGAGGGGTTGGTTTCAGGGGTTTTGTGAGTCATTCTACAGCGCGGAAAAGGAGGACCAGTTGAACATTAAGCTAAAGGAGAGGCATTCCTTCGGCGTCTGTGAGAACATGTCCCTGATAGCGCGGCAGTACATAGAGGGTGAGGAGGGCATCGTGCTTGCCGAGGCGGTGGGCCTGCTGCATGACGTGGGCAGATTCCCCCAGTATGCCCGGTACAAGACCTTCAGAGACAGCATCTCCGTAAACCACGGCGTCCTGGGCGTGGAGACCCTCATCAAGGAATGCCCGATCTCGGAGATGGATGTGGAGGAATATGCCATCCTCACACAATCGATAAAATACCACAATGCCTACAAGATTCCCCCAGGGCTGGATTCTGATACTGTGAAATACCTGAAACTCATCCGCGATGCCGATAAACTTGACATCTGGCGGGTGTTTATCGAGTACTTCGATACCGATGAGGCCGACCGCCCCTCGGCGGCTGCCCTCGGACTGCCCCTGGTCGGGCTCTGTAACAATGACGTCCTGAGGAGCGTTTACAACAGGCAGATGGTACTCCTCAAGGACGTTTCCACGTTGGATGACTATAAGTTACTTCAGTTGTCATGGATATTCGATCTCAACTTTGCAACATCACACAGGCTGCTGTTAGAGAGGGGCTACATTGGCCGTATACTTGGCAACATGCCACAGGTCGACGGCCTTGAGTCCTTTTTGACAGCCTACGTCACGGAAAAAACCCACGGTTGACTTTTAAGTGACGTTGTACTAAAATAGCTTCTTAAAGATATGAAGGTATAGCGATTATGGATCAAACAGCGTTAGGTTTAGTACTCCAGGCAGGGGTGGTCGTAAAGTTAGTCTTGTTGACACTGCTGTTCTTTTCGGTTGTATCATGGGGTATAATGTTGGCTAAATGGAGGCATTTCTCTAAGGCCAGGGGTGAAACCCTCTCGTTTCTGAGATACTTCCGCTCTGGCAAGGAGGCCCCCGGGCTTAATAAGGTGGCCAGGGCCTGCGGTCTCAGTCCGTTGGCCAACATATACAGGTCCGTCTATGAGGACAGGGACATCGAGGGAATAGACGGCATAAGGCGTGCAGTGCGCAGGTACAGTGCCCTTGAAAGCGCCAAGCTCGAGGGATATCTCAACTTTTTGGCAACAACTGGCTCTACAACGCCGTTTATAGGGCTGTTTGGCACGGTATGGGGTATAATGAACGCATTCAGAGGGATTGGCTCGGCGGGGTCGGCCTCCCTGGCGGTGGTGGCCCCGGGCATAGCGGAGGCGCTCATTACGACAGCCGCGGGGCTTGCAGCGGCAATACCTGCCGTTATGGGGTACAACTTTTTCCTGAGCGCCGCACGTAGGATGACTATAGAGATGGAAGACTTTACAGAGGACCTGCTGGCCTTTTTTAGTGGGATGATGGATGAAGATAGAAAGAGATAGAGGCGTGCTCGGTGACATCAACGTCACCCCCCTGGTAGACGTAATGCTGGTGTTGTTGGTGATCTTTATGGTAACAGCACCGATGATGAAACAGGGCCTCGATGTCGATCTACCGCAGACAAAGGGGACGTCTATGCCAAGTCAGGACAGGTTCACCATCACCATAAAAAAGACCGGTGATATCTATCTCAACAAAGAGAAGTTCACCATGCAACAACTGGTACAGAAACTCAAGGCCATCAGCACCCGTAACCCGGATGTGTACCTTGAGGCAGATAAAAATGTCTCCTACGGGAAAGTCGCCGAGCTAATGGCGGAGATAAAGGCCGCAGGGATCGAGAAACTCGGCATGGTCACTGAACCGGCACAAGAGGCAAAATGAACAGGCAGCCCTCTGTCATAACAAACACGGCCGTTTCGTTTATACTACATGCGGTGATGTTTGCGCTGTTGACCTACACGATAAAAAAGCAGTCTCCGATGCTGATTCCCGCTGCTTATAAGGTAAATCTGGTCTCTGTCGGTGATAGTACCGGCGCCAAGACCTCCCACCCACCGGTGCCAGCCACTGTAAGGAAACCTCAAGTGGAAGAAGAAGAGCCGGAGGCACAAGAGCCTGTAGCCAAGAAGGAACCACCGGTTAAAAAAGAGGTCAAGAAAGAGGTCAAGGAGGTACCGGTTCCCAAAAAGGAGGTAACTAAACCCGTCCCCAAGGAGGTGCCAATCCCCAAGGAGGTGCCAGTCCCCAAAAAGGAGGTGCCTAAACCCACCGCAGAGGTCAAGAAAGAGACCGAGGCCAAAGACGAAGTAACTGTCGAGGAGAGTATAGCGCTCCTCAAGGCCAAAAAGAAGCTACAGCAACAGGCCAGGCTGCGTTCCACCATAAGCCTAAAGGCCGACAACAGCGCTGGCAACTCTCAGGCCACAACACAGCGGCAAGGCAAGCCCTCCATGTTTGAATCACCCAACGGGGTTGCCAACGGGGTTCAAAGCGACGATATGTTGGCTCAATACATTGGCCTGATCGGAGGTCTGATCAGGAAACGATGGATATTTCCAGATTCCGCAAAAAAAGACATGGAGGCAATCGTCTTTTTTACCATTACAAAGGACGGTAAGGTTGAACACATAAAACTCGATAAGTCCTCCGGCAATACATTCTATGATCGCTCTTGCCTTAGTGCGGTGAACAAGTCGGTCCCTTTGCCGACACCACCGGTGGACAACATGGAGGTCGCCATAAGGTTTTACCCATGAAAAAGATAAGTTTAATAAACGTCTCACAACTGATTTTATTGCTGCTAACGCTATGTGCAGGTAGCCTCGCCGAGGGTAGGGTCTACATCGATGTAACCTCCCCTGGGGGACGCAAACTCCCCATAGCCATACAGGACTTTACTGGCATTGCAGAAGGACCAGGGGTATCCGAGATAATAAAGTCCGATCTGCAGTTTACAAATCTCTTTTCGTTTGTTGATAAAAACGCCTTCCTTGAGACATCGGATACGCCATTTAACGCGGATAACTGGAGGCCGCTTGGTGTGGATGCCGTAGTAAAGGGCGTCTTTGAGGGGTCATCTGATAGCTCCCTCAGTGTGACAGTGTCGGTGTACGACGTTGTTGAGATGAGAAATATCCTTAAAAAGAACTATTCAACCAAAAAGAACCTCCTACGGCCCCTGGCCCACAAGATAGCGGATGACCTCTATGAGGCAATCACCGGACAAAAGGGGGTATTCAGCACCAGGATTGCCTTCATTGGTTACGACAGCGCTGAGGGCAGGTCTATATACCTGATGGACTTTGACGGACAGCGGATAAAGAAGATAGTCAAAAAGAATAGCCTTATCATGAGACCTCACTGGTCGCCCGATAGCAAGAGGTTGGCATACTCGTTTCTTAGGAAAGGGAGATGGGCAATCAACATATTGAATTTCGACACGGCCTCCGAGACAGAGGTTTTTTCCTCTAAGGGAACCAACCTGGTGGGAGACTTTACCCCCGATGGCAAGGACTTGTTGCTGTCCTCCTCCAGTAAAGGTTCCCCTGACATCTACCTGTTACAGCTCAACTCCAGGGTGTTGACCCCTCTGACATATGCCGACACGATAGAGGTCTCACCGGCCTCCTCACCCGATGGCGGACATATCGTCTATGTCTCTAACAAGAGCGGTACACCACAGCTCTATATTATGAACTCGGATGGCAGCGATTCGAGGAGACTCACCTTTGAGGGTAACTACAACACAGCCCCGGAGTGGTCGCCAGCAGGCGATCTGATCGCGTTTTGTATGATGACAGGAGGAAGGTTTCAAATAGCCACGATAAAGCCCGATGGCACTAGCTTGACAGTCTTGACCAATGTGGGCAATAATGAAGAGCCATCATTTTCAGCCGATGGCAGATACATCGTATTTACATCAGACAGGGACGGCGTAAAGGGCGTCTACGTGATGAGTGTAACGGCAGATGAGCAACACAGGATATCACCAAAGAATATAAGGGCCTTTGGCCCTTCATGGTCACACAACTAATGGAGGTTTTTGAATGAAGCGTTTAGTAGTTTTGGTTTTTGCAGCGCTATTTCTGTTTATAGTTAGCTGCGCACAAAAAGAGGTCGTGGTCCCTGATAGCGGGCCGATGTCAAAGAAAGAGGACACCAGTAAGGATAAGGATCGCGACGTTAAGGATCGCTCAAAGGATGCCGACGAAACCACATCGATAGACAAAGATTCGATTAAGGACAGGGCACTGACAGAAGAGGAGATTAGGGCGGCAATGCAGAGTGTTTTAAAAAACATCCCGTTTGCTTACAACAGGTCTGACATATTGGATGAGGCAAAGCCGGTGCTGCGTAAGATATCTGATTGGATGTTGGCTCACAAGTCGGTTAGTCTTCTAATAGAGGGTCACTGCGACGAAAGAGGCACTAACGAGTACAACCTCGCCCTGGGAGACCAGAGGGCACAGGCTACAAAGGCATTCTTAGTGTCATCGGGTGTACCGGCAACCAGTATGGAGACAGTAACATTTGGCAAGGAAAAGCCCATATGCAACGAACACAATGAGGCATGTTGGTCCAAGAACAGAAGGGCTGCCTTTGTAATCAGCAGGTAGCAGGAGTCAGGAGGCGTTTAAGTGTGTTATAAGCTAAGACCATTGGTGCAACTATGTATACTGGCAGTGGTGTCGGTTATTGTAAGCGGGTGTGCAACGGACGACAGTCATATAAAAAATGAGCTAAACGAGTTGCACCGCGTTCAGTATGGTCAAAAGGATGAGATACAGGATATAAGAAAGCATCTGGCAACCCTTGAGGCTCAAAAGCAGCAACAACCCAAGGCAAAGCCCGATGTATCCGACGCTATACGCGAGAGTCAGGAGGGTCTCAATTCCAAGTTTGAGCATTTAAACAGGGAGATGCAGCAGTTGCAGGGTCGTTACGAGGAGCGAAAGTACTACGTGGACAAGGTGTTCGCTGAGGGCAAGACGGACAGGGACGTCCTTAAGGCGCAGATTGAGAACATCGAACAGGAGATCAAAGAGCTACAGTTGAAGATGGGCAGGATAGACGCTACATTGCAGCAGAAGGGTCTGGCCGTGGTCCCTCCCAGGATTGAAGCGCCTCGCGAATCGCATCAGCCCACACCGCCGCCTCCTACTCCACAGGCACAACCGGAAAATGGTAACGTCAAGACCCTCTATGATGCAGCCGTCAAGGACTTCCAGGATGGCAAACTCAAAGAGGCGAGGGATAAGTTTAGTCGACTTATCAAGGACAATCCGGCAAACTCGCTTGCCGGCAACAGTAACTTCTGGATTGCGGAGACGTACTACAGAGAAGGCAGCTATGAGGATGCCATACTTAGCTACGATGTGGTTGTAAAAAAATACCCGGGCAACAGTAAAATCCCTGCCGCAAAACTGAAACAGGCACAGGCCTTTATTGAGATAAAAGACCCAAGAACCGCTAAAACCATCTTGCAACAACTGATAGAGGAGTTCCCAAAGAGCACGGAGGCCGAAACGGCCAGGAAGACCCTCCAGGGTATAAACACCTCATCTACTTCTCGCAAACAGGAAGGCAAGCCCTCACCAAAAACAAAACCGATGAGGCCAGTCGCCACCCAACAACCAGATGAATAAACAGTAAGAAAAAAAGGGAAAGAAAGAAGGAGGGACGCCTGGCCGCCCCCTCCTCAGACCTCCCCTGCAAGGGGTCATGGACCCCTTGACCCCTTCCTTAGCGGTACCCTCTTGAAGGCTCAATCCTCTAATCTACATTTACCTAAATATACATTTATCTACCTTATTATCCTGCGACTCCCAACCTGGACATGGTTTGCCGTCACCTTGCAGGCAGAACTTATCAATGGGCTTGATGTCTTCCTTCTTAAAACCGTAGGTGACTCCTGTTATATTGTCTGATGTGACATCTATAACGGTAAAGTTGTACATCTTTGCACAGGCAGAGAGGTTGTATTTCTTTGGTTTGGGGTTGGCCAATAGCGCTCCGCCACCGCCATCGACTATATGGGTCACACCATTTTTCCATTTATGGTCATCGGCCTTATTATGACAATCTTCATTTGGCTGTTCGATCTTCCTTCGGACGTAGTAGTGCTCATGTGCTGCAAAATATATGTCAACGTGTTTGTTGTTTAACACATCCATCAGAGCAAGCATGTGTGTTTTGGGGGGATGTTTGTGAACGCCAGAAGAGTAAATGGCCTTGTGTGCAAAGACAAACTTGTACTTCTTCCCGGTGTTGGACAATTTGTCCTTAAACCACTGCAACTGCTTCTGCGAGATGTCATCATAGTACCTCTCCCTCTTAGTTACATAGTAGGTGTCCAATATCGCAAAGAAGGAATTGCCAAACTCAAAGGCAAAGGCAAGGTTCTTGTACCCAGGTAACTTTGGATCCTCCGGAAAACAGATTGGCCCAACTGTGTTTGATTCACAAAAACTCCGCTGGTACTCGCTCTGCATATCTGCCGATATGCCCCCCAAAGCCGGAAACGATTTATAGAGGTCATGATTTCCTACCACCATTGCATACGGTATCTGGGCGTCGTTAAGCTGTTTCATGGCTTCTTTCCCTAAGTCGTACATATCAGTACCACCCCTTATGGCCAGATCGCCCATGTAGATTACAAAAAGAGGTCTCGGATCAAGTGAAACAATCTCTTTGTTTATCTTAGATATCACATTTTCGTTGACACTATTCGTCAGACTCCTACTGTCGCCGTATACGACAAAACGAAACGTATCCGTTGTCTTGGCCTTAAGATACTCCTCAAAGCTGGAGTCATCAACCTTTTTTCTTTCTTGGCAATCCAGGGGAGCAGCAGAATATCCCACAAACAACAATAGCACTACCAGCATCAGACACCTGTTCCACGATGCCTTGACCAAACCGTTTTGTAACATAACACACACTCCTTTTCAGTCTTTTTATCGTTGAACAATGA
Organism: Nitrospirota bacterium; assembly: GCA_015233725.1. Lineage (GTDB taxonomy): Bacteria > Nitrospirota > Thermodesulfovibrionia > Thermodesulfovibrionales > Magnetobacteriaceae > Magnetobacterium. The sequence goes on along the minus strand of JADFXD010000006.1, from coordinate 11,244 downwards.
TTTTACTACATTTGAGCCAAATAAATATATATATCGATAAAACGTAGAATTAAGAATTATGGGGTCAAGGGCACTGGTCCCCTTGCAGGGGGTTCTGAAGGGGGCCAGGAGCGTCCTGGAGCGACAAAGAAGCTCCGCCGCCCCTTTCTTTCTTTTTTCTTGTATTTTTCTATTAGCCGTGATATACTGTAGCGAGAGGTCGGTTTAATTTGCGAAACAGGGTTATCCATCAGTTTTTAATAGTTGTTATTGGTCTTATCGTATATTCCAATGCCTTAAGCGTGCCCTTTGTGCTTGACGACGATGTCAACATAGTGCAGAACCCCCTTGTAAAAGGCTTCAACTACTTCCTTGACCCCTCGGCCATTAACGCCACCAATGCCGATGACAGCGTCAAGGACTTCTTCAGGACACGCCTGATTGGCTACCTCTCCTTTGCGATCAACTATAGTCTTAATGGCTACGACGTGACGGGCTATCACATATTTAACATCATGATTCATATCATTAACGCCCTGCTTGTCTTCTGGTTTATGACGCTTCTCTTGAGGTCACCCTATCTATCATCCATTGAGGGTCAAGGTGTCCCTGAAGTGGTGGCCCTGACAAGCGCTCTCTTGTTTGTCTGCCATCCAATACAGACGCAGGCGGTGACTTACATCGTCCAGCGGTTTGCATCCCTGGCTACGTTGTTTTACCTGCTGTCGGTTGTGACCTATGTATGGTCGCGGCTTGTCCTGTCAAACGCTACAAAAAGATACGCCCTGTATGCCGTCTCGATCATTGCGGCTATCTGTGCGATGAGGACAAAGGAGATATCGTTCACCCTGCCGGTGATGATCGTCGCTGTCGATTTCTTGTTCTTTACCGGAGATGTCAAAAAGAGGCTCATCTACCTCGTGCCGATCCTGCTTACGATCCTGGTCATACCACTGACGATCCTGACGGCCGGCAACTCGTTTAATCTTGCCACCTCAGAGGGCATCTCGCGTTGGGACTACCTGTTGACCCAGTTCAGGGTGATCGTGACATACATACGATTGCTGTGCCTTCCGGTTGCCCAGAACCTCGATTACGATTATCCCGTTTACAGGTCGTTGTCTGAGCCGGCGGTGGCCTTGTCGTTGTTGTTTCTCTTGGCGATTATAGGTTTGGCCGTATATCTTTACTATATCTCATTTAAAGAGGAGCGGGGCAAGAGGCATCGCACAGGCAGGTTGGTTGCATTTGGGATAGCGTGGTTTTTCGTGACGATATCGGTTGAGTCAAGCATAGTTCCAATAGAGGACGTTATCTTTGAGCACAGGGTTTATCTTCCGGGCATTGGCTTTTTTATTGTGCTTGGGGCTGTAACAGGGATGTTCTGGATACATCGGGCCGGGGTGAATGATCACTTACAGTGGCGGGGGCGGCGGATGGTGCTGCTGTCTGTGATCGCGTGCGTTGTCCTGGTCTTATCCGTTGCGGCGTATCACAGAAATGGCGTATGGAGGGACAACCTCACGCTGTGGAAGGACGCCGTGGAGAAGAGCCCTAAAAAGGCACGACCACACAACAACCTCGGCATGTATTATGAACGGCAGGGAGACATGCACGAGGCAATAGAGCATTATAAGACCGCCACTGTCCTCAAGCCCGATTACGTCGTGGCGCACATGAATCTCGGTCGCGTCTATGCGATGCAAGGCCTTACCACGGAGTATCTCAACGAGGTTCAGATGGCGCTGAAGTCCTACGACGAAATCCTGAAGGACCCCAGGGCTGCCAAGAGACACAAGGTTGACGCCGTTGATGTTGCCGGTATGCACTATGCCATTGGAGGCAAACTGGCAAGGCAGGGCATCTACGACAAGGCCGCCGCTGAACTACAGGCTGCCATAAGGCTCAACCCCAATCTGGTTGAGGCCTACGTGGATATGGGAAACATCTACGCCATAACCGGCAACATCGCTGAGGCCATCAACCAGTACCAGATGGCCTTACAGATTAACCCCAATGCCGCTGAGGCAAGAAACAACCTTGATATCGTAAGACGTCAACAGACAAGATAACGTAAGGATGTACGTTATCAGGAGGTGAGGTTAGAGGTTATTTTTGAGCTCATGGGTGATACATGTGTATGCAGATTAAAATAGAAATTTGAGAATAAGGAGACAATCAGATGAGAAGAAGTATAATCAAGATGTGGCTGCTGTTATTGGCGTTGGTTCTATGTACGGCGACAAACGCCTACAGCAAGGCGATAAATGATTTTGACGGCGATGGCAAGAGCGACGTACTCTGGCGCAACACCAAGACAGGAGACGTCGTTATATGGTTGATGAATGGGATGGCAATAAAAGGTAGTGACTTTGCAGTTAAGGGATTACCAACTGATTGGGTAATCAAGGGCACAGGAGACTTCAATGGTGATAATAAGGCCGATGTCCTATTGCAAAACGCTAACGGTGACGTCTACATCTGGTTTATGGATGGTACAAAGATAACAGGTGGTGATTTTGTCATACATGGTTTGCCAAAGGAGTGGTCATTCAAGGGGACAGGCGACCTTAACGGGGATGGCAAGGCAGACATCCTGTGGCAAGACACCACAACTGGCGACGTTGCCCTGTGGCTGATGGATGGAACCAAGATAAATGGTGGAGGCCTTGTAGTGAAGGGTCTGTCATCAGATTGGACGGTCAAGGCAGTGGCTGATTTTAACGGGGATGGCAAGGGCGACGTCCTTTTGCAAAACACTGGTGGTGACGTCTACGTCTGGATCATGGATGGGGTCAATATACAAGGAGGAAGTGGATTAGTTGCCAAGGGCATTCCAGGTAACTGGCAGGTAAAGGCGGTTGATGACCTTGACGGTAACGGCAAGGCCGACATCCTGTGGCAAGACACCACAACTGGTGATACTGCCGCATGGCTGATGGATGGGGCCAAGATAATTAGCGGCAACTACGTGGTACGAGCAATGCCAGGTAACTGGAAGCTGTTGACAGATGGAGATTATAATGGCGATGGCAAGGCTGATATCCTCTGGCAAGACACCACAACGGGCGATGTTGTCGTGTGGCTTATGAATGGACTTACAATCTCAGGTGGAGGTTTTGTAGTTCATGGTATGTCTTCAGATTGGCAACCTGGTACAACGACGCCAATGCCCACACCAACACCTACGCCAACTCCGACACCAGGTGGTAAGAGGTTTACAGATAACGGTGACGGCTCAATGACGGACACACTTACCAATCTGCAGTGGATGAAGGATGCTAACCCCTGTGCCCTGGTGACGTGGGATCAAGCCTCTACCTGTGTGCCCTCAGGATGGCGACTTCCAACTATGCAGGAGTTGTATAGCCTTTGCAGGACGGATGGGTCTCAGACAGGTTTGGATGCAATACTAAACGGTACTGGTAACGGGTATTGTAACGCTCAGGCGGTTGATCTTGCATCATCGTTTACGTCTGCGGGGTTTACAAATGTGCAATCGAACTACTACTGGTCCGCTACTACCTCTGCTAACAGTACGCTCTACGCGTGGGATATTAGCATGTTCGATGGCTACATAACCGCCGGCGGCAAGGGCAACAACTTCTACGTATGGCCAGTTCGCTCTGGTACAACGACGCCAACGCCCACACCAACACCTACGCCTACACCCACAGCGAGGTTTAAGGATAACGGTGACGGCTCAATGACGGACACACTTACCAATCTGCAGTGGATGAAAAACACTAACGGTTGTGGCCGTGTGACGTGGGATCAGGCCTCTACCTGTATGCCCTCAGGATGGCGACTACCAACTATACAGGAGTTGTATAGTCTTTGCAGGATGGATGGGTCTACTACAGGCTTAGATGCAATTGTCAATGGCACTAGCCAAAACTTTTATTGTAACGGTCAGGCGGTTGATCTTGTATCATCGTTTACGTCGTCGGGGTTTACAAATGTGCAATCGTACAGCTACTGGTCGTCTACTCCCATCGTTAACAATACATCCTACGCATGGGACGTCGACATGTCCAACGGCCACGTGTATAACGACTTCAAGTCTGGCCTCATCTATGTTTGGCCAGTACGTTTAGGACATTGATTCTGTGGTTATTGGGTTATTTGTCTTTTCCTGGGTGCAGGGGCTGACACGCCCCTGTCCTGTTTTTGCGGGTCTGTGTCTACTTCCACTTGTTTCTGAAAAATAGCACACCGCCCAGACAGACGACGGCATTGATGGCAACTGTCTTTTGTATCCCTATGCCTTGAGCAAGGGTGCCCATAAGGGTGGCTCCAAGGGGGGTCATCCCCAAAAACATCATCGTGTAGACGCTCATGACGCGTCCTCTGAGGTCATCCCTGGTCTTTAGCTGGATGTAGCTGTTTGCCGTGGCCAGGAAGCTGACCATGTTAAACCCCATCACGCACAGAGATGCCAGCGACAAGATAAAATTGCCGCTTATGGCAAAGATAAACAGCGAAAACGGAAAGATTACGCTGGTGATGGACATGTAGAGTCGTTTTTTCTGTATATCGCCCTTAAAGGCGATTATCCCCCCCCCAAGGGCCGACCCAAGGCCAACCGCCGACATCATATAGCCATATCCCCTGGCACCGGAGCTAAACACGCCATCTGCAAACACCGGCAAGAACTGCGAAAACGGTATCCCAAACAGGCTAAACACCGTCACCGTGAGTATGATATACAAGAGGCGTCCATTGTCCCTGATAAACGACAGTGCATCGCCAAAATCCCTGACAAACCCGTTTGACTTACCAGCGCTTGCCTCGTGCCTTAACTGGATGCTCCACAGGGCATATACAATAGGCAGAAAACTTATCACGTTTATAAAAAAACAGAGGGCTGCCCCGTAATGCTCTATGACAATCCCGGAGATAAATGGACCTACCACCCTGGCCGTATGAAACGTCGTGGAGTTAAGTGCGACGGCATTGAGAAGGTTCTCCCTGCCGGTAATCTCAATGATGAAGCTCTGACGTACCGGTATGTCTATTGAGTTTACGACCCCAAGGATGGCCGCAACGGCCAGTATCAACCATATGTTTGTGACCCCTCCATAGGCTATGATGGTGAGCAACGCCGCTGGCACTATGGACAGCCCCTGCGTGGCGATAAGGATGTTTCGCTTGCTGAACCTGTCCGCCACAATACCACCAATAAGGGTGAAAAACAACACAGGCAAGGAAAGCGCCAAGGCCATCAGCCCCAGATAAAATGACGACCTCGTTATCGAGTACACAAGCCACCCAAGCGCCGTCTGTTGCATCCATGTGCCAACGAGAGATATCGTCTGCCCCGTGAAAAATAACCTGAAGTCTCTTACTCCAAGGGCCGAGAACCGATGGTTAGTTGAATCTTTTATAAAACTCCTAAACAGATATTTTACCCCTCTTTTATGATAAAGTATAGTAGTACGCTAAGTAAAGCACAAGGAGAACAGTAATTCTCAGTTAAGATATGGGTAGGTGGAACTTTCCAGAGAAACGACAGTCTAAATGAGTAACGACAATGACCCAGATATAATAAATGAAACGCAGGGCACTGAGGCGGATGAGGCTCTCATTGATGCCTTCAGGTCAGGACAGGAGTCTGCCTTTGACTCCCTGACGCTTAAATACAAGGACAGGGTGTTTAACATGTGTTACCGTATGATGGGCGATTACGATGAGGCCAACGACTGCGCACAGGAGACGTTTATCAAGGTCTACCGGGCAGTTGGGGGCTTCAGGGGCGAGTCGTCCTTCTCAACCTGGTTGTACCGTATAGCGGTCAACACGTGTAAGAGCAGACTCACCTCACTGAAGTACCTCTTCTTTAAGCGGATGTTATCGACAAATCCCACGGATGGCGACAACTTCACACCGGGCGATATACCCGATGAACGCTTCTCACCGGAACACCACCTACAGAAACGACAACAGGATGAGGCCATCCAACGTGCAATAAGGTCGCTGCCCCTGCAACAACGCACCGTCGTGATCCTTCGCGACATCGAGGGCCTGTCCTATGACGAGATCGCCTCCATTACTGGACTCAAGTCAGGAACGGTCAAGTCCAAGATCGCGCGTGGGAGACAGACGTTGAGGGAGAGGCTAAGGGCGGTTATATGAAACAGTGTCACACGGTCAGGAGGCTCATATCGGCATACATCGACGGCAGCGTTGATGACGCATCCAGGCAACAGGTTGAAGGGCACCTGAGCCAATGCAGCGATTGCGCCCGACAACTACAGCAGATGCGCGACCTCAGCCATAGGCTCTCTGCCATGCCTCAGGTCAAGGCCCCGGCGGACTTCCTCGACGGCCTGAGACAACGCATGGAGCAACCGCAACGACATGACATGCCCCTCAAAATGCCATTGAAGATGCCCCTTGGCCTTGCTGCCCTTGCGATGTTGGTGCTCATAGCGTTGAGTGTCCTGCACAGGGAGCCTCAGATGCAACGCATTATCGAGGACGTTAAACAGCCACCCCGATCAGGGAGCAGGCCAGAGAGCAAGCAAGAGAGCAAGGCCAATGGGGTCAAGGAAATACTCCATGATACCCTGGCAAAGACCAGACCTCAGCCACCGGCAACGGCCAAAAAGAAGGCCGCTAAAGAACACAGCGCCGATATGGTGGCCAATGCCCCCGCGAGCAAGCCTCGGCCACCTTCGGTGTCTATATCCGGGGCATTGCCCGAGGCAGCCCACAAGGTACCGGCTCCCCCGGCAGCAGTCCCGGCACCGGTTCCTCCGACAACCACCATCACAGCTCCGGCAGCTCCAGCAGCTTCGGCCCAGTTGGAGATTCCTGCGCCAGCGGCAAGGTCGAAGGGGCAAGGGGTTGCCGCAGGGATGTTCAATGCCACCTCCGAACCTGCCGATGAGGTAAGGAGACCCCAGCAACGTATAACCCTCACCGTCTCTGTCGATGGAGAAAAGGCCAGGGAATCAGGCGATCTCAAAGACTCCGGCAGCCTCAAACAAGAGAGGTCAACGCTGCGTCAGGTACCCCAAAAGACAGAAAAAAAGGCAGCAGCACAGCCTGACGTCTTTGACCAGGTTGCCACCCTGATAAGTGAGAGAGGTGGCAAGGTCGTCTCAGACAAGGACACCCGCCAACATCAGTACATGGAGGCCGAAATACCGACTGAGGGTTATGCAGCCCTGTTGTCGGAGCTGCGTCGGCTCGGCAGCGTTGAAGAACTCACCACCTCGGCCAGGCAAGACATGCCACCACAAAAAGACAGACAACAACAACCCAACACCATGCTCTTATACATAAAGTTTCAATAAGGGTGCATCAATTTTTCATGGGTAAGAGTATCAATTACGGGGTCAAGGGGGCCTCCCTTGTGGAGGGGTCTGAGGGGAGCCAGGTGCGACCTGGAGCGGTAAAGAAGCAAAGCCTCCCCTTCTTTCTTTGACCAAGCTACCCATGACTTTTTGATGCACCCTTTCAATAAAGACATGTAGGTTAATCAAATCGAAATCTGCTATATAAATTTAGTATAGATTTTAGATGAGGCAATTCGGCCTATAGCCAAAGAGCAATGTCTTCGTGTACAATATAATGCAATGCGCCTGTGCGATAACATTTAAGGAGGTAAGACAATGGCAGATGGTAAGTTCAGATTAGTGACCAGGAGTGATTTTGACGGTCTGGTATGTGCTGTCTTATTAAAAGACCTAGACATGATCGATGATATAAAGTTCGTGCATCCAAAGGATATGCAGGATGGCAAGATAGATATAACCAACAGGGATATCACAACGAACCTGCCTTACGTCGAGGGCGTACACCTGGCCTTCGACCACCACCTCAGCGAAACAATAAGGGTCGGCAAGCGTGACAACCACGTCATCTACCCCGAGGCGCCCTCGGCGGCCAGGGTCGTCTATGAGCACTTTGGCGGTGAAGCCAGGTTTAAAGATATACCCCTCGATATGATGGAGGCCGTTGACAAGGGCGATGCCGCACGCCTTAGCCTCGATGAGATACTGCATCCAAAGGGGTGGGTGCTCTTAAACTACCTCATGGATGCACGGACCGGCCTCGGTAGATTCAGAGAGTTCAGGATATCAAACTACAGCCTGATGATGGACCTCATCGATTACTGTAAGAACCATACGATAGAGGAGATACTGGCCCTGCCTGATGTAATGGAACGGGTGGAGCTGTTCTTCAAGTACGATGAGCTGTTTAAAGACCAGATCAAGCGCTGCTCCATCACACACAATAATCTCGTTGTGCTAAACCTGCTTGATGAGGAGACCATCTATCCAGGTAACCGGTTTGTGATCTATGCCCTGTTTCCACAGTGTAACATCTCGATCCACGTGCTCTGGGGACTAAAGAGACAAAACATCGTCTACGCCGTGGGCAAGTCTATCGTGAACAGGTCGTCAAAGACCGATATCGGACCACTGATGTTAAGATACGGCGGCGGGGGACATGCCAACGCCGGCACCTGCCAGATCGAAATCGATAAGGCCGAAGACGTATTGGCTGAACTGATTAAGGCAATCACCACCGATGGATAAGAAAGAAGGGGAGGGCGGCGGAGCTTCTTTAATTTATGTTAGGCAATTCGCCCTCTTTTTTTTTTGAGATCGACTATGCTATCCTACCTAATGATTTTAAATTTACATGGAGGTAAAGATGAAAGATGAAGACAGCGCAACCGGGACACTTGAGCACCTTGGGACCGATACGACCAGCGATGGAAAGACGGCCCTGACAACCAGGATAAAGACATACGATGAGGCCGTCCGATCGTCGGAGTCCATAAGGCAGGGCATTACACATAATCCCAGGAAATCCATACTGGCCATGCTGAGATTCGACCCTGACAGACTCGCTGCCTTGATGACCGGTATAGCGGAGTAATCAGGGCAAACAACCTCTTAAGCCACCTGCCTGCTGATTGGCAATGCAACTGTTAAAGTCATCTATTCCAGGTAAGAGTTGACTCCAGAAAACATCGGATGGGTGTACCAGTTAAAAAAGAAGATGCTGGTAGCGATCGTGAATCTTCTTTTGCTGTGCGGCCTTATCGCCGTTGTCTCGGTTTTTGTCTTATTGCCTAAGGCCTTACTCAAAAATACCGAGCAAATGACCCATGAATTAAGCGAAACTATATTGATGACCCTTAGACACCTCATGATGACCCACGAACAGGGCGCCATGCAATCGATCTTCGATGCCCTCTCCAATGACAAGGACACAATAAGCTCCGCCTTCATAATCAACAACAAGGGACGGATCATCTATTCAACAGACCCCACTGAGGTGGGAACCACCCTGGACCGCTTCAAGGAGGCCTCATGCCTGATCTGCCACAAGAGTAAGGATAAGCCCCCTTCTAAAAAGACACTTATAGTCAAGAATATTAACGGTGAGAAGGTCTCCCGAAATGTGTCGATTATACTTAACGATACCATCTGTCATGGTTGTCACGCAAAGGAGACTGTTATAAATGGCAAGATTATCATTGATCGCCCTTTAAAACACACCGAGTCCATTATCAACCGAGTTGAGATAATTATAATTGGTCTAGGGCTGGTCTGTCTTATGATAGTGATAGTGTCATTGACCAAGGTGATAAATAAGTACATATTTGAGATATTCAAGCAACACCACGAGATATCGCTGCTTTACTCAATGATGGAGCGCCTCAGCAAGACGATAGACGTGGATGAACTAAAGGTCATCACAATAGACATAATCAGGGAGACGGTCAAGGCCGACATGGTCATTATCGTACTACCCAGGCAGAACAGACAGTACAGGGCATACACCAAGGAGGTCGGCAAGAACAGGCTCATTCGTGTCAACCTGCAGCACAACGAACAACTGGTTGGATTGATCAACAAGTGGCACGATGGCACGCTTATCGACCTCAGGATGTCTAAGGACAAGAAAGAGATATACATGAATATCTCTAAAGATGACAGGATATTTGCCCTTTTGGTGTGTCAAAAGTATATAGGCAACTTTAGTGCGGAGATGCATGGCATAGTGTCAGCGATAAGCAGGCACTTTGTAATAGCATTTGAAAATGCCTATCTCTATAACATCGCCATCACTGATGAGCTAAGTGGCCTGTATACGCAGAGGCACTTCAGACACATCATAGAGAGGGAGTTTGATAAACTGCCCCTCTATAGTGATGGCATCACGTTGATAATGATAGATATAGATAACTTCAAGAAGGTCAACGACACCTACGGACACGTGGTGGGCGATATGGCAATTGAGGGTGTAGCCACCTGCATACGCGGCGCCATAAGAGACAACGACATGCCATTTCGCTACGGGGGAGAGGAGTTTGCCGTGTTGTTGTCGGCAACGGACATTGAGAGGGGTTATGCAATTGCCCAGAGGATTAGAGAGGAAGTGGAAAAGGCCGTGTTTGAAGATGGTACGTTGTCGCTTAAGACCACTGTCAGTGTCGGGGTCGCCAATTGCCCAAAGGATGCCGATAGCGTCAGAGGGCTTATCGTAAAGGCTGACAATGCGCTATATGAGGCAAAGCGCTCCGGGAAGAACGTTGTAATCAAGGCATAGGCACTAAACAATGTCAGTTGAATTATTTACTCATATTACACAGAGAAACAATATTTTGCAGTAAAAGGGGCAGCAGTTAAAATAATTGCTTACTGTAAATATTTCTGTGATGAGTACCTGCCCTACCAGAAGAGAAGAAAGAAAGGGGCGGCGGAGTTGCTTTGTCGCTCCAGGACGCTCCTGGCCCCCTTTAGAACCCCCTGCAAGGGCACCAGTGCCCTTGACCCCATAATTCTTAATCCTGATGTCTCATTCTTAATCATATCATCACAGGATTTTTGACAGTAAGAATAATTGTGCATGGAACATACACTGTAAACAAGATATAATTGATCAGTGCCGCTCCCCTTCTTTCCCTATATCTCTATCCTGAATTCGGCGCCGTTGTCTATGTTTCTGACCGTGAGTCTCCAGTTCATGTTGGTTTCTATGATTGTCTTGGACATGTACAGACCGATCCCTGTACCTTTATCTGATGATTTGGTTGTAAAGTATGGTTCAAATATCCTGCCGATTATATCATCCGGGATACCGCCGCCATTGTCGCGTATAGAGACTACTGTCTTGCCGCTGTCTTCTAATATGTCGATATGTATCTCATTTTCTGTCTTTCGTTCATTGGTGTCCCTTGAGACAATGGCATCCCTTGCATTACTTATAAGGTTTAGAATGACCTGCTTGAATTCATTT
>JADFXD010000151.1 GCA_015233725.1 Nitrospirota bacterium | reverse complement strand
TTAATCCTGATGTCTCATTCTTAATCATATCATCACAGGATTTTTGACAGCAAGGATAATTTTAATCTTTGGTAAAAAGAACGAACCTAAACGTATAAGAGAAATGTTAGAATAAGGAAATATATCAAAGGAGGAAACGATGAGCAGGCGTGTCTTAATAGTGGATGATGATATAGTCACAAGGAAGTTTCTTTCGTTAGTATTGGAGCGAAATGGGTATGGGGTTGTTATGGCTGAAAACGGTGTGGAGGGATTTGACAAGGCAAAGGAGATAAAGCCGGACCTTATTGTCTTAGACGTAATGATGCCAAGGCGAAACGGCATTAGCACATTGCAGGGCATCAGGAGCGACCCTGATTTGAGGGATATCCCTGTTATTATGTTGAGCTCTATTGCAAGTTTCATAGAGCAAGCGAATCAGGAGATTGATGACCCTGAGACCATCAAGAACATGCGGGTGTTGCTGGAGCATGTAGACAGCTCCATCGAGAGATTTTTCCTGCGATACAATTCCTATCGGAAACTCCTTCTGATGGAAAGGGAGGAGTTGGTAGAGCGGTATCGTAAAAAAGGCGCAGAGATAAAATCTTATATGGTATTGCCTGACATATTTATGGATAAGCCAACAGCCCCTGAGACCTTTATGGAGGCTGTCAACGGATTACTTAATGAGACACATAAATAAAAGTCTGTTTTAAGTATCTGGATATATCTATACCGTTAGGATTGAATATTTATGGGGTGAAGGGGACTTCTTTTGGGCCGGGCCAGGGGCGGCAACTGAGCCAGGGGTTGCCAACCCCTTACCCCTCAGTGCGACAATATCTTGCCTCACCCCCCTCCCTTCTTTACCTCCTCCTCGTGTATATAAAAATTTATAGTTACCGTAAAAATCAAGGCAGATACGATTAGATTTTATTTTGTTTATTTTGTTAAACTCTATATTATAGACTCTAAAAAATTAGGGAGGTTATATGGTTAACAGGTTTTATTTGAAACTATCAACGGTGTTGGTGGTTTTGGCTTTATCTATAGTCTTTTTTAATGATACAGCGTATTGCAGGTTTTACAAGTGGACGGATGATAACGGACAGATGCATATAACCGATTATCCACCACCAGAAGGGGAGACACCAAAAGAACCTGAAAAAGAGCAAACAACAGAGACGCTGGGGGTACAAGCATCACCATCGCCCTCACCATCGGTTTCAGCGCCGGTTAAAGGGGTATCGGGCGCGCAAGCAGAAAGGCCTAAAACGGCTCCAACTACACCAGTGCCGCCGAAGTCAACCCCACCCCCTGTATCGGTGACACGACCTCAACCCTCACCGACGTCAATGCCACGGGCAGCAGCTCCTGTGGCAACAGCGGCCCCCGCTCCGGCAGTATCCCCGGCGGCAACAGCGCCTAAGACACCCAAGGAGCATACTGTTGTCTCAACCAAGCCTCAGCCTCCCGCAACCGCTGTGCCCACGACAACAACCGTAGCGTCAGCCCCGCCGGTAGCAACCCCACACCCAACACCTGCAGCGCCACACCGTGTAATGCCGTCTATGACAAAGACAAAACAGGGTAAGCTGGCTTCACTTATTCATGGTGTAGAGATGTTTAAGAGGGAGCTTGCTGATTTAGTAGCGTATATACTTGTAAGGTTGGTGGTAGCGTTATTAATAACTCTTGTTTTCTCGTTTGCCTTGTACAAGATAGCCAAAAGACTCAATGTCGCCTCCGCGTGGATGGCATGGGTACCACTGCTCAATTTATTTACAATGGTACGGATGGCTGGAAGGCCTGTGTGGTGGGGCGTTTTATTTCTGATACCTATTGTTGGTAATGTGCTTTTTGTGATCTTATGGATGGATATATGCCAGCGGCTTGGGTTAAAGAAGACCCTGGGGTTGTTGATGTTAATTCCCATGCTAGTGCCGAGCGTCCTGATGGTATTAAGCCTAGGCCACATTGCTGGCACCAGTAAGGTCTCTATGATTGCCTCTATGGTTCTTTTCTTCTTATCTGCCTCTGTAGTCTTTCTGCTGCCATTGTATTATCTATGGCTGGCAGGCAGGAAACCGCAATCACAAATGGACTACGGCTATGACCCTTATGACCAGGATACTGTCCCCACGGATAGTCTGCCGGAGGAGGTGCTGCCCGGTTTTCTCCACAAAACATCGTCTGAATCGCCAGATACAACCGAAGACGAAGGCCAACCTCAAGGCGATTATATATCAGCCGAGGGGCATGAGGAAACCGCTGAGATTATCAGGGTGGCCCCTGATCAATATAGCACGGAGGGCATACCCGCTTCTGATATCTCCTTTGGCAGGGAATACATCCTGGACACAGATGAGGGTAAGGCCATTGACACAGAAGGCAGCTTTGCTCACTCCGAGGACTCTACAATGGTTGTAAGAGACAGTGTCGAGTTAAGGGAAAAATCGGAGGTTGAGTTTGAACCGGTTATTGAGATAGGTTCAGGGGATGACTTCAGGTCGGAAGATGAGGGCATGGTCATAGAGACAGGTGAGCTGGGGATCGATGGTGTTGAGGAAGGCTCACACCCCAGTGAAATAGCTGAAATGGAAATAGCTGGAATAGAGATGCCAGAGGAGGAAGCCTCGGAGGACTCTACGTGGGTACTGGGCAAGGATGTCAGTAATAAGCCCCAGGAGGATATTAAGGCCGAAACACCCAAGCAGGAGGAAATATCGGGTGCTATAGATTTCGCAATAGAGATGCCGGAGGAGGAAAGCTCGGAGGATTCTACGTGGGTACTGGGCAAGGATGTCAGTAATAAGCCCCAGGAGGATATTAAGCCTGAGATACCTAAGCCGGAGGAAATATCGGGTGCTATAGAGTTTGGGATAGATATGCCGGAGGAGGAAAGCTCCTCGGAGGATTCTACATGGGTGCTGGGAACGGATGTCAGTAGTAAGCCCCAGGAGGATATTAAGGCCGAGACACCCAAGCAAGAGGAAATATCGGGTGCTATAGAGTTTGGGATAGATATGCCGGAGGAGGAAAGCTCCTCGGAGGATTCTACATGGGTTCTGGGAACGGATGTCAGTAATAAGCCCCAGGAGGATATTAAGGCCGAAATACCCAAGCAAGAGGAAATATCAGGCGCTATAGAGTTTGGGATAGATGAAGATATTGCAGAGCAGGAAGAACCTACGTTGGCCTTAAATAAAGACACCGTGGGAATGACCAGGCATGCATTTGATGAAGAACCGGCAGTAGAGCTGAGTTCAAGGGGAGGGTTCGAGGAAGATACTCAAGGGCTTACCCCAGAACTGTATAAAGACCAACTGGAGATTGATGGTCTTCTTCAGGAAGAGCCCTTAGGTGCCTCTGAGGATATTACGTTGGATTATAGCTCCGATACCGCCCAAAGAGATAAGGGGGACGTAGAGATAGAACCCGCTGTGGGGTTGGACGACGAGCTTGATTTTGATATGCAAGAGGATATCGGTGACATAGAAGACATTACGCTGGATTATAGCAGCTCCGATATTGCCGCAATAGACGAAGTGGGGCTGGATATAGAAGAGGGCGAGCTGCACAGGGCAGAGGCCCTCCTGGGTGAGGTTGAGATACGGGCGGATGAGGACGCCGCCACTGGTACTGATAGTGGCACGCCCCTGGAGGGACTGCAACCCGATATGGGGTTGGATATAGGCGAGGGTGAGTTAGACATTGAAGGTGACCTTGAACTGGATTTAGACAATGTAGATTTAGAGATAGATGGTATTGATGAGGAGGAAATGTCATTGGGTTCGATAGAGATAGAGCTTGATGACAGTGAGGCGCCAACGTATGTCTCTGATTATAGCCCTGAAAAGGCTGATGACCTAAAAAATGACGCCCTGCAGCCTCAGAGCGCTACAGAAGGGTTTGACGACCTCGATGATGCCTTCGAGGAGACCACCCTGTTGGAAGGTAAAGAGGGCGAGCCCAAAGATGGGTTGACTGTGGACAATGACAGGATTGAAATAGAAAAAGACAATGACATGGAATATGCCGAAGGTCTGCGAATCGACATTGAAAAGGACGACCTTGATGTTGAGCTAAAGTATGATAACGTCCTGCAATTTGGCGATGAGGAAAAAACAGCGATAATAGGCAGACAAGCGCAACCAACAACAGGCGCGGCGATAGATATAAAGCCGCAACCAGACCAATCCCCCCATGCGCTATCCCTGGATGATGACAGAGACGGAGACGTCTATGATCTAAGCGACGATGAGGGTCTGGATATTAACGATGACGATGACTTCTCCTTCTCTTCCATTGAAAGCCTGCCTGCTGACTTAAAGGGATTTCAGCAGCCCCAAATAGAAAAATCAGGCCTTGAACTGGACATAGATGATAAATTTGAACAGACGCTGGAACTAGGTATGAACGAAAAAAATAACCGTGACGACAAAGGCAAAACCCCTATAAGCGACAAAGGCTTGCCAGGTGACGATGATACTATAAGGATTAGGAATTCTATATAGATAATCTATATATAAGGAGGCAGATTGTGTTATGAGAGAAGCGTTATTAAAGGCCCTGCAGTACAGACATGCATGTAAGGTGTTTGATGAGTCAAGGGAGGTATCGGATGATGACCTGAGATTTATTCTTGAGGCGGGAAGACT
>JADFXD010000061.1 GCA_015233725.1 Nitrospirota bacterium | reverse complement strand
CACTCCTTCCTTCGATTCAATAGAACGAACCGTTGGCTTCACTAACTGCCAAAGATCGGCTGAAGTATAATCATCTTCAGATAAAAAACGGGTTATTTTGTCATGACTTACCGCTCCATCCAATAGATTAGACAGGTTTGTTGCTGACGTCTGGGCAAACGAGCTAATAAGATAATCACTGTAAAGATCTAAAATTTTTATGTTCATAAAAATTACTCCCAGTATGTTATGATTAAAGATACAGATATTTTACCATACTTACGCTATGCTTTTGCGTAACATGAGTTATTATGATAATATCTGCGTATTCCTGTCAACAGTTAATTTATGCACATATGGGTATGGTAGTTTTCTAATGCGATTGCCCTGATATCCCCCCTCCCCTCATCGCAATTCCAGGGAGAATACATACAAAAATCATTATAGGTTCTTTCTCAAATTATTTCTGTTATAATAGATCAATGGATT
This sequence comes from Nitrospirota bacterium, assembly GCA_015233725.1. Classification (GTDB taxonomy): domain Bacteria; phylum Nitrospirota; class Thermodesulfovibrionia; order Thermodesulfovibrionales; family Magnetobacteriaceae; genus Magnetobacterium. Next base: position 19,285 of record JADFXD010000061.1, on the reverse strand, counting down.
CTTTTTTAATCAAGACAGCATATAACGATTGTCATTTATGATATAATGAAGTTATCATAGTGGTGAAGCTTAAAAGAACGTATGAGGGTTAGGGATTATGAGTTAGAGGAGCCACCCCTTGGCAGTGGAGGGATGGGTGTTGTCCATAGGGCAGTGCATGTCAATCTCAAGGCGCAACGTGCCATTAAGCTCCTCTTTGCTGATGCACAAGGGCAACAGGATAGACGAAAGAGGTTCCTTCTTGAGGCAAAGACGCAATTTGACCTAAGACACCCCAATATCATAGAGGTCTTTGATTGTTTTGAGGAGGACTCAAGGCTCTATATCGTCATGGAGTACGTCAGGGGTGAGTCTCTTAAGAGATTGATAGAACACCGGTACAACACCAAAGGGGTCAATCTCTTATCGCCGGAGTTCAGGGGCTTCAAGCTGGATCGTGCAAACTGTATCGAGATACTGTGTCAGTGCCTTGATGCCCTGGCTTACGCTCACGGCAAGGGGGTCGTCCATCGCGACATAAAACCGGCCAACATCATGATAGCACTGAGCGAGACCGGCCAACCCATAGTGAAACTGGCCGACTTTGGGATAGCCAAGATTATCGCGCAAGAACAGGAGCAGGAACGATTGACCAAATCCGGTGAAACCCTTGGCACCGTACACTACATGCCCCCCGAGCAGATTGAACTGAGCGTCCCCATCTACATTGACGCCAGGGCAGACCTCTATGCCCTGGGGATATCCATGTTTGAGATGCTGACAGGACAACTCCCCTTTGGAGACAAGGACACTGGCATTATGAAGGTTATTTACAACAAGATACATAACGATCCGCCTAACCTCATTAAACACAAAGGCTCTATCCCCCACGCTTATTACAGGATAATTGAAAGGGCTATCAAAAAAGACCCCCAGGAGAGGTTTCAAGACGCCAGCGAGTTTAAGGCTGCCCTGTTAGAGACACAAGATACCACGGCTACAAAACCCATCAACAAACAGGCAACCACTACCACCGCGACACATCGCATCGTCAGTGTAAAGACCGGTGATAAAAGGAAAAAAGGCATCATCATATCGGCCATAGTGGTTGCGGCAGTCGTACTTGTGCTCATCTTGGTGCTAACGAACTCCTACGCCCCCACACCCAAGGAGAAGGTCAATAATATCGCTGAAGAGCCAAGCGCTAAAGAGAGCGCTACTGGAGAACTACCCAACGAGGGAGCCCTTGCTGAGAGGCTCGCAAGCGTACAGGCCTCATACAAACAACTGCACCTGCGAAAGACCGCGGCAATGCTCTATGACGACCCCCTGCTTGCCGAGCAAAGACAAGAGTCCTGGCAGTTGCTCAAGGACAAAGAGGTCACCCTGTTTGGGCTCGTAAAAAGCATAGACAGCAACGGGGATCAACTCGATATAGCCATCCAAAATACGAGGCCCAACATGGATCACTTTAATATGCAGGTAAAGGGGCTGATCTCTGCCCAACAAAAGCAACCGCTGCCTGGCTACATAATAATATTCGAGGGTAACATTACCAACTACATCGCCGGAAATGCCTCAACCCCCCCTGTTCTTATCATAGACAACGCCAAGATACTGGATGTCCTTGAAAGAAAACTATTCAGGAACCTAAGAGAACGTATTCAGAGGGATAATACGCTCCCCCCAGCTATGCCATAACTCCAGGACAATTGTGTATAAGCATTACGCATAATGGGGTCAAGGGCACTGGTGCCCTTGCAGGGGAGTCAAGAGGGGACGGAGTCGCCCTCTTGCAGGTGGCCAAGGGACGGAGTCCCCATTCTTTCTTTTCTCTTTTCTTATTCTTTAGCCAGGGGGTGACTGTTTCCATAGACGTCGATGAGGTGTTCGATGTCGAGGTGTGTGTACTTTTGGGTTGAGGACAGGGAGGTGTGCCCCAGGAGTTCGAGGATGGTCATAAGCCCCGCTCCGCGCTCTAACAGATGGGTCGCAAAGGAGTGTCGCAGGGTGTGCGGCCCTACCTTGCCACCTATGCCAATGAGCCTGGCATACTTGACCACCGCCCTGTAGACGCTCCTCTCTGAGAGCCTGGCTCCTTGCCTGTTTAAAAAGAGGGCGTTTGATTTTCCTGATTCTATCTTTTTTAGAAGCGCCAGACGTTGCGCGAGATAGGACTCCAGCGCCTTGATGGCGTAAGAGCCAATGGGGACAATCCTCTCCTTCTTGCCCTTACCACGTATATTAATGCGCTTACCCCTGAGGTCGATGTCGCTGAGGTTTGTGTCTGCAAGCTCGCCAACCCGCAACCCGCTTGAATAAAGCAGCTCCAGTATGGCCCTGTCTCTGATGCTGTGAAAGTCGAGGCCGTTGACCTGCTCGATCAACTCAAACACCTCGGCGACGGTGAAAAACCTTGGCAGCGGTCTTGTCGTCTTTGGGGCGTTTGCCAGTCTGACTGGATTTGTCTCTATGACGCCGGAGGAGTAGAGGTACTTAAAAAACGCCCTGATGGTGGCAATCCTGCGGCCAATAGTGTTTTTATCCAGGCCCTTCTGGGACTGGCTGGCGACGTAGCCCCTGATGTCATAGATATCGACCTGGTCAGGGGGACGATCTTCCAGGAAAGCGGCAAACCCCTCAAGGTCCTTTTTGTATGCCCGAAGCGTGTGAGTTGAGGCATTTACCTCGACCTCCAGGTATCTCAGAAAGCTATCTATATGCTGTTGCAATGAAACCCCTCCATTTCTATTTTCTCCTCAATCGCAGGGAGTTGCTGACAACCGATACGGAGCTAAAGGCCATGGCCAGGGAGGCGAGCATGGGGTTTAGCAGTGGGCCACCAAAGAGATAGAGCGCTCCAGCCGCAACGGGGATACCGATTATGTTGTAGAAAAATGCCCAGAACAGGTTCTGCTTGATGACCCTCATGGTTGCGTGCGAGAGCTGGATGGCGTCAACGACGCTGAGGAGGTCGCCCTTGATCAGCGTAATGTCTGAGGACTCTATGGCCACGTCAGAGCCCGTCCCGATGGCAATGCCCACGTCGGCCTGTGCCAGGGCTGGTGCGTCGTTTATGCCATCGCCCACCATGGCAACCAGCCTGCTTGTTTGATCCGCTGCAGACCCCGCCCCTGGCTTGACCAAGGGACGCACCTGGTTGCCGTACATGAGTTGCCTGATAACGTCGAGCTTATCCTGCGGTTGCACCTCGGCAAAGACGCGGGTGATTGAGACCTGCCTCGCGATGGCCTCGGCCGTCTTTTGATTATCCCCGGTGAGCATCACCACCTCTATCCCCATCTCTGTGAGTCGCTTGACAGCCTCCGCCGAGGTCTCCTTGATGGTATCGGCGATGGCAAAGAGGGCCGCTGCATCGCCACCCACTGCCATGACCACAACGGTCTTGGCCTCCTGCGTAAGACGCTCGATCTCCGGCATCAGCGCCGAGCAATCAATCCCCTCCCTCGTCATAAGCTGGATGTTCCCTATGATAACCAGGAGCGTCCTGGAGCGGCAAAGAACCTCCTGTGCTGTCTCCCTTAGACGCCCCCTTATGCCACCTCCAGGAAGGGTCAACACGTCCTCCGTCTGCAGCAGATCAATGCCCCTGTCCCTGGCCAGGTTGACAATGGCCGCACCCAGCGGATGCTCCGAGTCCCGCTCGATCGACGCCGCAATCCTGAGAGCCCAGCGACTGTAAGGAGCGTTTTGATCATTTTGGATATCCATCTCATAAGAGGGGTTTGTGATTACATCGGTGACCCGCGGCCTGCCAACAGTTATGGTGCCCGTCTTGTCCATCACGACGGTGCGCACCTTGCAGGTCTTTTCAAGGGCCTCGGCATCCCTTATGAGGATACCCTGCTGTGCCCCCCTGCCGCTTCCCACCATGATAGCGGTTGGTGTTGCCAATCCCAAGGCACACGGGCAGGCAATGATCAACACGGCTATGAAGTTCGTCATCGCCATAGTAAACGATGGCCTCGGCCCCAGAAAATACCACAGCAGAAACGTCAACACGGCAATCGATATCACAACGGGGACAAATACCGAGGCCACCCTGTCGGCAAACCTCTGTATGGGGGCCTTGGAGCCTTGTGCCTGTTCAATCAGCCTGATGATCCGCTCGATAGTGGAGTCCTCGCCCACCTTTGATGCCCTCATCTTTAGCACGCCCAGGCCATTGAGCGTACCGGCCAGGAGTTCATCGCCCACGGCCTTATCAACGGGAAGGCTCTCCCCCGTCAACATGGACTCATCCACCGACGATGTCCCCTCAACAACAAGGCCATCAACCACGATCCGCTCACCGGCCCTGACGACCACGATGTCGCCTACGACGATGTCCTCCGCGGGTAGGTTTGCCTGTACGCCATTGCGTATCACGCAGCTCGACCCTGCCTGCATCCCGATAAGGCGCCTTATGGCCTCAGACGTGCGTCCCTTTGCCCGCAACTCAAGCATCCTGCCCAGCAGGATCAGGGTGATTATCACCGCCGAGGTATCAAAGTACACATGTGGGGCAATCCCTCCGGCTTCAAAAAAGTCGGGTGCAAATGTCGCCACACAGCTATAGGCGTATGCCGAGGTGGTGCCAACGGCTATCAGCGTGTTCATGTTGGCAGAGAGGTGCCTCAGGGCCGATATGGCTGCCCCGTAAAAACGCCTGCCCAGCCAAAATTGCACCACACTGGCCAGGGCAAATAGCACGTACCGGTTGGAAAGCACAGGGAGCGTCAACATCGAACCCGCCGCAATGGGGATGGTCAACAGGGCGCTGGCAATGAAGTGCGTCTTGAGGGTCTTAAAGTCCCTTTCACGCTCAACCCTCTCCCTGTCGTGTAATTTATCGGATCGCTCTCTGATGAGTTCCGCCTCGTAGCCGCAGTTGGTGATCGCCGTCCTGATGCCCTCAAAGTCGAGCATGGTCGGCGTGTACTGGATAAATGCCCTCTCCGTGGCGAGATTGATCGATACGGAGGCGACGCCCTTCAGAGACCGCAGCGCCCTCTCCGCTGCCCCAACGCACGCGGCACAGCTCATGCCCTTTATACGCACCTTTATCGAGGTTGTCTCATCCATATAAGAAAAGAAGAAGAAAGAAAGGGGCGGCGCTGCTTCTTTGTCGCTCCAGGACGCTCCTGGCCCCCTTTAGAACCCCCTGCAAGGGGGGCGAGGCGCCCTGGCCACGAAGAAGCCCCCTTGACCCTACCGCTCCAGGTCGCACCTGGTTTTGCGATAGTTCTATCTTAATATTTCTATCCCATTGATCCATTGTATGTTTAACCTTAATTTTTGTCTCAGAGGCAAAATATTTCTACTTGCTTATTTGTTATTATTTCGTATAAGATTATTATACTATAAAGCGATGAAGTTTTGGGTGCAGAGAGCATTCAATAAATGATAGATATAAGGAGGATTTTATTTATGGCTATGCCGGAAGTTGACCCTGACCTATGTACCGCATGTGAGACGTGTGTTTCGCTGTGTCCTGATGTTTTTGAGATGCAGGGAGATAAGGCGTTTGCCTATGGCGCGGATAAGGCTGAATCTCTCAGGGATCAGGTGCAGGAAGCAATTGACACCTGTCCTGTTGAAGCTATCTCCTGGAAGTAGTTAACCGGGAGGGGTTTTACACCTGCTGGAGGGGGCTGCATCTAAAGGTGTAGCCCCTTTTCAGTGGAAAAATTGCAAGGAGGCCGTGAAGATAAAGGTAATATTAGAAAAGGGTGAGGATGGCTATTTTGTAACCCATTGCCCATCATTAAAGAGTTGCTGGTCGCAAGGCAAGACAAAGGAAGAGGCCTTGGACAATATCAGAGAGGCCATTGAGTTGTTTATAGAGCCTGAGCCTGACGATTTAGTTGAGAATGAAGATCGCAAGGTATATGAAATAGTGTTATGAGGTTACCACTTAATGGATATGAGAGCGCAAGAGATAGAAGAGAGGATAATATCCGTTCTCACACGGCATGATGCCACGATGATAGGGCTTTTCGGTTCCTATGCCAGAGGGCAGGAGACACCCAATAGCGATATAGACATCCTTGTAAACTTTAACGACACCAAAAGCCTTCTTGAGCTTGTAGCAATTGAGAGGGAGTTGACAGAGAGCATTAATCAAAAGGTTGATCTGTTGACTGAACACTCCATAAGCCCATATCTGATAGACAATATAAAAAAAGACCTCAGAGTGATATACAAGTGAATAAAGACGATCAGGTATACCTTCACCATATCTTAGATGCCATTACACAGATTAAGACATATGTTAAGGGCGTTGATTATGAGACATTTAAATCCAATAGAATGCTGCAAGATGCAGTTGTGCGTCAACTTGAAATAGTTGGTGAGGCATCAAAAAATATTTCAATGGAAATCAGAAGCAAACATTCTGTTATCGCATGGAGGGATTTGGTGGGGATGCGTGACAAATTGATTCATCACTATTTTGGTATTGATTTAAGTGTAGTCTGGAAAACAGTAAAGCAGGACATACCATCTTTAGAATCAAGATTGCAGGAATTTCTTAGGCAGTCATGAGTGTGATGAATAGACTCATAAATGTCATTGTTGAAAAAGCGATGCTAATAGTTTTGTTTGTGTTGGCTTTATTTCTGTAGGGAGGGGTTTTTCGTAAGTGCGAACATTTTGCTGAAGAATGAGGATGGCAATGGTCTCTGTCCCTGTGTTCCACCAGGATAGGTGGCGTTTGGTAGGTGGGTAGGTTTGTTGTTGACAGTGCAAAAGAGAAGATCGAAATGAGCATGCGATTGAGGATAATCTTTACCATAACACTTATGGTGTCAACAACTCTGTTTGTGATAACAACTCTTGAGGCATACCAGGAGGTGCGTATAGGTGTGCTGGCTCACAAGGGCAAGGAAAATTGCAATGAGAGCTGGCAGCCTACAATGGATTATCTGTCATCTCATATAAGTGGCTACAAATTTACCCTCGTCCCTATGGCGTTTGACGAGATAGACGGGTTCGTAAGAGATGGATCGATAGAGTTTATCATAGTCAATCCCTCCATTTACGTAGAGATGGAGGTAAAGCACTATGTAATCAGGATTGCGACCATGCAGAATCTGTCTTTCTTAGGCAAGGGGTACACGGTCTTTGGCGGGGTTATCTTTACAAGGGCTGACCGCTCTGATATAAACACGATAAGTGACCTTCGCGGCAAGAAGTTTATGGCTGTGGATAAGACATCTCTTGGCGGGTGGCAAATGGCCTGGGGTGAGATAAAAAAGCACGGTATAGACCCTGTAAAGGACTTTGCCTCCATTGAGTTTATGAACAACCACAGGGAGGTCGTCTATGCCGTCAAAAAAGGCAAGATAGATGCGGCAACGGTCAGGAGCGATACGCTTGAGAGGATGGCCGCAAAAAAAGAGATCGACATCAAGGAATTCAAGGTTATTCCCTATGGGGGCAGAGGGCCGGAGTATACAGACTTCCCTTTCCTGTTAAGCACTCCCCTGTATCCTGAGTGGCCGATAGCAAAGGTCAAGCACACCTCCAACACACTTGCAAAGATGGTGGCATCGGCGCTGTTGGCGCTGCCCAAGGACAGTTTGGCGGCCAAGGCGGCTGATATCGAAGGATGGACCGTCCCGCTCAACTACGAACCCGTGGACAACCTGCTCAAGGCCCTTCGTGTTAGCCCTTATGAGGACTATGGCAAGGTGACGTGGCGGGATATCCTGCTCCAGCACTGGAAAATGATTATGGCTATTGTGGCATTAATCCTCTGCATGGTCTTCTTCCTGGTCTATATATTACGATTAAACATCCTCTTAAACATATCGCGGCAGAACTTGAATCGTGAGCTTATAGAGAGGAAAAAGATGGAGGAGGCCTTAAAGGAGGCCAAAGAGGCTGCTGAAACGGCTAACCGTACAAAGAGCGAATTTCTGGCAAGCATGAGCCACGAGATAAGAACCCCGATGAATGCAATCATTGGAATGGCATCGGTGCTATCTGAAACGCCGTTATCCCCCCAACAACAGCAGTATGTACATGTATTTAGGTCAGCCGGAGAAAACCTCATGGGCCTGATTAATGATATCCTGGACCTGTCAAAGGTGGAGGCCGGTCATATAGAGCTGGAGACGATTGAGTTTGACCTGGAAGAAATAGTCGAAAAGGCATGTGAGGTCTTGTCTCTGCGAGCACATGAAAAGGGTCTTGAATTGATCTACTACATAATGCCTGATGTGCCGCTATATCTCAGGGGAGACCCCCTTCGCCTCAGACAGATAATCTTTAATCTAATCGGCAATGCCATAAAGTTTACGGAAAAAGGCGAGATTGTATTGCGTATTGAAAACGCACATAGACCAGGTGCGACCTGGAGCGGTAAAGAACCAGGTGCGACCAGGAGTGTCCTGGAGCAAAAAAGAACCTGGAGCGGTAAAGAACCAACTGGTTGTCTGTCGTTCTCTGTCTCGGATACGGGGATTGGCATACCAGGAGAAAAACAGTTATTAGTATTTGACAGTTTCTCTCAGGCAGACTCCTCAACCACACGTAAGTACGGGGGCACAGGCCTGGGATTAACGATATCAAAACGACTGGTGGAGCTGATGGGAGGCAACATATGGGTTGAAAGCAAACCAGGGGTAGGAAGCACTTTTTGGTTTATCGCCACCTTTGAAATCCCAAAAGAAGATAAAAGGCCGGAAAAAACCCATCACATGGATATAAAGTCAATGGATCGGAGTCGCTCCTTACAGTCGTTGAGCGGGATTAAAGCGCTTGTGATAGATGATAACGATACAAACAGGATGATCTTGAGAGATACACTCTCCAGATGGGGGGCCTTAGTGACAGAGGCTCAGGATGGCCCCAACGGCATCCTGGAACTAAAAAGGGCAGCGGCAGGCGGCAATCCTTATGACCTGCTGCTGCTTGACTGCCGAATGCCGGGTATGGATGGCTTTCATGTAATGCAAGCGATAAAAGCTGAGTCAATCGAAGGCGTCACCGTAATGATGCTGACATCGGACAATAGAAATGGGGATATCTCACGGGCTAAACAATTGGGGATAGAGGCCTATCTCATAAAACCTGTAAATCCATCCTTGCTGTTTGAAACAATAATGAAGGTAATGGGCAAGACAAAGGTCAACAGTAGGGAAGAGTCAGACAGGATTATTGTTATGAACAGGGACAGCCAAACTGAGATAAAGATATTGCTTGTGGATGACTATGCCTATAACCGTCTGCTTATACAGGCATATCTGAAGGAAATCCCCTGCCATATCGATATAGCCGAAAACGGGGAAGTCGCTATTAGTAAGTTTAAGTCCGACAGATATGACATTGTGCTGATGGATATGCAGATGCCAATAGTTGACGGCTATACCGCAACGAAAGAGATAAGACGGTTTGAAATGGAAAAAGGACAGGATGCCACCCCGATTATAGCCCTGACTGCCTATGCACTGAAAGGGGATATGCAAAAGAGTGTTGATGCAGGATGCAGCGCCTATCTTACCAAACCTGTGAAAAAGCAAGACCTCATAGAGACTATCTTTAGCCTTACTTCTTCCAGTGCGGTCCAAATCCTTGAAGATAAAGGAAAGAAGGGAGGCGGCTCCGCCCCTCCCTCAGACCCACCCCGCAAGGGGACCAGTCCCCTTGACCCCATCATTCTTAATCCTATCCTTGAAGATGATGATAATACGGATAAGGCCAATGAGGATAGGCTCAAGGTCTATGTTGATTCAGCCTTTGAGGGGATTGTGCCAGATTTCCTGGCCGATATCGGCAAAGACATCAAAGACATGAGGGATACCCTGCCCAATGGGGATTATGAAACCATAAGAAAACTTGGGCACAGGATGAAGGGGGCAGGCGGAGGCTATGGATTCACGGTTATTTCTGAGATTGGGCTGGCCATTGAAAACGCCTCAATAAATGATGGAGCTGAAAAAATAAATGAATTGTTAAACGAGCTTTCAGACTATATTACCCAGGTTGAGGTGATCTATGAGTAATAGCATACTTGTAGTTGATGATTCACCACACATAAGAAAGCAGCTTGAGGTATTTCTTAGAGCAGGCGGGTTTGAAGACCTACACTTTGAGGAATCGGCTGTCGATATGTTTAATTATCTGAGCCATATCAATGGAGACATTAACATGGGGACTGCCCTGATCCTGTTGGATATAGAGATGCCGGGGATGGATGGGATTGAGGCTTGCAACCAAATCAAGGATACCGAACATCTTCGGGATATCCCCGTTGTTATGGTGACAGGCAAAAATGACGCCAAGTCTCTACAATCGGCCTTTACCGCCGGAGCGGTGGATTACGTGACAAAACCAATAAATAAGATCGAGCTTATTGCAAGGGTAAAGTCGGTTTTAAAACTGCAATACGAGATGGGACAACGCATACTGAAAGAAAAAGAGTTGGAAGAGGCAATCAAGGAACTTAAATTAAGTCAGGCAACGTTAATCCAAATGGAGGTCAGACAACGGCAGCAGGTAGAGACCTTGCTCAAGGAAAGCGAGGAAAAATTCCATACCATAACCATGTCTGCACAGGACGCCATTATCTTAATTGATGACAATGGAAATGTCTCATTTTGGAATCAAGCAGCTACGCGGACATTTGGCTATACGGCTGATGAGGTAATCGGTAAAAACCTCCATCTGCTTATTGCTCACAGGGAATATCGTGAGATTATTGAGAGGAACTTTCCAATTTTTAGCGGCACAGGTGAAGGTTCAGTCATAGATAAAACCCTTGAGCTAACAGCAAATAGAAAAGATGGCTCCGTATTTCCAGTGGAATTATCTGTCTCATCGCTGAAGATAGGAGGCAGATGGCATGCTGTAGGAATAGCCAGAGACATCACGAGTCGCAAGCAAAACATCATAGCGCTTGAAGAGGCGATGGAAAAACTCCGCAAGCTCACAGACGCAGTGACCCAGGCAATGGCCGCAGCCGTTGAGGCAAGAGACCCATATACCGCCGGCCATCAACGCAGGGTCTCCGAGCTATCCCGTGCCATTGCAACTGAAATGTCCCTCGGCCAACAACAAATAGATGGCGTTAGAGTAGCGGCTACCATACACGACATAGGTAAAATAACTGTGCCGGGTGAGATACTCAGTAAGCCTGGCAAGATCAGCATACACGAGTTTAACCTCATCAAGGAGCACTCTCAGATCGGTTATGATATCCTCAAGGGCATAGAGTTTCCCTATCCCGTGGCGCAGATAATCCTGCAGCATCACGAGAGATTAGATGGCTCCGGCTATCCTAACGGACTCAGAGGCGATGAGATATGCATCGAGGCACGGATCATCTGTGTGGCCGATGTAGTAGAGGCAATGGCCAATCACCGCCCTTACAGGCCGGCATTGGGTATACAGACCGCATTAGGCGAAATAGTCAGGGGGGTAGGTACGAGCTATGACCCAAACGTGGTTGACGCCTGTGTGAGGGTCTTTGACAAGGGCTTTAAGTTTTAGAGATCACCCCTCCCCTTGCGGGAGGGAGGCCAGGAGGTTATTAGGCAGTCATGAGCGTTTATAAGATACACCCCATAGTGATGGGGACGAAGTTGTTTGACAAGACGATGATGACCTACCAGTACGGTTATGGTCAGAAGATGACGATACCGATATATAGTTGGTATTTAGAGGGCGATGGGTTGAAGGTCATCGTTGATACGGGGGAATTGGCCCCGGTGCGTTCCCAGGCGGCGGAGAAGGCCATAGGCGCTAAGATATATACCTTTGAAGATGGCCTGGCCAGGTGGAACATCACCCCGGAGGACATAGACATAGTCCTACACACACACCTGCACAACGACCACTGTGAAAACGACGAAAAATGTGTCAACGCCACCATCTACACCCACGAAAAAGAGCTCCAGCGTATACACACCCCCCACCCCCTGGACTTTCGTTACATGGAGGACTACATCCTGGAGGTGGAGCAAAAGGGACAAATGAAGGCCCTGTCCTCCGACACGGAGATAGTCCCCGGCGTTGTGGCCATGCACACGCCCGTACACACCGATGGCGGTATGAGCATCGTGGTCCAGACCAACAGCGGTAAGGCCATTATCACGGGGTTTTGTTGCATACTGGAGAACTTCAATCCCCCACCTGCCATCAGAGGCATGGACATGGAGGTGATCCCCACAGGCACACACGTAAACGTCTATGAGGCCTATGACATAATGATGCGCATCAAGGAAATGGCCGACGTGCTACTGCCCCTGCACGAACCCAGCTTCGCATCGGTTGATACGATCGGTTAATAATGGGTTTATAATAAGTAATAGGATTAAGAATGATGGGGTCAAGGGGGCTGGCCCCCTTGCAGGGGGTTCTGAAGGGGGGCGGAGCCGCCCCTTTCTTTCCCTTTTCTGTATATGAGGATCACAGGTGGCAGATTAAAGGGCAGGAGGGTTGCCTCTGCGAGAGCCGGCAAGGGGCTTCGTCCAACTGGTGCAAAGGTACGCGAGGCTCTCTTTGATATCATCAGGGAGGGGGTCGTAGAGGCGACCTTCCTCGACCTGTATGCCGGTAGCGGCGCTGTGGGATTTGAGGCCATCAGCAGGGGGGCGGCAAGGGTCTGTTTCGTAGATCAAAATCCCGCGACCATAAACGCCATAAAGAGGTATCCACCGTTCTCTGCCACCCCCAACAACCGGGCGATTGTGGCAACTGCTACAGAGTCGTTAAGGAGGTTTGCGGCCAAGGGCGAGACCTTTGACATAGTCTACGTCGATCCGCCATATCACGGCGGTGAGATCGATATCGTGCTGCCCCTCATAGGCACGGGTAATGTACTCAATAAAGGCGCCGTGGTGATTATCGAACATCCTTCAAAGAGGCCTATGCCTAAAACATCGGGGAGGCTTACGCTTAAGCGGTCTTATAAGTACGGCGATACGGTACTGAGTGTATACTCGCTTAATGACAATTAACTCAAGTAAACATAGCGTGTTTTGATCGTATGCAATACAAAGAAAGAAGATACTCTTTTCCCTTCTCTCGTGTATAATTAATCATGGATTCAAAGTATATTGAGAGGGTCAGTTTCAGCAGGGACATACTTTCGGTTCCTGTCATAGTTGCCGCGCTTGGATATTTTGTTGATATCTATGACCTTATCCTTTTTGGGATTGTGAGGGTTCAGAGTCTTAAGGCTATCGGGGTGCAAGCGTCGGAGATACTGAATCAGGGGATATTCCTGTTTAACATGCAGATGGCGGGTATGCTGCTTGGGGGGTTTTTATGGGGAATCCTCGGAGACAAAAAGGGAAGGGTAAAGATACTCTTCGGGTCGATATTTTTATACTCCGTATCGAATATCGCCAATGGGTTTGTTGATTCCATCGAGGGCTACGCGCTATGGAGGTTTGTCGCCGGCATAGGATTGGCCGGAGAGCTCGGCGCCGGAGTCACACTCGTGCTGGAGAACCTGCCCAGAGGCGCCAGGGGCTATGGAACCATGATTGTCGCTACCGTTGGGGTATCGGGTGCTATCCTGGCTAACTATATCGCAAAGGCCTTCCACTGGAGGATGGCCTACTTCATCGGAGGCGGTCTTGGCATGGCGCTGCTTATAATGAGAATCGGTGTCTACGAATCAGGGATGTATAAGCATATAGAGTCAAGCGATATCAGCAAGGGCAATTTCCTCATCCTGTTTAATGACAAACGGCGTTTTTTCAAGTACATGAAGTCCATCCTGATAGGGCTTCCAATATGGTTCTGTGTGGGAATCCTGATCATACTATCACCTGAATTTGCCAGGGCCATGAATGTCTCAGGCACGGTTAGCGCGGGTGAGGCCGTGATGTACTGTTACATGGGCCTTGTATTGGGGGACTTTGGCAGCGGATTTCTGAGTCAATACCTGCGTAGCAGGAGAAAGGTCGTATTGTTGTTTCTGATTCTCTCCTCAGTGGCTATAATGGGATATTTCACACTTGGTGGGGTAAGCAGTGCGTTGTTCTATACATTCTGCGGCTTCATTGGTTTTGCTGTTGGCTATTGGGCGATATTCATAACCATAGCCGCGGAGCAGTTTGGCACAAACATAAGGGCGACCGTGGCCTCCACTGTACCGAATTTTATCCGCGGCATGGTTATACCGATTACCTCTGCCTTTCAGTTTGCGAGGAAGTACATAGGCATCCTTAATGCTGGAGCTGTTGTCGGGATATTGTGCATGATGATCGCCTTTTACGCGTACTACCGCCTTGAGGAGACATTCGATAAAGACCTCGATTACGTCGAGAGATAGGAAGGGGGTAGCGCCCCAGGAATTACTGTACACTTAACCATATCCCTCCATATGTTTCCTAATAACTGCCCCCTGATTCTTTCAGTAATGATTCCAGTTGTCCGTGGAGTGACGGGAGATGAAGTTCTATAATTCCCCAAACTGTCTCGTCTTCAATAATATCGTAACCGTGTACGGCAATATTGCGGAAGCTTACGATTTTCTGGAAATCCTTTATTTCAGAGACAATTTCAGGTGATTCTCTGGATATCTTTTGCCCTTAACGAACTGTATAATTGTTTTGCAGGCCTCAAACGCATCATAGACATATTTCTTGGGGTCATGCGGCATAAATCAGTTTTCTGCTTTCATTGGCGCGTTGTATAAAATAGGGATTGCGCATTGCCTTAATCTCCACAAGATCAACATGCAGGTTAAGTATCCCCTCAAGCTCTTTATGTAAGCCGAAATAACTATTGCAATGTTGCGCAGGGGAAGACGAACTAAACTCTACAAGAAAATCAATATCTCCAATTAATGAAACCTGTGCGTTGTCAAGCGCCGCCGAACCGAAAATCTCCAGCCGTTTTACGGAGTATTTAACGCAACATTGCACTATGGCCTCAAGCTTATCTTTTACCAGGTAAACCATTTAATATATGGATTCAGTATAACATTATTTGCAGATATGGATCAAAAGTGAGGCGGACAAATACAGATTATGAGGTCAAGGAGGGGGCGGAACCGCCATTCTTTTTCTTTATCTTACCGCATCAGCCCTTGTACTACCGACCCTGTCTCGGCCATGATGCCCTTTATGCGCTCGATTAACGCCCTGCCGTCGGAAAATCCCTCAAGGCTTGACATGGCCTCAATGGGTTCACCCGTCAGCCTCATCATTGTCTCAACGTTGCGATAGAGCAGATAATTGTCGATCAAGAGCCGCCCTGCGCTTTCATCCAGCACACAACAACGCACAAGCCTCTTTATCGCGGCCACGGTGTTCTGGATAAGGACGGCAGGGTACCTAACGGCGTGCTTGAGTTGCAGGTACTGCACCAGAAACTCGATGTCCTCTATGCCGCCGACGGAGAGCTTGATATCCAGGGCTGAGGGGACGGGCAGACGCTCCCTGCGTATCCTGTCCCTCATGGCCGTGATGGTCTCCGGGGTTACATCTCTGGCTCTCCTGGAGATAACGTTGCCCCTTATTGCCAGAAACCTCTGCCTGAAGGCTGGATTGCCCGTTAGCGGCCTGGCCTTTAATATGGCCTGTATCTCCCACGGATGAGCACTGTTGAGGTAGTAGCCCTCGAGGGCGTCGAGGCCCTTAATCAGCGTGCCCTTTGAGCCATCGGCACGCAGCCTGGTATCAACGTTGTAGGTGCGTCCCTCCCGGGTGTAGGAGGTAAGGACGCGCAGGAGCCTTTCAGCCTGGCTGTTGAGGGCGTCATCGATATCACGCTCACAGACGAAGACTATATCGATGTCGGAATTTATGGTTATCTCCCTGCCACCGAGTTTGCCAAGGGCAATGATGTGCAGGGCTGATGTGGCGCTCAGGGTGTTTAGGGCTGATGTCATAATTGCAGCGGCTAGTTTGCTCAGGCCCTTTGTGAGTTGACTGATGTCTATTCGTTTGTTGAGATACATGATCCCCAGGCGCAGCTCCTCCATCTTTTTGTAGGTGGCAATGGTCTTGGTGATAACGTCATGTCCCCTTAGCATGTCGTTGAGTTCTGTGGTCATCGTGGTGAGGGTCTTTCTGATGGGGGCGCCACCGGCAAAGACCTCCATGTACTGGGTGCTGCTCATCAGGATGGAGGACAGATACGCGCTTGTGGCAAAGACCTCAACGATTGCCCTGATCAGCGCACGGTGGTTGTCAAACAGCTCCAGGTATGATACATCGGTTTGTAGGGTGTCGGTGAAGTTGTGCAGGTTGGATAGCGCCATGACGGGGTTTTTGCTGTTGACAGCCTCATGCAGGAATGATGGGATGACAACATCCTGGAGCCTTCTGCCACGGAGGGTCTGGAAGCTCCCCAGGTTGTCTTTTATCTTTGTGAAGAGATGGATTATGCGCTCGTGTTGAGCAATATGTCTCTGTTGGAGGATGTCCATGAGCGTCTTGTCAGTGTATGTGTCGTTTATGTGATTATCCTGGTCGTTTGGTCTTGGCTGAAACAGGGAGTTGTAGATGGTTCTTACGTCGGTTCTTTTTTTCTTTAGCACGGTCATGAAGTCATCCGTTGAGGGGGCGCCCATTTTCCTTGCCAGGGCTTGTATATCATTGGGGGCTGAGGGCAGCATCTGGGTCTGGGTGTCGTTGAGCATCTGGAGGTAGTGCTCGAGCCTGCGCAGATAGAGGTAGTTTTCCGATAGTATGGAGAAGTCGTCGTATCCGATGAGATTTTTCTGACTCAGCCTGTGCAGCGTCAATATCAGGCCGCGTTGTTGCAGTAATGGCTGCTGGCCGCCGTAGACCAGTTGCAGGGCCTGGGCAAAGAACTCCACCTCGCGGATGCCACCAAAGCCTTTTTTGATATCGTTTTCGTTAAAGGTTTGGTCTATCTTGCGTTTGAGCCTTTTGATTTCGTCGATAGTGCGCATGTCTATGTACTTTCTGTAGACGAAAGGTTTTATCATGTCGATGAACTCGCTGTTCAGCTTGTGGTCTCCGGCCACTGGACGCGCCCGGATCAGTGCAACCCTCTCCCACTCGCCCCCCCAAGACTCGTAGTACTGTTCGTAGCCGTTGAGCGCCAGCGCCAGCTCGCCCTTTGTCCCCTGTGGTCTAAGTCTGAGGTCAACCCTGTAGACAAAACCATCCGGTGTGTTCTGGCTCAGGAGCCTGCTAAAGAGCTCAACCCCCTTGCAGTAGTACTCGTGGTTACTGAGCCTGTTTGAGGTCACACCGTGCTGGTTCAACACACCTGTTGTCTGACCATCCGAGCTGCCGTAGCAGAATATGAGGTCAACATCGGAGCTGTAGTTAAGCTCGGATGCCCCGAGCTTGCCCAGGGCGATTACGCTTATGCGTCCATCAGAGGGGGCTCCGTGCTTGAGACTCAGTTGCTCCCAGGTGTAGCTATTGGTTGTGTCGATGATGACGTCGGCTAGGGTGCTGAGTTCCGTCATACAGGTGGCGACGTCAGTCTTGCCTGTAACGTTGCGCAGGGTGATGTGCAGGAGGTGTCTGTACTTTATCCGTCTCAGTAACTCAAACATATCCACGGATTGTGATTTAACGATGGTTGACGTCACATATTCCCTTATAAGTTGGGTATCTACGGCAGTGTCTATGTTACTAAGGCATTCAAGATAGTTTGTCGGGTGTTTAGCGGCGTAGTTAGCCAGAAACTGGCTACATGCAAATAGCATGGCCGTTGTGTGCAGTTGTTGGTCGGTCAGCGATTCTACGATCGTGGGTGCGCTCTCAGAGAGGGCAAGGAGGTTTCTGTGCGCCCTCTGTGGCTCCGGCGTCTCTGAACATGCCGCCTTAAGTACACTCATTAGGCAAAAAAAGAAGGGGGCGGCGCTGCCCCCCCCTCAGACCCTCCTGCAAGGGGTCCAGACCCCTTGACCCCATAAAAGTGCTACATATAAATTGGGGTTCAGACATTTTTCTTGCAAACACATGAGCTGTATTGTATCTTACCTTTTTGCCTATAATCGCTGATTTTTTCCAATATAAAGGAAAATACTTTCACTAAGGCACCATAATGATAAATGCTTCTTTCTCTTCATACATAAGCGTAACATAATAATGAATAAAAAAGGTTCTTTCTCATTTCATAGGGGTAACTTTTTTGGCCCCTCTGCACCTTTCTCAGCCGAAATATGCTAATATAAAACGCAAAATGTTTACACAGAACAGACCAGAGACCGAAATGGAGCTCCAGGGTCAGGTGGAGCGCGTTACCTACTGTGACGAGGAAAGTGGCTTTACCATCGCGAGGCTCACGGTGCCTGGACGCAGAGACCTTGTCACCATCTCTGGCTCCCTGCCGGGGATCAACGCCGGTGAGGTCTTGCGCTTAAAGGGGCTGTGGGTCAACCACAAAAGGTATGGCCTGCAGTTTAAGGTAAACTCCTACCAGTCCGTCACCCCAGCCACGACCGAGGGGATAAAGCGATACCTGGGGTCGGGGTTGATCAAGGGCATTGGCCCGGTGCTGGCCAAGAGGCTCGTTGAGATGTTTGACAGCGAGACGTTAGACGTCATCGACACTCATGTCGAGCGCCTCAAGGAGGTTGATGGCATCGGTGATAAGCGCGTGGAAAAGATCAGGTCTGCCTGGGCGCAGCAGAGGGATATCAGAGAGATCATGCTCTTTCTCCAGGGCCACGGCGTGAGCGCTAACTATGCAACAAAGATATTCAAGCAATACGGAGGCAGCGCCGTCACGCGCGTCAAGGACAACCCCTACCAATTAGCAACCGACATATTTGGCATCGGCTTTATAACGGCCGACAAGATAGCAACCAAACTCGGCTTTAGCAAGGACTCTGCCCTTCGCGCCAGCGCCGGCATCCTCTACGTCCTGCACGAGCTCTCAAACGACGGCCACGTCTACTACCCCTACGAGCCACTGATGGCACACTGCCAGAATGTACTCGAGGTCGAAGGCGGAACACTGCGTGAACCATTTGCCGAATTATCCCGTGACAGAAAGGTAATCGTCGAGGAGTTAAACGCAAAGGATATCGCCGAAAACCACAAGGCCGTATACCTAGCCAAGTACCACGTATCGGAGACCGGTATCGCCGACAGCCTCATTAGCTTAATAAGGGCAGCAAAGACCCTCAGGGCATTCTCCGCGGACAAGGCCATCGAGTGGACCCAAAAGGAGCTCTCCATTACCCTGGCCGAAACCCAGGTAAAGGCCGTTAAAGATGCCATCACAGACAAGGTGCTCGTCATAACCGGAGGACCAGGCACAGGTAAGACCACCATCATCAACGCCATCATAAAGATATACAACCAACTGCAACAGCGCGTGCTGCTGACTGCCCCCACGGGCAGGGCGGCAA
>JADFXD010000060.1 GCA_015233725.1 Nitrospirota bacterium | reverse complement strand
TTGACAATTGTACCTCCAGATGTGGTATGGTATGAAATATGACATTGTCAAAATAGTTATACTGCACATTTGCAAACCCCTGAGAATTTAACTTTGATGGATAATTGGCGCTTGTAATACTTTCCAGCTCGTTAATGTTGGGCAGCCGCCAGTCATTATAGCCAAGGTAATTGGCGGTATTGAGGCAGGCCACATAATCCAGCGCTGCCTGCCAGGTCATAACACCGCCGGTGCAACTGCTCACCGTTGGAGTGCCGGCGTCCTTGGCCCAGACCAGCCCGGTGAGGTTGTCGTTGACCGTCTGGTCAGCGTTGACCGTGAAGCGCGGGTTGGGCCAGGCCACGCCCTTCTGGAGCGCGCCGTCGTCGCCAGCGTAGTAGCTCGTTGTCTGGCCGGTCTGTGGCAGACTCACGGTGCCGGCAAAGAGACTCGTCACACCAGAGGCCGTTAGCAAAAGCGCCGTGAAAGATAAAATAACGGCAATCCTCAAAAACTGTTTCGTTGCAAATTTCCCAAACATTTCTTCTCCTTTTAGAGTTTTTATGGTACAATTGATCATGAAGACTTTCATGATACTTGTTGGAGTGATACTTTCTGGTTTGCTGATAAGCCAGGCAGTGGTCGTTGAGGCCGCCGATTCGTCATTCACCCAGGCAGACAGGGATCGGATGACTCGGATGGAAGTTAAGATCGAAGAAGGCTTAAAGGCCGTCAACCAAAAAATCGACGATGGTCTCAAGGCCGTCAACCAGAGAATCGATGCCACCAACCAAAAGATCGATGACGGTCTGAGGGCCACCAACCAGAGAATCGACGATCTTAAAGGGGTGATATATGTGCTGATCAGTGTAACAATGAGCAGTGTGCTTGTTATTGTCGGGTTCATCTTGTGGGACAGACGAACAACGCTAGCCCCTGTGGTACGCACCACCAGGGAACTTGAGGCTCGGGTAGAGAAAGCAGAGAAACTGGAACTCGCAATTAAAGAAAAAGCCGAGAAAGACCCCGAATTGAAAGAGGCCTTAAGACACGCGGGGTTGTTGTAATCGCCTCTGGCCTTGTCTGCATTACTCAACGTCTGTAGGCTCTCCTTCGGCTCTTCAGGCATTTTTCCTTCAACCCCGGTGACGTAGCTCGCTGGCCCACCTGCGGTGGCGCCTCATCTCTCCTAAACATAATTTATCTTAGGGCAATAGCTCCAGTTTGAGGGTTATAGTTGTAGATGCCTTTATCGAAGGTAAGCGCGGTAAATTCTGCGAGTTCGTCGAGGTCTTTGGGATACCTACCGTTGGTGGCGTTAAAGGTCGTGATGCCTCTTTTTAGGGCATCTATGTCGGACTTTTCTACGGCAATACGTGATTGTTCGATCTTTTCCACCTTCTTAACCGTCATGTTAGAGAGACCTTCCCTGGTGTCATTACACGAGTATGCCGCCAAAGATAATGCGATCAATCCCGTCAAGGCTATATGTCTGACCATGCTGTTGTTGCTCATAACTTTAGTACCATCCTTCTTTTTTCATTACTTTTTCAAGTTCCTGTCTAAACTCTGCTGCGCTCTGAAACCCGCCGTATGGATTTTTGGACACTGACTTGTCAACCACCCTTGCAAGGGAGAGGGGCAGGGTTGGGTCACGTTTAAGCAGTTCAACGGCTGGCTCATCGAGCACCAACTCAACGGCATGTCTTGTAAGTGCAGAGTTGTCAGTCTGATCCGGTTGTATGCGAGAGATGTCCACGGTGTAGGTGCCTGTGAGCATGTAGTAGAGACTTACCCCCACGGAGTATACGTCAACGGGGGGTTTGCTGTACTTGTAGTTTCTTATCAGCTCCGGTGACATGTACATGATCGATCCGGCAAACCCGCTGCCCGTCTTTGTGATGTCAAAGAATGAGTTGCCGGCGTCCTCATAGGACTTGGCCAGTCCGTAGTCGCATATCTTTGCCCTGTAGGTGTTGGCCGCGTTAGGCAGTGACAGCAGGAAGTTTGACGGCTTTATGTCCCTGTGGATAAACCCGCCGTCGTGTAAGGCGGAAAGCCCTTTAAGCAGGTCGATGACAATGCTGCACGCCAGGGGGGCAGGGATGCGCTTGCTGGTAGACTTCAGGATCAGGTTGGAGACGCTGCCACCTGGCAGATACTCGGTTATGAAGTAGCACGTCTCCCCCGTGACCCCCTTGTCAAGTAGCCTTACAAGGTTGGGGTGTATGACGTTAGACTGGACGGATATCTCCCGCTCAAAGAGTTTAATGTAGCGGTCGTCATAGATAACCGATGGGTGAATCTTCTTCACGGCGCATATACGCCGTGTCTTCTTGTGTACCGCACGGTAAACGATCCCCATACCGCCTCTGCCGATCTCGCCGATGAGGGTGTATTGATTGTCTAGCAAAAACGACGGTTCTGTCTCTTGCCTGCTCTTGGCGCTGGTGCATTGTTGGCACAGATAGATGGACTCCTCAAGTTCATAGGCAAGGCCATCTCTGTCTGCCTCTGAGGTGAGGTCGTTTTTACAGGCATAGCAGTGAAAACCGCTCCGTATCTCCTCCGTGGGTCTTTGGTGTCGGAGTTCTACTTTATTAGCCAACGACCTCATCGTCTTATCCTGACAGGCGATGCAGGTATAGTCGTTAAAGGCTATGCTCTTTCCATACAGACCCATTACCTCCTCGGTGGCATCCTTTCCACAGATGCTGCAAACAACCTTGTCGATGATGGCCTTCCTTAACGTGACACGGATGGTAATGTTGCCAAGCATTATCTCGTCACCATCGCTGAGGACGTGTTTCATGATCCTTTGTTTATTAACAAAGGTACCGTTTCGGCTATTGAGGTCCATAAGGAAACACCTGGTGGGGCGTACCTCAAGCATACAGTGGTTTCTCGAGACGTTCCTGTCTATGGAGCCAACCTGCAGATGAGCCTTCTTGGAGCGACCGATAAGAAACGTGCTTGGCTCCTTTAAGACTATGGTCTTTATCTTTGTGTGCCCTTCAAATATATCAAGTCTAATGTCTATCATCCTCTGTCTATCATCCTTATCAGGCTCTTAACAACTTATTTACAACTATCACCTTTAAACTTATATATTATAGCACTACTCTGTACCGCTTGGAAATACCCCGAATTGCCTCATCTAAAATCTATCCTAAATTACGCGCCTGTTGCTAAATATTATAATTGACTTTACCTGGTCGATCTGATATCATTTGATAAGCGATGTATGTGCGGATATACTATAAGAAGCAAAACGGGAAGATATATAAAACGGCTTATCTTGCTGAATCCATACGGCAAGGTAAGAAAACCACAGTAAGGCATGTCCTAAACATCTCCCACCTGTCTGAGGCACAGATAGCCGCTATTAAAAACGCCTTTAAGGCGGCCAAAAAGGATAAAGAAACAGTGGAGACAGACCTGTCAGACACATCTGATAGACTACAGGTCTGTAACAGCAGACCGTTTGGCGCGTTTTACGTGTTTTATGAGTTAGCCAAGGGGCTTGGCCTTGATAGCCTGCTGGGTAGGGGGCGGGATTCGATGCTCTTTCTGTATGTTATAATTGCAAGGGCAATACATCCTGCCTCTATGAGTGCCACGGCCTTTTGGGGTAGGCGGATACCTCTCTTTGAGGTTATGGGATTGGAGCCAGGCTTTAGAGAGACTGACTTATACGAGGCTATCGACAAGGTCATGCCGCGCCAAAAAGAGATAGAAGATGCCCTGTTTGACCCCTTAAGCACAGGCAAAAACACCTCTGACATGTTTCTGTATAAGCTCAACAGTCCCTTATTATATTCCCTTGCCAGCGATGATTCAGACGATTGTGACGGGCACATCGAATATGACAACAAAGCGGATGCTCAGGGGCAAGCAGACAAACCCATAACGATATGGCTCTTTACCTCCTGCGATGGTAAGCCAATAAGCATACGGTCTATAGACAACAACGCTGGCTCATGGACGTTCGATAAGCATATAGAAGACATGATACAGAGGTTCAAGGTCAAGCGTATAACAATGGTGTGTAGTTGCGGTAGCGTCCAGGAAAAAGCAGGCGGTGTGAAGGGGCTTCACTACGTAACGTCAGTGTCGGAGGTTCAACTGAAGGCGCTAAAGAGTACGGGATCAATTGATGCCAATGTAGTCGATGAAAAACTGGTGCAAGTGCTCACAGAGCAGACAAGATATATAATAAAGCGATGCAGAAATGTTAACAGACAAGAGGCTATAATGTTGGGTGGGTGCTCTTGCCTAAAGACCGACTTAATGACCAATGACATAGGAAAAGAGGTAATCTACGAAAGATACAAGTCCCTGCCACAGATACAACAGGACTTCAGAAACATGGATACGACAAACATCATCTATGAATCGAGTCACGACAAAGACAGGGCAGAGGCCGACATGTTTGTCGTGATGCTTGCAATGAGGTTGTTACATGAGTTTCAGAGGAAGGTTGAAGACATGGATGAGTTTTATGACGAGTTAATATCGGTATTGAACGAGATCGTGTGCGTAGATGAGATTATAGGCAACGTCAGGGTAACCAAGGTTGTTAAACCCGTGGGGCTTGCACAAGAGGTCATTGACAGATTGGAGATAAACCTCCCGGACGTCTTAAACGTCATGTGTCCAATCAATCCATAGATACCTGTTTTGGTTATTAGGAGTAAGAATTATGGGGTCAAGGGGACTTCTTTTTGGCTGGGGTGCCTCACCCCTCCCCTTGCAGGGAGGGTCGAGGGGGGCCAGGAGCGTCCTGGAGCGACAAAGAAGGCAGCGCCGCCCCCCTTTTTTCCCTATCAGGCATACTAAATTTAAGGGCTGGGACAGATGACGATTAAGAGATTTATAATAGGCCGACTGTCTATTATATTTGCCATATACACGATTTATATATCGGTGAGCATATTCTACAACTTTCATGGGCTAACGATGCAAAACCTAAGGGAGAAGTCCCTTATCACCGCCTCAACGATAAAGGCTGGACTGACGGCTCACATGAACAGCGGTACTATGGATAAGAAGGATTACTTCTTTCAGGAGATTAAGTACCTCAAGGGGATCGACAAACTCTGGATAACAAGGGTGCAGGACATCGGCCTGGGAGATATAAAAAAAGTCGAGCTGGATGCAATTGACGAGATAACCATCAAGACCGGTGAACCACAGTTTATCCCTTACAGCGTCAAGGGTGTGGATCGCTTCAGGGTAGCCGTTGCATACATCGCCTCTAACGAGGGCAACCTCAAGTGCCTCAACTGTCATCACGTCAAGCCTGGGACAACCATCGGCATTCTCAACATGGATATGGACATCAGTAAATTTAAGGAGAGCAATATCCACTTTATAGTATTTATGTTTATCTCTTTCCTTGTGGTTGGCATAATTAGCGCATTGGTTGTCATTAGCTCACTTCAGAGGACGGTGGCAAGACCACTCAATGCCCTCATAGCGATGTTTGCGGAGGCGGTCAGAGACTACAAGGAAATCGATCCCGAGACCTTTGAGCTGCAAGAACATAGGACCATCATCAAGGAGATGAACCACATCCTGTCTGAAATAAAAGAGAGAGACAACGATATCCGCACCCTGAACACCTTCCTGGAAGACACGGTGACACAGCGAACCACGGAACTCCAGCAAAAGGCCATAACCGACAGCCTCACAGGGCTTTATAACAGAAACAGACTCATAGAAGACCTTGAAAAAAACGCTGATGTAGAAAAGTCCGTGCTGCTGATTAATATTGACGACTTCTCTCAGATAAACAATGTTTATGGTATGCGCATAGGCGATATGGTCTTAAAGCTGGTCGCCGGCATAATAAAAAAGCTCAAGCCCGATAACGCTTATCTATACAGGATATCCGGCGATGAGTTTCTCCTGATGATCGTCTCTCCATACGATAACCAACAACATGAGATTGCCCACAGATTGAAGGACTACGTCAACAACAACTACATAAACATCGTTGGCGAGGAACTCTACATCAAGATAACCTTCACGATAGGCCTTGACACCAACATAGAAGAGGTGGTGGTAAGACATGCCACGGTTGCCTTTATGGAGGCCAGGGAGCAGGGAAAGAACCGGGTGCAGGTCTACTCGCCAGATTCACTGACAGAGCAGCATTACAAGAACAACCTCTACTGGGCCAACGAACTAAAAAAGGCCATCGAACGACACGATATCATCCCCTACTTCCAGCCCATAATCGATAACTCCACCGGCAAGATCAGCAAGTTTGAGGCCCTGGTAAGGATGAAAGACAGCACGGGGGCAATCATCTCCCCCATCTATTTCCTCGAACCCGCGAGAAAGACCGGTATATTTACCAGTATCACAAAGATCATGATAGACAAGACCTTTGAATACTTCAGGGACAAACCATACGAGTTTTCCATAAACCTCACAGACTTTGACTTCAAAGAGGGCTTCCTGCTCGATTATCTAAGACAGCAAAGCAGGCAGTTCAACATACATCCCTCCCGGGTCGTCCTGGAGATCCTTGAGGGTATCAGTATGAAGGGGACAAAGGACACGATAGAACAGATAAACGACCTGTGTGCCCTGGACTTTAAGATTGCCATTGATGACTTTGGCACCGAGTACTCAAACTTCAGCAGACTGTTAGAACTGCAAGTTGACTACATAAAGATCGATGGCAGCTTCATAAAGGGCATCGCAACAAACAAAAACAGCCGCAAGATCGTCAAGTCCATAACCGACTTTGCCCACAGCATAAACACCGGCGTCATCGCCGAATACGTCCACTGCAAAGAGGTCCAGGACATCGTCCTCGAACTAGGCATCGACTACTCCCAGGGCTACCACTTCTCCGAACCCGTAATAGACATCAATAAAATACATGAATCGTAATAACTCAGCACAAAAAAAAGAGAGAAAAAAGGGGGGCCACAAGCATACTGGAGCAAGAAAGAAGCGGAGTCACCCCCTCCTGTCTTTTTCCTGGTTTTAGCAGCGGAGAGGCAGGGATTCGAACCCTGGGTGGGTTTTGACACCCACAACCGCTTAGCAGGCGGCTGCCTTCGACCGCTCGGCCACCTCTCCACTATACGATTTACCGTATGGTTAATATACTAACAGAGATGATACAAAAATATCAACCCCCTAATTCTTACTTTTCTGCAAGGGTAGGGGCAAGGTCTTCATGATAGAGGTAAAATCAAAGACAAGGAAGGAATGAAAATAAGAAAGCTATTTTTTTATAGACATTTTTATCCAGCATGTGTATTATATCGTTAATGGGCTGTATGCCTTAAGTGATTATGAGAGACTTCTTATTAACAGAAGGTATCTTAAAACAAAAATTTAATCTAATGAGGAGAGACGTTGTATGAACAAAGCAGAATTGGTAGACAGCATAACTAAATCAACAAACCTGACCAAGGGCGATGCCGCTAAATTCGTTGATGCTTTTATCTCAAACGTTATAACTGCCACAAGCGAGGGAGAGAAGGTGTATCTCGTTGGTTTTGGGGCATTTAGCATCTCGCAACGCAAGGAAAGGGAAGGGCGTAACCCAAGGACGGGAGACCCGATAGTTATCCCTGCTGCCAGGGCGCCAAAGTTTACGGCGGGCAAGGCCTTTAAGGATGCTGTCGGTGACAAGAGTGCGAAGGTTGAACCGACGCTTAAGAATGACGCGGGAGTAAAGCCGGGGCAAAAGAAGGACAGTAAGTAGGGCAATCCCCTACCATGACGCCACATGACTTTTGATGCTCTTGTTAACATTATGGCCACGTTGAGGTCTGAGCAAGGTTGCCCGTGGGACAAGGAACAGACGCACCGATCCATTGTCCCATATCTTATGGAGGAGGTCTATGAGATCATCGAGGCCATAGATGAGGGCAACCCCTCCAAGTTGAAGGAAGAGCTTGGAGACGTCCTGTTTCAACTGGTGTTTTTCGCACAGATATCAAGTGAGATGGGGCACTTCAGCATCTATGACGTCGTAGAGGTCATCTGCAAGAAGATGATCTTCAGACACCCGCACGTCTTTGGCGATGCCACGTTTGAGACCTCGGATGAGGTGCTCAGGCAGTGGCAACAGCGCAAGAGGGAAGAGGGCAGGGACTCTCTCCTCAGTGGTGTGCCTGTCTCCGCGCCATCTCTGCTGAGGGCGTACCGTATCCAACAGCGGGCCTCGCGCGTTGGGTTTGACTGGCAGAAGGCCGATGAGGTCTTTGATAAGTTTGCCGAGGAACTGGGCGAATTCAAAAAGGCCCTCAGCGACAAGGACACAGATGCCGTAGAGGACGAACTCGGAGACCTCCTCTTTACCCTTGTCAACCTGTCGAGGTTTGTAAAGGTCAACCCCGAAAACGCCCTCCGAAGGACTATCAATAAGTTTCAACGCCGCTTTGAACACATCGAGGAGACGGCACGGCAACAAGGCATAGACCTCTCCGACATGAACCTCGATCAGATGGACAGGCTATGGAATGAGGCCAAATTGAGACATCCATAATGAGACAACCACAGTGGCTTAAGACAGACCCGTTCAAAGACACCAGACAGACCAGGCAACTGTTACGTGGCTTCAGGCTCAACACCGTATGTGAGGAGGCCAGGTGCCCAAACCGTGCCCACTGCTTCAGTAAGCCAACTGCCACTTTTATGATCCTCGGGAGCTCCTGTACGCGCTCCTGCGGCTTCTGCTCCGTCAACCATGCACACCCCCAGCCACCGGATGGCGCCGAGCCGGAGAGGGTCGCACAGGCGGCACACGCACTGGGACTCCGACACGTCGTGATCACCTCCGTCACCCGCGATGACCTCGATGACGGAGGCGCAGGGCACTTTGCAATGACCGTGACCGCCCTGCGGGCCTACCTCCCCGATGCCACCATAGAGGTGCTGACACCAGACTTCAAGGGCAATACGGAGGCATTGACAACGGTGCTCGATTCTGCCCCCGATGTCTTTAACCACAACGTTGAGACCGTCCCCTCCCTCTATCCGGTGGTCAGACCCCAGGGACAGTACCAGCGCTCGTTAAAGGTGCTAAGGGTGGCAAAGGAGCTCTACCCGAGGATAAAGACCAAGTCGGGTCTGATGTTGGGTCTTGGAGAGGGCCTTGATGAGTGCCTCGATGTCCTGAGTGACCTGGCCACTACCGGGTGCAACCTCCTGACGATTGGCCAGTACCTGCAACCGGGCAAGGAAAACCTGCCGGTGGTTCAATACGTACACCCCGACGTGTTTGCTCAACTCAAGGATGCCGCCATGACGATGGGATTTGAGTTTGTGGCCTCTGCCCCCCTTGTCAGGAGCTCATACAACGCCGAGGAGATGATCGGCGGTTCGTAGCTTGCCCACAGGCGTAGGACGTCGTCCTCGCTGTCGTTGACACCTCCGAGCATGATGGCCGACCGTGTGGATTGATTTACAATGAACTATTATTTTTTCTGTTATAAACCACATGACAATGGTCTTAGAATGTTATAATTGATCATAAGTAAAGATAAATCCATAGAGGAGGATATCATGGCCGATGAGATAAGAAACAAAGGGTGGATGGTCGCATTTTCAGGTACTTGTATCAATCTGGCGCTGGGGATTCTGTATACCTGGAGTATATTCAAGGTTTCCATAAAACATTCTATAGAAAGCAAGGCCGTAGGCGGGTTTAATTGGAGTCTCGATACGCTCAACGACCCCTATTCCGTCTGTTGTCTGGTATTTGCCTTTTCGATGATCCTTGCCGGTAGATGTCAGGATAAGTTTGGGCCGAAGGTCACGGCGCTTATTGGCGGAATCCTCGTAGGGATGGGATTCGTCTGGATATCTCAAACCACGAGTTATGTCAGTTGGGTGGCAGGATTTGGCGTACTTGCAGGCATCGGTATCGGTTTTGGATATTCCGCAGCCACACCTCCGGCACTTAAATGGTTTCCCCCTTCGATGACCGGTTTAATTGCCGGCATAGTAGTGTCCGGCTTTGGATTGGCCTCCGTATATATAGCCCCGCTTTCGACGCACCTCATCTCTACATGGGGGCTTCAGAGGACGATGATGTTTTTTGGCATATCCTTTTTTATAGTATTGACGATATTTTCGAGATTGCTGATAAATCCTCCTAAAGACTACGTTGCGGCGGAGATACGGACCAAGGGGAAAAGGAACCCCGCCGGTGCACCCTTAGTCTACGCCTCTACCGGCGAGATGTTGAAGACTCCTGCCTTTTGGATACTGTGGACGATATACTTCATTGGGGCGGGAGCTGGCCTGATGGTCATAGGAAGCGTTGCTGCAATGGCAAAAAAGAGCATGGGCGAGGCCGCATTTGTAGCTGTTGCCATAATGGCGGTTGGAAACGCAGGTGGACGCGTTATAGCAGGCACTCTGTCCGATAAGATCGGTCGCAGTTACACCCTGGCCATTATGCACTTCTTCCAGGCTCTGCTCATGTTTACCGCAATACCGCTTGTAAAGGCGGATACAACCGGCGCGGTACCGATCGTAATCATTGCGACGTTGATCGGGTTTAACTATGGCACGAATCTTTCCTTGTTTCCCTCCTACATCAGAGATCAGTGGGGGCTAAGGAATTTCGGCATGAATTACGGATTGCTCTTTACTGCGTGGGGAGTAGGAGGGGCAGTGTTGAGCAGGGTATCTCAGATGCTTTCGGCAGGTAGTGGCAGTTTTACCTCTTCCTTTACGATGGCGGGCCTTTTATTGATTGTCAGCGGTTCTATGAGCTTTCTCATAAGGGTTGTGAAACCTGTAAGGCCGCAGCCTGGAAGACTGGTTTAATTGCAAAGCCCTCCCTTCTTTCTCTTTTCTATGGGCAGGTATTTAGATGACAGGCACCCCTCAACTGCCCACAGGCGGCCAGGATATCGGCCCCCTTGCTCTTTCTGATAAGGGCGGTTAAGTGTCTGTCGGTGAGCACACGTTGAAACCTGAGCACACCTCTGTCAGATGGCCTCTTAAATGGGGCACCATCATACTCGTTAAACGGGATGAGGTTGACTTTAGAGGGTATGCCCCTCAGGAGGGTGCATAGGCGCAGGGCGTCGTCCTCGCCGTCGTTGACACCTCCAAGCAGGACGTATTCAAAGGTGATACGCGCCCTGGGTGTCAGCGGGATAAGCCTGCATGTGCGAAGGAGCTCCTCCAGGGCGTATCGATTATTTACGGGCATGATTGCCGACCGTTTCTGGTTGGTTGTGGCATTGAGCGATACGGCCAGGTTGACCGCCGGCGCCTGCCGGTACAGTTGCAGCATCCTCGGTACAATGCCACACGTGGATAGGGTGATGTGACGCCTTGAGAGCCCTACGTCGTTTGTCAACCTCCACAGGGCACTTACCACCTCGTCAAAGTTGTCAAGTGGCTCGCCCATTCCCATCAGCACGATGTTGGTCAGTGCCCTGTCAGGGGCGATGTCTCGTGCCACGGTTATCACCTGATCGACGATCTCGTGTGCCAGGAGGTCGCGCTTAAACCCAACTGACCCCGTCAGGCAGAACCGGCAGCCCATCCTGCATCCAACCTGTGAGGAGATACACAGTGTCAGGCGCTCGGCATCGGGTATGAGTACGGCCTCTATATGCTGACCATCCTGCAGTTGTAGCAGGTACTTGGTCGTGCCGTCTGAGGAGCCGCGCGTGTCAACAATATCCAGATTACTGATGTAGGCAACCGCCCCAAGCTCCTGTCTGAGGGCCTTTGAAAACTCGGTGATGCTATCTATATCCGTCGCCCGCTTTTCGTACATCCAGTGGATGAGTTGCTTGACCCTGTAGCCAGGCAGCCTGTAGCGTTTAAAAAAATCCGCCAGCCCCTCCTGGGTAAGCGCCTTCAGGTTAACCTTTTCCAATCTTTACTCCCATAAAAATATAGAAGGGGGGCGGCCAGGCGCCCCATTCTCTTTTTTTCTAGTTTTTGCTTGAGTATATCCGGAAGTCGATGTCTTTGAATATGGAGTTTTTGTATTCGAGCCAGTTTAGGAAGATCATGTCAACTTTATTGTCGTTAAGGCTCTCCAGCAGGCGGTTGAAGTTGGAGATATGCTCCTTTGTGCGTTTGATGGAATACTCGATGGCGGTGCCGCGGGTTATCAAAAACGCCCAGTCACTACTCTGGGCAAGGAGGAGTTCCCTGGCCAGTTGATTTAGCACCTGTGTGTTGAGCCTTTCGGTCCCGGGGTCCTCGGCGGAGATGTCATAGTGCTTGTCGGCCATTTTTTGCATTGTATCTGCCATGAAGTGCAGATGCCTGTATATCCAGTTGTTGTCGTCGTTGAGCCAGACCTCGTAATAGCCGTTTTCTCCCCATGAGGATGGGCTTGGGCAGACGGTCTGATTCTTGGGATATTCCTTGAGGTATTCGGGGGCGGTTATGGGCTTTATGATATTGTCCTTTTGCAACTGCAACAGGACGTGATACAAGAAATCAGGCCCCTCAAACCACCAGTGACCATAGAGCTCCGCATCGTATGGGGAGACGATCAGCGGCGGTCTGTCAATGGATGCCCTCAATGCCTCTACCTGCTTGTATCTCTCGGAGCAGAAATGCTCGGCGTGAAACCTCGTCTTGTGAAAGGCCGCAAGGGGGTCATAGGGCAGCTTGTCCTCTGTATCACCCGTGATCTTATAATACTTGAGTCCCGTAAAGACCCTGTTGCCATCGGGTGATATGTATGGTTTTATGTAGTCCATATCCAGGTCAAAGCCGATATCACGGTAGAAGTCACGATAATCGGGATTGCCCGGGTAGCCAGATTCAGCGCTCCAGACCTGCCTTGAGGTCTCAGTGTCTCGGGCAAATACCGCCATGCCATTTAGCGTGTGCGCGGGGGCGTACACCGAGTACTTTGGCGATGGCACGCCGTTGGCCAACCCATGCGACTCCAGGAAGAAATATTTGAGGCCGTATTTTTTTAGTATCTCATCCAGGTCCTCGTAATATGCACATTCTGGCAGCCATATGCCATCGGGCGCCTTTCCAAAGTGTTTGCCGTGACTCTGTACGGCCAGGTCTATCTGGGCCTCCACTGCCCTGACGTTTGTCCGCAACAGGGGCAGGTAACCGTGGGTCGCCCCACAGGTGATGATCTCTAACCAACCCTTTTGATAAAAATACTTGTAGCCGTTTAACACACTACCATCAAGCACATCGGTAAAGAATGATTTAAGCTCAAGAAACCTCTTGTAGTAAAACGTGGCAACGGCAAGCAGACCGCTGTTTGACCTCAGACGCCTCATCTCCTTTTGAGACAGCTCGATGAGCCTCTCCAGGTACTTCAGAAACATGTCGGTGAGATACTCATCGGCAAGCATCTCGGCAAGCGGCGGGGACACCGATACGGTCAGGCGAAAGTCCAGGTTCTCCGACTCGAACTTCTTCAATCTCATAAGAAGCGGCATGTATGTCTCCGAGATAGCCTCAAAGAGCCAGTGTTCCTCCAAAAAATAATCAAACTCCGGGTGTTTTACAAATGGCAGATGTGAGTGTAAAACCGGTAACCAATATCCCTGTATCATCGGCCTAGCCCCTTTGTCCTGATGACATCTCACTTGAGCCTGGCATTGCGGCAGCGTCTTTTAATCTTTCAAAGTAGTCACTGACAGAAGTCGATCCCTTGCCCCTGTCATTTTTATTGAGAAACCTCATAAACTCCAGAAACAGGCTCAACAACTGTATGTCCTTTACCCTGGTCTCAAAGAAGCGTTTTATCAGGTCAAGCATTGTCCTGTCATCACCCGAGAGGTGCTTGAGCTTCTCTATAAGCCCCAGGATCACCTCTATGCTTTCGGTGTCCTTAAAGCGTATCTCAAGGAGCTGGCTGACTATCTCCATCTCCTTTTCAAAGATATCTGTGGTCTGCTCTGACACGGTGGCGTCTTTGGGGGTATCAGCGACCTTCTCATCCTCGAGCAGTACCCCCTTGCTCCAGAACTCCTCCTTCAGCCCTAACACCTTAAAGGATGGGACGTTTAACTCGTTGGAGCGCAACAGCTCCACGAAATTGCCATCCACATCTACCCCTATAGCGGCCATCATGGGTCTGAAGGCCTCCGTGCATGGGATGTAGACGTTGCTCACTGAACCTTCTACAGCGGTTGACCATATCTCTTTTTCGCCATTACCATTTTTCTGCTCCGCATTTAGCTCGTATACCTTTACCGTTAAAGATGATGTCGCAGGGTCCTGTAACTTACCTGCTATCGTAGGGTGCAAACCTATAAATTCTCTCAGCAATCTCTGAGTTAATTCCCAGTAAAGAAAAATCTTGTTTTCGTTAACCGGCAGCGCTACTATGGTGTCAATGTCATACTTAGGGGGGATTTCGTATTCCTCATTTATTGGATATCTTGCCGTGTCAGACAGCAAGTATGTTATGCCATGTGCATCGTCTGTCTTTATCCTTTGTCCTACGGCGGTTCTGTTTAAGTTTGTTTCCATAGTGTCTCCTTATAAGTGTATTTTCCATTTTAGGTGATTTATTGTTTACCTGATATCTTGCTATATACGCTCAGGTATCTCTCTGCCGGTATGGTCCATGAGTAATCGGTTGTCATACCTGCCAGCATGATCTCTCTGAACGTATAGGGTTTTTCGTTCCACGTTGTGGCTGCCCTTTTTAGCGCCAACTCGATGGCGTCGTAGGTGAAGTCGGTAAAGACGAAGCCGTTGCGCTGTGTGCGTGCCCTGTCGGGGTCATTGATGTCAAAGACGGTATCGCCGAGACCTCCGGTCTTTCTGACAATGGGGACGGTGCCGTATCTCATGGCGAGCATCTGGGTCAGCCCGCAGGGTTCAAAGAGGCTCGGTATCAGTATGAGGTCGGAGCCAGCGTATATGAGATGGGCGAGGTCCTCGTCGTGGCTGAGGTTTATGTGGCAATCGGGGTTGTTCTTGAGATAGTGCTTGAGGTGATAGAAGTACTCGGCTATCTCATTATCAGGCGATGAGCCTAAGAGGACAAACTGAATACCGTCGTTGAGTGCATTTAGTATTGCGTCTCTGATGAGATGTACTCCTTTTTGCATATCCAGGCGACCCACAACCGATATTATCGGTTTAAAGGCATTGCGGAGGGAGAGCTTGCTCCTGAGGAACTCCTTGTTTTTATACTTATCCTCGATTGTGTCAACGCTGTAGTTAAAGGGGATGTTGCTATCCGTTGCGGGGTTCCAGGTGTCGTAGTCGACGCCGTTGATGATCCCCTCGTACTTGTCTGCGTGTTGGGAGAGGATGCCCTCAAGGCCTTCCCCCTGCCTTGACGTCCTGGTCTCGATGGAATATCGGGGCGAGACGGTGGTGACCGCATCGGAGCTGATTATCCCGCCCTTCATGAGATTTATGTAGCCATGATTGGAGTCATCCAGCATGGAGTCCTTGCCCGTTAGGGATGAGGGGTCGAGGCCGGCCTTTTTTAGGGCATTGTCGGTGATCTTTCCCTGGTGTCTTATATTGTGGATCGTGTAACACGTCTTTGTCGAGCTCTTTTGCTTCAATTTCAGGAGCGCCGGGATCAGGGCGGTTTGCCAGTCGTGGCAGTGGATGACGTCAGGGTGTTTGCCAGCCTCCCTTAAGAACTCCAGGGCAGCGAGGCAGAAGAATGTAAAACGCTCCTCATCATCCTCAGCGCCATAGAAGAGCCCTCTGTCGAAGTATCTCTCTTCCGAGTGCGATCTTATAAAATAACACACGTTATCGTGCACCCTGCCAGTGTGTGCGGTGCAGAATATTCGCTTGCCGCCATATTGTACGGAAAGAGCCATCGGGTTACCCTGAAGGTCCTCAACTAACGAGTGATTCATGCAATCATAATATGGAA
Organism: Nitrospirota bacterium; assembly: GCA_015233725.1. Lineage (GTDB taxonomy): Bacteria > Nitrospirota > Thermodesulfovibrionia > Thermodesulfovibrionales > Magnetobacteriaceae > Magnetobacterium. The sequence continues at coordinate 4,130 of JADFXD010000060.1, read as the reverse complement.
GGATGATCTCGACCTTATGCCCCTTTGTCATTAACTCGCGGCTTAATCCATCTACTACGTCAGCAAGTCCGCCTACCTTGGAAACCGGCGCACACTCAGACGCAATCATAGCTATATACACAACATAACCTCCCTTTTGAAATTTTTTTCTATGTATTAAACAGGTTATTTATTTGCAGCTTTTTTATTAGTACAATTAATGACGTTTCACATCCCAAAAAACCCCATCCCATGTATATTACAGCGTCATGCGATATTTTGTCAAGCGATAAAAAAAAGACGACGTGTTGCATCACGTAAATAATAAATGATATACTTGAAATAAGGTACTCTTTCAACATATTCAGAAACATCGATGACGGCGCGGAGTTTACAATAGTCTTATGAAGCAGAAGCCAACAAGGCCCCAGAGGCTAGCAGAGGGTAAGCTGGCAGAGGGCAGGAAGTTAGTCGGCAGGGGTAAGTCGATGCCGTGCATAAACCGGGACTGTCGGTTGAGGGAGAAGGGCTGCACGGGGTTTGAGGGCTGTCCCGGCTATAAAACAATTGCAAGGGAGTGAGGGTATGTCACAGGACAATACATTGGCTGAGAGGGTGGTGGCATTAGCGTCTGACAAGGGCAAGACCATTGCCGTTGCGGAGTCGTGCACGGGGGGGATGGTGGCTGCGGCGATCACGTCCGTGGCGGGGTGTTCGAGGATGTTTTCAGGTGGTGTGGTGTCTTACAGTAACGATCTCAAGGAGCTATTTTTAGATGTTTCACGGGAAACGCTTCAGAATCATGGGGCAGTCAGCCCACAGACCGCCTTGGAGATGGTCATCGGCCTGCACGAAAGGACCGATGCCGATCTGACAGTAGCGATTACTGGCATTGCCGGTCCCTCGGGCGGGACGATTGAAAAGCCCGTGGGGCTTGTCTACATCGCCATCAGGGGCTGTAGAGGGGTTGAAAGGGTGCGTGAGTTCAGGTTCACCGGCGACCGTCAACAGATAAGGCTCCAGAGCACCTCTGAGGCCTTACGGGGCATGCTTGAGTCATTGAGTTTTTGTTGACAGGCGTTATTATATAGAGTCTATGCCTGTTATCTCTACGATCTTGTTTTTTGACTTCTCGCCCTTGACAATTCTGATATCCGATTTCTTTACGCGGCCAATTGTGTCCCTGGCGTTTAGATACTTATGGAGCACCTCGATGAGGAGCCTGTTGGCCTGTCCCTCCACCGGCGCAGCGGTGAGTCGGACGCGCAAGACGCCATCAAGGCAGCCAACGACCTCGTTGCGGAAGGCTCGCGGGATTACCTTGACACTCACGACAACGCCAGCAGCGCTCCTGTGATAACACGATTGCACGTTCAACTCTAACACATACAAGAAAGTTTTTCAAGTAAGGGAAAGACTCGGGTGCATCAATTTTTCATGGGTAAGAGTATCAATTACGGGGTCAAGGGGGCCGTGCTCCCTTGTGGAGGGGTCTGAGGGGAGGCAAAGCCTCCCCTTCTTTCTTTGACCAAGCTACCCATGACTTTTTGATGCACCCAAAGACTCAGTAATTCTCAGCAAAAAACTACACAGCTTTCTATTTTGGAATAAACCATAGATTGCCATTTCGATCTAAAACTTGGGTTTTTGGCGTAGATACAGCGGGCTACGAGTCTGGCTGCCAATATTATGGATGATTAATGTTTTGGGCGGCTCCACAGCATCTTAAAAGTCGTACCGTGGGTTATGTCGATCTCTACCGAGCCCTTGAGTTTTCTTGTTATCAGGTCACGCACCAGCATCAACCCCAGTGATTTTGTATCCTTGTAATCAACGTCTTGAGGCAACCCTACGCCGTTGTCGCTCACAATAAGCTCGAAGGTATCTTCCGTGGTGCGGCTGAAGCTGATGCTGATCTCCCCCGTCTTGTTATTTCGGATTCGCTCGTTATAGTCGCTGGGGACAAAGGCGTACTTCATCGAGTTTGATACAAGCTCACAGATAACCAGGCCACACGGGATCGCTATATCGGTATCGAGATAGTCAACCGTTATATTTAGGGTAAGCTTGGGGGCGCCAGAGTAATAATTCCCGTAGGAGAGCAGTATATCCCTTGTCACGTCTTCTATATACTCAGAGAAATCGAGCCTGGACATATCGGTAGACCTGTACAGGTGTTCGTGGATCAGGGCCATTGACCTTATGCGATTAAGGCTGTCCTGAAATATGCCAAGGAGCTTCCTGTCCGTTATCGTCTCTGCCTGCAGACTCAGCAGGCTTGAGATAATCTGGAGGTTGTTTTTTACCCTGTGGTGGATCTCCTTAAGGAGCATGGTCTTGTCTCTTAGCGCTTCAGTGATCTCTTGCTCTACCAGTTGACGTCTCTGTATCTCCAGCGTGAGTTGTTCGTTGGCAGCGCTCAACTCTTTGGTACGTTCCTGGACGAGCTCTTCAAGGTGATCGGCATATATGAACATGTGATCCTGAAGCTCCTGCTGTTGCTTCTCTATATGCCTGTGTTCTATGGCGATAGAGTACATAGTTGCCAGTTGGGTTATCATCTTGAGGTCGTGGTCGTTGTAGTCTCTGACGGAGTTGGCAAGGGATATCTGTCCTATTAGTCTTTCCTTGCTTACTGCCGGTACCGACAGGTATCTCTCTATGGGGATGTGTCCTTGTGGGGCACATTTCTTAAAGGCAGGGTGACTCTGTGGGGAATTTGTATAAAAGCCCTCTTTCGTGTTTAAAGAGTGTCCCCATAATGAATTGTAACCTTGAGGACCCTTTGGGGACATTTTATTCCGGGTTTCTCGTGCTATCTCACATTCTTTATCCATCATGTTGGCCATATTAATGCCAAGGTTTTCTTTAGTATGTTTATCTATGATTGATACAATGCAGTGTTTGCTCTCTGTGAGTATCAGGCATTCTTCCTTAACTATTTTTGATATATCATAAAAGGTTAAATTACGATTCAATAACGATCGCGTAATCCTTGTAATGGCCGAGGCAAGCCTAAGTTCGCATCTGGCATTTATGGGGCATTCCATGCCTTTTCCTCAACAACAATAATCACTGTCAAAAATATTAGCATTAAAGTTGAGCTTATTGCAAGTACAAAGGAAGTTGGGGTGCATCAAAAATTAAAGGGTGCTTTTTTTAGCCCTCACAAATGTTTTAGAATATGAGCCTCTTGCAAAATCTTTTTCTGAAGTTTTTTCTTCACTTGATGGCCTCTCCGGGATAAGAGTAAATAATTTACTGTAAACCCCTTGGCATAGTTTTGACACCGGTTCAAGGAGCCAGGAGCGTCCTGGAGCGGTAAAGAAGGGCGGAGCCGCCCTCCTTTTGCCTTTGTCTTTTCTTCTCAGCCGACCTGGATGTCCTTGTGGTAGTCCTGGATGGTCTTGATGCCTTTGGTCTTGGACTTGAGCATCTCTATGGCGTTGACCAGCGCCCTGGCCCCGGCGACAGTCGTTGAATACGGAACCTTGTACTGAAGCGCCGCTGTCCGGATCGAGTGGGAATCGGCCTTGGCCTGCGCGCCGGAGACTGTGTTGATGATGTAACTGATGTCCTTATTCTTTATGCTGTCCACGATGTGAGGACGACCCTCAACGACCTTGTTGATGACCTCGACCTCTAAGCCATCACTGGCCAGATAAGCAGCCGTCCCGCAGGTGGCTATCAGGGAGAAACCATTGACGACCAACGCCCTGGCTATTTCTAAAATTGCGGCCTTGTCCCTGTCCCGGACGCTTATGAATATCTTTCCGGACAGCGGGATGCTGTTGCAACTGGAGGCCTGCGCCTTGGCATAGGCCAGACCAAAATTGCTGTCGATCCCCATGACCTCCCCCGTTGACTTCATCTCCGGCCCAAGCAGGATATCCACGCCGCTGAATCGATCAAAGGGAAAGACCGACTCCTTGACGGCCACATGATGCAACACCCTCTCCCTGTCAATCCCAAGTTCCTTGATGGTCTTACCCACCATCAGCATTGCGGCCATCTTGGCAAGGGGCACACCCGTGGCCTTGCTGACGTAGGGGATAGTCCTCGACGCCCTGGGGTTGACCTCCAATATCCAGACCTCGTTCTTTACCGCTCCAGGACGCTCCTGGTTCTTTACCGCTCCAGGACGCTCCTGG
>JADFXD010000059.1 GCA_015233725.1 Nitrospirota bacterium | reverse complement strand
AAAAATTATCGCTCCTTCTTATAGCATATCATCACAGGATTTTTTACAGCAAGACATATAACATACTACCACGTACCTTTGCCTGATCACTACCATCACCACTACATAATTATTACTTCAGTTGGATTACTTAGATATATACAGCAAAATGTATCACCGTCTTTTTGTATATTTGTTGATAGAAGTCGTTTGTGATTTTCAGTTTGCCACTTTTCCATATTTTTGACAATGCCGTATTCTATTGCCACCCACCAAGATACAGGAGATACTTACGGATGACATCCCCTATGTATTTTCCCTATACCACTGTGCAAGTTCATCACGGGTAACTTTGCCTTCCGCAAGGCTTAAAAATAGCTGTTCTCTCTCATTGTCTTTTTCAACGCCTATCTGATAACCATTGCTTTCCAAGAACATATCAGCTGCAGCTAAAGCCGTTCTCTTGTTCCCATCAACAAAAGGATGGTTCTTTGCTATTCCTTCGGCATAAGCAGCCGCTAAATCATGAATATCCGCCTGTTCATAGTGATAGGCGTTTTGCGCGCGAAACAAGGCTGACTCAAGTAAAGCCTCATCCCTCACACCTTGAGAACCGCCAGTTTCCTCGATAATACGCTCATGTAGAAGTAGCACAAACCCTTTATCTAACCAGTTCGGCTCTAGCATTTTGCTAATTTAAGAAGCAAATCTCTATGCCTTTCGATATATGCATCAATGAGTTTGAGGTCTTGCATTTTTTTGCTTACCTGAGAAATTGGCGGCTCGCCTCCATCAATGGCAGTAGAAGTTTGGTTTGTCCTGTCTTGAGCAGCCTCCGGTTTCTCCAAGGCGCACAACACCGTTGCCGACGTGGCCTCCAGGTTGTGCTCGGTGCTGGGTTTAACCTCTTCGCATTCGTTTTGTTGCTCTAACATTGAAGCCTCCTTATGCTTTGGTTTGAAACCTTCGATTTTTATGCGTGATTCAGCGCTGTCTCTTATGTAATATAATATCATCCTTTGGTAAAAAAAGTCCAACTGATAAGCAGGAGACCATAAACATTTATAACAATATCACCCCTAAGAAAAGAAAAAAGGGGGGCGGCGCTGCCCCCCCCTCAGACCCCCCGCTGCAAGGGGACCAGTCCCCTTGACCCCATAATTCTTAATCCGATATTCTTAATCCAAATGTTTTAGAACTTAATAAAGCAAGAGGTTTATTGGGGAAATGCCCTTTCTATTGTTTCTTTTATCCTGCGTTCCCTATTTTCTCCCTTTTCTTTCCACTGCTTGGAGTCAGCTTTTGCCTTTTCTTCAAACTCGTTATAAATCTGCTCTATATTGCTTAACGATATTACGACCAGGGTTCTGTTGGGATTGACCTCTTCAATAAAAAAAACCCTAAACAGGTAGGACTTGTTTTCGTGTATGATATTGTATGTAAAGACATATCGTTCCCAATGTTTCAGGGCTTGTTCACCGGAGAAGACATCCTTTTCATCGGGTGTGCCATATCTCTTTTCAAACTCAAGCGATAACTCCTTTGCGTAATGGTCGTTTTCGTCGCTAACGATTACGTCCTGCACCCCAAACACCTTACCGTCAACTACCTCAATGCCATAGAAACTGGGGACTTTTTGGTCTGCCCTGGACCTAACAAGCGTGATTATTGTCTTTTTGAATGAATTCTGGCGGTATTGTTGAGGAGCCTTGCTGACTATCGCTGGTAAGACTCCAAAGTCCTTTTCTATTTCGTCTTGCTGCTCCATCTTCGCAGACGATATAATATCGCCTGGAGACATCTTCTGCTTTTCTTGCAACTCACTGTCAATCCTATACTTCTTTATCAGTGAGCTTATCCTGGGCTTATTCTTATGTAAATCCCTAAACGAATGCCTCGTCTCTGCCAACGCCCCTGATGAGATCATACCGATCAGGGCAATCGCAACAACTATCAGTACAAACAATCTTGCTTCCCCAGCGACTGTAAGGAGCGAATCCGATCTATAACTCAGCTTCATTACATTACCTCCAAATAGAGTAAAGACTCCGTTTTACGAATAGACAAATCCGCCTACTCTATGGTAGTATTACAGCACTATTGATAATTTGTCAACATAAAAATAAGGAACCTGGACATAAATTATAGCCATCAGGATTGAGCATTATTATGGGGGGGTCAAGGGCACTGGTGCCCTTGCAGGAGGGGTCTGAGGGGAGGGCGGCCAGGCGCTCACCTTCTTTCTCTTTTCTTTACGATAGGAACTCAATACCCTAATGATTAAAGGACGCGGGATTGGTCTATATGGTGGAACGTTTAACCCTATCCATGCTGCGCACTTGATGGTGGCACAGGAGATATGGTCGTATTGCCGGCTTGAGCGTGTTGTCTTTATCCCATCGTACAACCCGCCACTAAAGCGGGATGGCATTGCGTCCTTTGAGGACAGGGTCGCGATGATCAAGATGGCCATCGCGGGCAATCCGCACCTGCAGATATCCGAGGTGGAGGCCAACATAGAGGGGCCATCCTATACGCTCTTGACCCTCATGGAGCTCAAGAGGCAATTCCCCGGTAGTGAGCTGTTTTTCATCGCTGGGATAGACACCTTCCTGGACCTGCCCAACTGGCACCTGCCTGAGAGGATCGTATCGGCGACAAACTTTATCGTCACAACAAGGCCACCGTGGCATTTAGCCAATCTCCTGCGATCGCCATTTGTCGAGGCATCAAGGGATGTCCTGGAGGGGTTTGAGGGCACATCCATCGAGTTACCAATAAGAGGCGGCAACAGGCTCATCCTGTGCAAGGTCACCCCATTGGCAATCTCGTCATCGACCATCAGGGAGTTGATACGCATAGGATCGGACTCGCTCCTTACAGTGGCTGGGCAGGACACAACACATCTGCTGCATCAAGACGTGCGATCATACATAAGCGCTAAAGGGCTATATAGATAGCATTTTCATTATTATCTGGAGCAGTTCGCTGAGGTCGTTGTTGATTATAAAGTTGGCGTCTTTTAGGGTTTCAACCGGTCTGTAGCCGTAGGCAACGGCGATGGTTGTGGCGCCTGCTCCCTTGCCGGCCTCGATGTCGTAGCTGCTATCGCCCACCATCAGGGTTTCCTGTGGGGTGGCCCCGAGTATCTCCATTGCCTTGAGCACTGGCAGCGGGGAGGGTTTGCGTTGAGTGAAGGTGTCAGAGCCGATGACTAAGTCGAAGTGCTGTGCCATTGCAAGCCCAGACAACAACTGTTTGGAGAGCGCCTCGGTCTTGTTGCTGACGACCGCCTTCTTGTAGTCGGATAGTGCCTCAAGGGTCTGGATGACCTTATCGTATGGTCGTGTCTGGTCCATGACGTGTTGCAGGTAGTAGTTGACGAAGACCTCCAGCATGGGGTTTTGTTTGTCGATAAGTCTCCCGCCAGAGGCCTTTGCCAGCAGATTGCTAACGCCCTCGCCAACGTGCTGTTTGGTCTCGTGTATTGTCAGTTCCGGCAGGCCAAAGCAGGTCATGGTGTAGTTGAGCGCCTGCGTTATATCCGCTATCGAGTCAACCAGGGTGCCATCGAGATCAAAGACTATCAGCTTAACTCTCATCTGTCAAAAAGAAGAAGAAGAAGAAAAAGGGGGGCGGCTGGTTTACCCCCCCTCGACCCCCCCTGCAAGGGCACCAGTGCCCTTGACCCCTTCTTATCCTCACTCAAAGCGTTATTCCCCTAGCAGTGTGGTAAAGGTTTGATGGTGGGTCTCTTCTTCTGCCAGGATTTGTTCAAAGAGGATTCTGGTGGTGGAATCGCCCTCTTGGTTGGCGAGGCTGATAATCCTCCTGTATAGGTCAATGGCAGCCAGTTCCTCGTTAATATCCTTTTGTAGCATCTCCTGATCGGTGCCCTCAATGTCGGGCGCTGTATCTGGCATCGTCGTTGGGGTCTTGCCCAGATAATGCAATCGTTCTGCGATCTTCTCCGCGTGCATCATCTCGGCGATGGATATTGCCCTTAGCTCTGCGCCGATAAATTTTGCACGCTTCCCCTTGATCATTATATGTTGAAATATGTACTGGATGCTGACCTTGATTTCCCTTGCTATTGCCTGGTTCAACATATCCATTAACTCCTTGCTTGCCATAAAAAATCCTCCTTTTAATTTAGGTTATATTAAGAATTATAATATATTGGCGGCGACAAGTCAATCGTGGTAATTTTTCGGGTGCATAAAAAATTAGCGATAGTGGTTGACTTTATAGAAATTTTTAATATATAGTCTATCATAGATTATTAAAACAAAAAAGCGAGGTATAAGACAATGGCAGAACAAGAGAAGATAGAGGGATACAAGAATGAAATCATGGCTAAACTTCGTGAGGCAGGGGGTAAGGGGGTTAGCAAAAAAGGACTTGGGATAAAATCTAAAGGAAAAGATAGAGAGACAGATAGAAGCAAGGCTCTCAAGGACCTTGAAGCAAATAAAGAGGTCGTAAACTTAAATAGTACCTATGCAGGAAAGAGCACGCCGACCTTATACGTGCTAAGGGAATTTGACGTTGTCGATAAGGTGTGTGAGTCCATCAGAGGCGTAGAAGGTGCAACTGCCTTTCAAGTGGAGTTAGCCTTTGCACGGTTATTCAACAAGAAACTCCAGGTAAAACCATATGTCGTCCCTGCAACTGATAGCGTCCCATTGGCAAGAGAGCAGGTGTTGGCAGCATATGAGAAGGTTAAAGAGCGCTGCGGGTTTTCAGATGTGGAGATTGCTGATTTACGTGACGAACTCTCTGTAACACAGGGGCAGTTGGAGGCGTTTCTCCTGCAAGAGAGTCGGCAGGGAAAGGCTGTGTTAAGTCAGGGGGATTGGTCACTTTCTGATGATAAAACTCGTTCCGGGGCCATTAGGCTCTTCGGAAAACCGCATTTGCTTGTTCGATTGGAAAAATAAATGTTAGAGGTGTTTAGTGGAAGTGGCAGCCAATCCATTTGACAATGACATAGCCTCTGGGCCTCGACCTATTCCAGAAAGCGTTGCCCTTAATGATAATATCTTAGACGAACTGATACTGAAATTTGAGACGCGTAAAGACTCCTCTACGGTAAGACAACAACTGAGGGCCCAGCTTGTGTTATCATCTGAACCTGGTTATGGTAAATCGCACCTGATCGGACGTTTGTTTGGCAAGTTAAGCCAGCGTGCAACACTTGTTTATCTGACACCTTTTGTAAACTCGTCAACATATTGGAAGACTATCCTGCGTAAGACTGTCCAGGAATTAAAGTATAATGATAATCTCGATTCAAAGGTTGAATCTTATACTCAGCTTGAGGCATTCGCTCATGGTATTTTAGTGAATCTGATAGAGAGTGGAATCAATAGCGGAAAGATACGCACAACAACCAAAAAGGCCATTTTGGATTTTTTGCATAACAAAAATATCCTAGAATTTAGGGCCGCAAAGAAGATGCTTACATTTGTTCAAAAGAATATTGGTGGCCTTGAAAAAATATTTATTAATGAACTCAAAAGAAAGGGTATTGTTTTAAATGTTATATCAGAAAGCAGTTGGTTTAGGGTCTTGTTTACATATGCCTATTTATCTGTTAATAACAATATTACAGATGCTTGTTTGGCCTGGTTAAATGGTGAAGGCATAGACGCTGAAGAGGCAAAACAGATTGGAATAAGAAAAAGCGATATACCCTCTAATGATATCTCCAGCGGTGAAATTAACGAGCTTAGTAAAGAACGCATATTAGACCTGTGTATGCTTGCTACATTTTATAGACCATTTGTCTTCTGTTTTGATCAAACTGAAAATTATCTTGTGGATAAAGGCCTTATAGATGCTCTGGGCTCGGTCATACAGGTGTTGGTTGACGGATGTTATAATCAGATGACTGTGATTACGGCAAATCGGCAGCCGTGGGGAATTATAAAAGGGCATTTGCAAGTGGCTTATCAAGACAGGATTGAGACACTGCAACTGAAAGGGATAAATAGACAACAGGCTTCAGAGCTTATTGAACTTAGGTTTACAGTTACAGGCTCTAATGACCCAGAGAAAAAAAACTTCATTGGCGATGGCACGTGGTTAGCCGAGATGTTTCAACAGGCTTCAGAGATAGGGATACGCTCTTTTATACAGGCATGTAAAGAGCGTTTTGGCAAGGTGCCGCCAATTACTATAGAGGCCTTGTATATAAAGTCTATTGAAAAGAGAAAGTCACAACCCAAATCGCTTGTCTTTGATGAGAACATACTTAATTGGCTGGTCTACAATGCTGCAAGAGGGATACCTGGGCTTACCATTGGCAAGTTTAACGGTAATAATAATTATTTCACCGTGCAGTGGAAGTTAAACGGATGGTATATCTACTTTGGTTTTGAGGATGGTTCAAACGTGAGTCGTTGGCAGGCTATTACGAAAAGCGCACAAAGGCTATATCAGGATAACCGTAACACAAAAGTAGTGCTCTTTAGAACGCATGAGTTATCCCCGATTCCTGGCAGAGGATGGATAAAGAGCGCTCCGATAATAGAGGCAGCCAAAAGACAGTGCCTGCATATCTTACAGTTGCAGCCTCCCAATAAAGACCCAATGATAATCGAGCTATACGCCGCATATGACCTATACAGCGAGGCGGTATCAGAAGATATCCCCTTTACCCCTGAGCAGGTGCTTAATGATGCCTTTGTCAGAAAGGTACTCCAGCGATTCTGGGACATCATAATAGCGCCAATAGTGCCTATAACGCCAATTAAGGTTGTCCAACCAACACCGTCTCAACCAGCACCATCCCATGACGACTTGGAGGCAGAGATCAGAAGGATCGTTGAAGATGAGAGATTCATGCACATAGACGATCTTATAAAAAAACTCTCCACGCCCGTATCAAGAGAGACATGCCTGCAGATATGTCAGCGGATACCACAGATCAGGGTTACAGATCACCCTCAAATGGTGTTAATCCAATGGCAATAAGATCAATAAGCGTAACCCAACTCATAGAAAAATGTCTTGGCGGTACAATACCAACTAAAACCGGAGAGTTTCCCGTCTATGGGAATAAATTCCACAAGGTTGCGGAGGATTTTGTCAACTGGCTTACCGCTAACGATACCGCGCACCTGGATGACGATAAAAAGCTCTGGCGCGAGATTTATGATCGCTTTGCGCAGAGGCATATCAACGATATCATCGACAAAGACAAGCATGTAGACTCGGCCTACCACCTCAGTCAGGCCATCAGGGCGTTTTGCGGCCAACTCGTACAACTACGCACGAGGACAGCAACGTTTAACTCTTGGCGGGATGTCTTTCTTACGCAAGAATACACCCTAAACAAGGTTCGTTTCGATATCGGCAATGGGGCCGTGCTCATCTCAGGTCGTATGGATGCCGTTAGGTCCCATCCCAAGTATGGCCTTGAGGTGGTTGACTACAAGCTCTCAAGGGGCGCTAATTTCAAGCATGATATCCTGCAGCTCGCCATCTACGCGAGGCTCCTGGCCATCACAAAACCGGCGCTTAAGTTTCACGCATCCCTGGAGTACTACCTGCCGGACCTGCAAGCGATCGATGTCAAGCCAAGAGACCTTAAAGATATCTTCAACGACATAGTTGAACCCGTTCTCTACGACCTGGTCGGTGAGCAGAGGCCGTCGGGCAAGGAGGAGCACTCGACCGATAAATCAGCCTCTACAGACCTCTCCGAGGACATCAAAAAATGCTACGCCGCATTCAAACTGAGTATAGAGATAATCGGCAAGCAGGAGGCCCCGCAGTTGATCCGATACAAGGCAAGACCGGATGCCGGCGTGAAGGTTGCCTCGCTCATCAGTCGCGCCGCTGACCTGAAGGTGCAACTGTCTCTTAAGAAACCCCCGCTGATTGAACCAGCCGAGGGGTTTGTCACGATCGACATCCTAAAGGAAAGGCCAGACACCGTCCTGTGGACAGACGTGATCGAGGCCCCGGAGTATGTGGCCAACACCAGTGTGGTTGCGTTTCCTATCGGTATAGGCGTGGACAATCAGGTCTTGATTGCCGACCTGGCCGACCCGCTGAACTGTCATGTCCTTGTGGCGGGCAGTACGGGCAGTGGCAAGAGCGAATTTCTCAGGTGCCTGGTGGCGTCATTGATCAAGAGAAACACCCCTCAGACGCTGAGATTCTCCATCGTCGATCCCAAGAAGGTGACATTTGCTGGCAAGGTGCGGCTGCACCAGCGAGAAAAGGACTCCGATCTGTCAGGGAGCGCGTATCTGACTGAACCAATAATCCACGACATCGACGCAACGATCGACTGCCTCCAACGTGCGGTTGACGACATGGATGCGCGATACGGTCTGCTTGCAAGGGCAGGGGTTAAAGACCTGGGCGATTATCTGCAATCGGGAAGGCAAGACATGCCGTACTACGTCATCATAATGGATGAGTTTGGCGATATCGTCCTTTCGGCCAACAAGGAGCAGCAGAGGCACTTTGAGGCCCTCGTGGTGAGGCTTGCGGCAAAGGGACGCGCCTGCGGTATCCACCTCGTGCTGGCTACCCAGCGTCCGGAGGTCAGGATCGTCACGGGTACGATAAAGGCGAATCTGCCACTTAAAATATGTCTGAAGGTCACATCCTCAAAGAACTCTCAGATCGTATTAGACAAGACAGGCGGAGAGGTCTTACGTGGGTACGGTGATATGCTCTGTGAACGAGGCAACGGCCTTGAACGCGCACAGTCGCCCCTTATCACAAAGGAGGAGTTCACCGACATCGCCGCTATTTAAGGGGTGTGGTGGCAAGAAAAGACGATGCAAGAAAATAGAGAGGAAAGTAAACTTAAACATTGGCAAGTTTACTTTTAGCCGTTAAAGTAAACTTAGGATGCAAACACTGAAAACCTTGCAGGTAGAACTATATAAATCAGGCCGCCTGGAAAAAGGGTTTAACTACAGATACTTTGTGCCTGAGTTAATCAACCGCCAATGGCAGTGGAGCGACCCACTACTTAATACGTTGCTTGAAAAGGCATCCATCAGCCTTGGTGAACTCAACTCCTTTGCCCGCCTGGTACCCAATATTGATATTTTTATACAGTTGCACGTCACGAAAGAGGCCGTTGTCTCAAGCTCAATAGAAGGCACACAAACCAATATAGGTGAGGCATTAATGCAGCAGGAGGAGATAAGCCCGCAGAGACGCGATGATTGGTTGGAAGTCCGCAATTACTTGCGTGCCATGAAAAACGCAATATCAGACTTAGAACAACTGCCACTGTCATCCAGACTGCTGTGCAAGACACACGAGTTGCTGCTTAGTGGTGTGAGGGGTGAGCACAAGATGCCTGGTGAATTCCGCAGGAGTCAAAACTGGATCGGTGGGATCAGTCTAAATGACGCAGCGTTTATACCACCGGCACATACCTACGTAGATGAACTAATGGGTGACCTTGAAAAGTTTTTACACAACGACGATATACATGTCCCAGCGCTAATACGCATAGGCATTGCCCATTATCAGTTTGAGACCATACATCCCTTTCTGGATGGCAATGGACGTATAGGTCGTCTGCTCATAACGCTTTACCTGGTAAGTGAGGGGATATTGCACCAACCTCTGCTTTATCTCTCGGCTTTTTTCGAGAAACGAAAGGACTTATATTTTGAAAATCTAACCCGTGTGCGCGTAAAAAACGACATGCTGCACTGGCTAAAGTATTTTTTAATCGGTGTGGATGAGACTGCCAGAGAGTCATCAAACACGCTCTCGGCCGTACTGAATCTTAAGGGACGGCTTGAAAAAACATTGAGCAATACTGCAGGCAGACGCACTGATACAGCCCTCATACTACTGATGCATCTCTTTGAGAAACCTGTTATCCGTATCAAACAAGTGGAGCAAACATGCAACTTGAGCACAAAGGCAGCCAACGACCTGGTAAACTTATTTCAGCAGCATGGCATATTAAAGGAAATAAGTGGTCAAGCCCGCTATCGTATCTTCTGCTTTGAGCCCTACCTGAACCTGTTTAATTGAGCGACTATTAAGTAATCGGGCAGTGGCAAGCATGAAATCAAAGGAGGAGTTCGCCCACATCGCTGCTATCTGAGTATGATAAGTACCTGCCCATAAGCCAGGAACCCAGAATGCCAACGCGTATGTGGTCTCTCATTCTGTTTGTCAGATTTCTACGATTAGAGACCGGTCATCTTCATAAGTTTTTCGGGATACCGATCTCCTTGCACTTTGATCTTTGAAGCAGCGCTTTCGATTTCATGCAGGTCGTTGGGTGAAAGTTGAATGTTGGCTGCGCCGATATTCTCTTCAAGGCGATGCAGCTTTGTAGTTCCGGGGATTGGAACAAACCAAGGCTTTTGCGCCAATATCCAGGCGAGAGCGACCTGCGCGGGGGTTGCGTTTTTTTCCTGCCCGATCTTGCCAAGCAAATCGACCAAGGCCTGATTGGCTTTTCTTGCTTCAGGGGTGAAGCGCGGAAGCACATTACGGAAATCGGTTTTATCAAACGAGGTGCTTTCGCTGATTTTTCCCGTTAGGAAGCCTTTGCCGAGAGGGCTGTAACACACCAACCCAATGCCAAGCTCTTCTATAGTGGGGATGATTTCCGCTTCAGGTGTCCTTGTCCACAATGAGTATTCGTTTTGAATGGTCGCAACAGGTTGAACGGCATGCGCGCGGCGAATGGTTTTAGCTCCTGGTTCCGAAAGGCCGAAATGCTTAACCTTGCCTTCATTAATAAGGTCTTTGACAGCGCCAGCAACGTCCTCAATCGGCACGTTGGGGTCGACACGATGCTGATAGAACAGATCAATGACGTCTATTTTAAGCCGCTTTAAAGAAGCCTCTGCGACGACTTTGATATGTGCGGGAGAACTGTTTAAACCAATCCATTGCGGACCACCGTTGGGATCGAGTTCAAACCCAAACTTTGTCGCAATTACGACCTGATCGCGCACAGGCGAAAGCGCCTCGCCAACAAGCTCTTCGTTCGTAAATGGGCCATAGACTTCTGCCGTATCAAAAAAGGTGATGCCGCGTTCAACAGCTGCCCTAAGAAGCGTTACCATCTCTTTTTTGTCGGGGGCAGGACCATAAGAAAAGCTCATCCCCATGCAGCCAAGGCCTAGAGCCGAGACCTCAAGGCCGCTATTGCCAAGTTTACGTTTTTGCATTTTATCCTCCTCTGACTGCAATGGTAGACAACGCGTTTCTGCGTAACACTAGACAAAAAGGATCCTTTTGTCTAGTGTTATCGAATCCTAACAGCCACGGTTTATTATGGCGCTATCCATCACCTGCCCGTGTAATCCTGTCCAGCATTTCAAAAATCCTCCTTAACTAAATAAGGTTCTCTATCCTAACTGAATTATTCATATGCTGTCAAGAGAATTTTACTTTTGAAAAGTTTACTTCACATTCAAAAATCCTTATATATTGTACACAGTAAAAAAACTCAATAGATGTGTCCCAGCTCAAATACCAGCCTTTTATGGGGTCAAGGGGTCTGGACCCCTTGCAGGGGAGGTCAAGGAGGGCCAGGAGCGTCCTGGAGCGCCAAGAAGGCAGCGCCGCACTCCTTGTTCTTCTTTCCCTTCTTTATCTTCTCTGATGGGCGATGATGAACGAGTTTGTCTTGATGTCCTTGTCGATGGTGAACCTGATATGCAGGTTGAGCATACGTTCAAGCTCCTGGACAAGCCTCTGGGATGGCACCAGCCTGCCCAACATCTCCCAACGCCACAACCTGATCTTTTCATAGACGCTGATCGCCCCCAGGGAGAGCTCGACCCTGGAGTTGCCGACTTCATTGCCATCCAGACAGCTACGACACACGATCGAGCCATCCTGGAAATAAAACGAACTACCCGACCTCCCACACCTGGCACAACCACTCAGCCTCGGAAGAAACCCCGACAGACTCAACAGCTTTACCTTGTAAAACAGATACCCACGGTAGGCCAATCTGTCCGTCTCTATCAGCCTAAGCGCCTTGAGCATGATGTCAAAGAGCTCCCTGTGAGGCGCCATCTCAGGCAATAGACCGAGGGTCATCTCCACGATCTCCGACACACGCAGGAAACAGCCAAACTCCTCCCTCAGCTTCTGGTGCGGATAGATTATATCGGCCTGTGTGAGCCTCGGCAGCGTGGTATGCTCCCTCCCCCAGAAGGCCATGCGACTGTGCGTGAGTGGTTCAAGGGCGCTGCCAAACCTGCTCTTTGTCTTTCGCGGCCCCTTGGCAAAGACCCTGACCACCCCATAATCGCTTGTAAAAAAAGATACTATTGCATCGGCCTCCCCATATGGGAGGCTATTAAGGACAATACCCTCTGTTCTGTGGAGCATTACATGATATTGCCAAAGTCCTCAGGCTTAAGGTTCTTGAGCCACTCCTCCAGCTCATCGGTATTTCTGCGCTCAATGACGCTCTCATCGACGTAGATTGGCGAGCTAGTCCGCAGCGCTACGGCTACCGCATCGCTTGGCCTGGAGTCTATGGGCTTTTCGTGCTTACCGTCGGAGACATACAAGGTAGCATAGTAGGTGTTGTCCACAATCTCCCTCACCACGACCTTTGAGACGCTCATCTTCAGCTCCTCAATAATATTCTTCACGAGGTCATGAGTAAGCGGCCTTGGCGTAACGACTCTTCCCAGGGCCAGGGCGATAGAGTCGGCCTCCGGTTTGCCTATCCATATGGGCAGCGTCTCCTCCCCATCTACAGCCTTGAGTAAGAGTATGTACATGCCGCTTCTGGGGTCAAACAACAACCCATCTACCTTCATCTTTATAACCATATCAACAATACCCCATGTCCTTTAATACTCGGAATTGAAGCCCTTCATAGCATTCCATTTGAGCAATCACTTTTGACCTTGCTCCCTTGCTGTCTAATAATATACCTTTTCGACGGTCTTTTTCAACACAAATATTTACGCTGGATCGAAACCGGTCTCTGTGAGCGTCTTAGGATAGCTTACCGAGGGCATCCTTGATCCGTGACAGACCCTCCCTGATGTTCTGCATCGACGTTGCATACGACATCCGTATAAAGCCATCGGCCCCAAATGCTCCCCCGGGGACAAGCGCCACATGCGCCTCCTGCAACAGGTACATGGAGAGATCAGTGCAGTTATTGATCGCCACATCCCGGAAATGACGACCCAGCACCTTCTGTATGTTAGCAAATGCGTAAAACGCCCCCTCCGGCATGATGCACGATACTCCTTCTATTGCATTGAGCTGCGCAACAAGGAAATGCCTCCTGCTGTCAAACTGCCTTAGCATCTCGTCAATAAACCCCTGGGGGCCATTGAGGGCATCCACGGCGGCCTTCTGGGCAAACGATGTGGGGTTGGACGTCGATTGGCTTTGGATGTTCTCCATTGCCTTGATCACATCGGCGCTGCCTGCGGCATAACCAAGCCTCCAGCCGGTCATCGCGTAGGCCTTGGACAGACCGTTGATGGTGATCGTCCTTTTCTTGATCTCGTTATCTATACTGGCAATGCTTACATGCCTTACACCGTCGTAGAGGAGCTTTTCGTATATCTCGTCAGATATGACGTAGAGGTTGTGCCTGATGACTATCTCCGCTATGGCCTCAAGACTCCTGATGTCGTAGGTGAAGCCCGTGGGATTGGATGGATAGTTCATTATAATGGCCTTTGTCTTGCCGGTGATACTGCCCGCAAGCGCATCAGGAAGCACCCTGAAATTATCGGCCTCTGTAGTTTGGACAAAGACGGGTGTGGCGTCGTTGAGCAAGACCTGATCGGGATACGACACCCAGTACGGGGCAGGGATGATGACCTCGTCCCCGGCGCTGTAGAGCGCCTGTGCTGCGTTGTAGAGCGAATGCTTGGCCCCACAGGATACAATAATCTCATCACGCGTGTAGTGGAGGTTGTTGTCCTTTCTGAACTTTTCGATGATGGCGTCCTTTAACTCCGGGATACCACCTACCGGTGTGTACTTAGTAAAGCCGTCATTGAGCGCCTTGATAGCGCTTGCCTTTATGTGCTCAGGCGTGTCAAAGTCTGGCTCGCCAACGGCAAAGCTGATTACGTCAATCCCCTGAGCCTTCATCTCCTTGGCCTTGGCGTCAATTGACAACGTTGGAGATGGCTTTATCTTACTAGCCCTGTCTGATATCATTGTGTTCCCCTCATAATTTTTTTAGATTTGATCTAATAATACTACATTAACTAAGAAAAAGAGAAGAGAAGAATAAAAGAAAGAAAGGGGCGGCTCCGCTTCTTTGACACTCCAGGACGCTCCTGGCCTCCTTGACCTCACAGCAATTGACTATTTGCTTTGGTAAGTGATACACTTGAGGAGTATCTTTGAAAGCGAAGGCAAGAGTTGAAAATGGCTTCCGATTCGGAAGGGTTACGACCCAAAGCTCAGAGCATCAATAGAGCTACTACCTGCAAGTTGGAAATGGTTTCAGATTGCTATTGCCCTAGCCACCCACCCTTTACGGGGTCAAGGGGACTGGTCCCCTTGTGGGTGGGTCTGAGGGAGGGCAAAGCCCTCCCTTCTTTCTTTTGACGGGGGAGATATAACTATGAAGGTGTTATTGATAAAGCCTCCGTATACGAGGCTAAAGGGGGTTGGGCAGGCCCCGTACTTCCCGCTTGGACTTGGGTACGTGTCCGCTGTACTCAATCAAGGTGGGTTTAACGCACGCATCTACCACGCCGAAACCCCACGGCTGAGACAGGAGACGGCACTCATAGACGCCGATATCGGCTTTGATTTCAGGTCAAAGAGCTATCGCCGATATCAGCAGAACCTAAAGGACAACAACCACTACATCTGGAGAGAAATAGCAGAGACACTACAGGCCTTTAAGCCGGACGTCGTGGGGATATCCGTGCTTTCCGTGGAGGCTGCCTCGGCATTTAAGATAAGCCAGCTTACAAAGGACTACAACGATAAGTGCGCAGTAGTGTGGGGAGGCGTGCATCCGAGCTTCTTGCCCGATGATTGCCTCAGAAACGCCGAGGTCGATTTCGTCGTAAGAGGGGAAGGCGAGTACGCGATGCTTGAGCTGTGTCAGGCACTCAGTCGTGGCGTTGTTGTAACATCCAAGGCATTATCCGAGATACAGGGGCTGTCTTTCAAAGACAACGACCGCGTAATCCATAACCCTGCACGCCCTGGCGTTGCTTGCCTTGATGACATCCCATTGCCTGACCGACAAAACGTCCTGTATCGAGAGAGCATAGACTTCAAGTCGCTGGGCAGTATGATCGTCTCGCGTGGATGTCCGTTTCGCTGCACGTTCTGCTCATCCAGAAACTTCTGGGACAAGAAGGTCCGCCTGCGCAGCCCCGAAAACGTCATCAGCGAAATCGCCTCCCTACAAGACGCCTACGGGAGCAGACACATCATGTTCTGGGACGACTCCTTCACGATAAACAGGAAGGTCATAGAGAAATACTGCCGCGGCATCATAGACAGCCGCCTCAGGATAAGCTGGAAGACTGCCACGCGCGCAGACCTCATAGACGAGGAACTCCTTGACCTGATGCAAAAGGCCGGATGCGTCAAACTGGAGATAGGCGTTGAAAGCGGAAGCGACCGGATCAAGAGGATGATAAACAAGGACGTATCAAACAGCGATATCCTGAGGGCCTTTGCGCTGTTGCGTAAAAAGGGCATTGGCTCAGGGGCGTTTTTTATGGCCGGCTTCCCTGAAGAGACACTGGAAGACCTGCAGGAGACCTTTGACTTCATGCGCCAACTAAAGGCCGACGAAATCGCCTTTAACGTCTTTGACCCCATGCCAGGAAGCATCGAGTACGACAAGTGTATCGAGCTTGGCCTTATCACCAGCATCCCGGACTGGAACGACTTTCCACTGTGGCCCGATGCCTACTTCGTGAAAAACATACCCAGAGAACAATTCGATCCGTTGGTTGAGGAGATCGCCCGATGGCTCTACAGATACAACAACAGCCTCCCAACACGCCTTAAGAGAAGCCGACAACACATCCTGTTCTTACTCAAAAATGACCCCGTCATGCTGATAAAAAAGACATTTGAATACATGATGCGCAGAGTCAAGACGCGTCAAGCTAAAACCAGAATGTAAGCAGGATTGGTAAAGAGGGAGGGAGGGGATGCACCGGAGCCTTCCCCTGCCCTCCTCCCCATTACCCTATAGTTCAGGGGCTACTTAACTTGCCAATCTGCAGGCAGACCATGAACTACAAAGTTTCCACCGGATATCTTCAGCCCATCCATAAACCACACAACGACGTCGCCGGTTGTGCTGTTTTGCAATACGATGTCGCTCTTGCCATCACCGTTGTAATCCCCGATTGCCTTAATCTGCCAGCCTTTTATGCCTTGTTGTACATAGTTGGCGCTAGTCCAGTGAGGCCCATTCATCAGCCACATGGCAACGTCACCCGATGCGGTTTCTTGCCAGAGGATGTCTGCCTTGCCATCGCCGTTGAAGTCGCTGATCGCCATTATCTTCCAATTGCCTGGGATACCGAGTTCAACATAATCCCCGGATAATCTCTTGGTGCCATCCATCGTCAAGGCCGCAACGTCGCCAGTTTTGCTGTCTTGCCAGATCATATCGGCCTTGCCATCGCCGTTTAGGTCGCCAACGCCTATAAGCACCCAATTTGACGGCATGCCCTTGATTGCATAATCCCCGAATGATCTATTGGCGCCATCCATAAGCCAGATGACAACGTCGCCGCTGGCAGAGTCCTGCAACACCACATCGGCCTTACCATCTCCGTTAAAGTCACCCACTGCTATAATCTTCCACTGTAGAGGCAGGGCCTTGGTGACATAGCTTCCGGATGATGGTGCATTGGCTCCATTCATAAACCAGATAACAACGTCGCCGTTAGTGGTATTTTGCAGCAGAATGTCGGCCTTGCCATTGCTGTCAAAATCACCGACGCCCTTTATCTGCCAATCTGAGGATAAACCTTGAACGACCCACCCACTGCTGCTTGTTGCAATGCCATTGCCATTCATAGTCCATATGTATACGGCTCCCGTACTGGTACTACGCAATATGATATCGCTCATGCCATCGCCATTAAAGTCGTAACTAATGTGTTTGCCTCCTGGTACTGGGGTGGGGGTAGGCGTCGGAGCAGGGCCTGCGCCTGAACCGGTACGAACCGGCCAGACATAGCCGACGCTGTCCGTCTTTTTGCCGTTGTATACACCGCCATCGATCATGCTAACACCAAGCGCCTTGAGCGGCGGATAGGTCTCAGACTGATAAGTGTTGGTATTAGATGACCAATAGAAATCCAATTGCACGTTTAAAAAAGGATGGCCGACCGCAATAGCTGGAGAAGCGCTTCCATGGTCGATCAGGCTAAACAGCTCTTTTCTGTTTGGCAGCCGCCAGTCGTTTTGGCCAAGGTATTTGGACGTATTAAGGCACTTCACATAATCCAGCGCCTTTTGCCAGGTCATCTTGCCGCCAGCACATGACCCTACCGTTGGTGTATCGGCGCTTTTGTTCCAGACCAACCAGGTAAGGTTATCTGTTACTGTCTTATCACCATTATCTGAGAACCTTGTAAGGGGCCACGCCACGCCTTTTTGTAATGAACCGTCGTCACCTTTATAGTAGCTAGTACGTTGACCGGTAGCCCAGGTGTATGCATTACCAGCCGCACCAGCATCTCCACCACGCACCGGCCATACTTTCATAAAAGAAATGTTCCAGGTATTGTATACACCGGCTTCCTGCATGAAGACTGTCCAACTGGTGGACGTATCGCTAGCGTTGGTAGTAGATGAGGCATAGTTACCCCAATACACGTTAAGAAACCCCTGCGAAGGTAGCCATGTAGAACTTTGAGAACCATACTCCGCATTTACAAGGCTCTCCAGTTCGACGATGTTTGGCAGCCGCCAGTCATTTTGGCCAAGATATTTGGCCGTATTCAGGCAGTCCACATAATCCAGGGCCATTTTTAAGCTGAACTGAGAGTATTCGTCCGGGCCTTTGCAACTGCCCACCGTTGGGCTGCCGGCATCTTTGGGCCACATAAGTCCAGTAAGCCTATCGGTCATTGTGTTGTCGCCATTGTCCGTAAATCTTGGGTGGGCTGGCCAAACCACGCCCTTACGCAGCTCGCCATCCTGCCCTGTGCCAGCGCAATCGATTACATTGCCGCTTTCGTCCCAGCACCTCACCTGTCCCGTCCGCGGCAGGCTGACGATACCGATGGGAGCTGGGGTAGGGGTTGGAGTTGGGGCGGGAGTTGGACTTGCGGTTGAATCACCACGAACCGGCCAAGCATAGCCGACGCTGTCCGTCTTTTTGCCGTTGTACACACCGCCATCGATCATGCTGACACCAAGCGCATTGAGCGGCGGATAGGTCTCAGACTGATAAGTGTTGGTATTAGATGACCAATAGAAATCCAATTGCACGTTTAAAAAAGGATGGCCGACCGCAATAGCTGGAGAAGCGCTTCCATGGTCGATCAGGCTAAACAGCTCTTTTCTGTTTGGCAGCCGCCAGTCGTTTTGGCCAAGGTATTTGGACGTATTAAGGC
Organism: Nitrospirota bacterium; assembly: GCA_015233725.1. GTDB lineage: Bacteria > Nitrospirota > Thermodesulfovibrionia > Thermodesulfovibrionales > Magnetobacteriaceae > Magnetobacterium. Next base: position 1,435 of record JADFXD010000059.1, on the reverse strand, counting down.
ACTTCACATAATCCAGCGCCTTTTGCCAGGTCATCTTGCCGCCAGTACATGACCCAACCGTTGGTGTATCTGCGCTTTTGGTCCAGACCAACCCAGTAAGGTTATCTGTTACGGTCTTATCACCATTATCTGTAAACCTTGGATCAGGCCACACCACGCCTTTTTTTAATGAACCGTCGTCACCTTTATAGTAGCCAGCAAGTTGACCGGTAGACCAGGTGTATGCATTACCAGTCGCCCCAGAATCTCCACCACGCACCGGCCATACTTTCATAAAAGAAATATTCCAGGTAGTGTATACCTGGCCGGCTTCCGCTATGAAGACTGTCCAACTGGTGGACGTAGCGCTAGCGTTGGTAGTAGATGAGGCATAGTTAACCCAATTCACGTTAATAAAACCCTGCGAAGGTAGCCATGTAGAATATTGAGAACCATACTCCGCATTTACAAGACTTTCCAGTTCGACTATGTTTGGCAGCCGCCAGTCGCTGTGACTAAGGTAATAGATGCTATTTAGGCAAGTCACATAATCCAGCGCCATTTTAAAGCTGAACTGATAGTATTCGTCCGGGCCTTTGCAACTGCCCACCGTTGGGCTACCGGCATCTTTGGTCCACATAAGCCCAGTAAGTCTGTCGGTCATTGTTTTGTCGCCATTGTCCTTAAATCTTGGGCTTGTAGGCCAGGCAACGCCCTTACGCAGCTCGCCATCCTGCCCTGTGCCAGTGCAAGTAATGACCTTGCCGTTTTCGTCCCAACAACTAACCTGCCCCGTCTGCGGCAGGCTGACGATACCGGCGTAGGCAGCGCCGTTAATACACATGGCTCCAATCACCACGATCAGCGCCAGGGTAAGCAACACTCTTACGCTTGGCGTGTTGTGGGGTTGGAGATACTTCATCCTTCGGTTGTTGTTTGTCTCAACCATTACTTCCTCCAAAAAGACGTCTTGATTTTGCTCTCTGCATGACCAGTAAAACCGGCCTGCCTATTCTATTATCGGTGATAAGAAAAATAGCTAAGTGTAATGTTGCATTGAGAGAAAACAAGAACGATGCCAGAGAAGCTGATTTCCAAGCCGGCTTCATGTCGTTCACACCTTCTGCGTTAGATATATCCACATACAAATTATAAAACAGTGGTGGATATATTTGTCAAGCCAGGAAATAAAAAATCCCCACGCTTGCGTTTTTGAGGGCACAGTTGTATAAATCGTAATAGGGAGAAGCCAGGCCAAAGCCAACGCATTAAGGGGTCAAGGGGACTGGTCCCCTTGCAGGGGGGTCCAGGGAAGTACTGGAGCCGCCCCCTTCTTTTCTTTTTCTTTTCTTCTTACTTTCGTGTTATTTAGGTTGCCAGTTGTTTGGGATACCCTTTGCTGGATAGCCTCCACCGGCTATCTTGATGCCGTTCATCAGCCAGATGTAGGCGTCTC
>JADFXD010000150.1 GCA_015233725.1 Nitrospirota bacterium | reverse complement strand
AAAAGAAGCAAAACCATCCCTCACCCCTCCCCTTGCAGGGGGGGCGAGGGGGGGGCAGCGCCGCCCCCCTTTTTTTTCTTTTTTCTTTTTTCTTTTTCGACGATAAAAGGAGGTATAGGATTATGATTGGGTTTATAGGTGGGGGCAACATGGCAGAGGCCATGCTCAAGGGGATGCTGGCTAAGGGGATGAGGGATGTCCTTGTCTCTGAGCCAAGAGACGATAGAAGGCAGCATCTGCGGCAGCTTTACGACATTGACACAACCGGCAGCAACGCGGAGCTAATCAACCGCTGTGATGTGATTATCCTGGCCATCAAGCCACAGATCGTCAATGCCCTGGCCGATGAGATAAGAGACGTTGACGTTACCGGCAAGGTAATCATCTCCATCATGGCAGGGGTCAACCTGTCATACCTGGAGAGGGTCTTCCTTGCGGCGAGCGTAATCCGGGTAATGCCCAATACCCCTGCCCTTGAGCAAGAGGGGATGTCGGTCGTTTCGGTCAACGAGGCCGTTTCGGAGGATGTCCTCAACCGGGCTATAGAACTACTCGATTGTATCGGCAAGACCCTCGTCCTGCCCGAGGCGTTTATGGATGCGGTGACGGCGTTATCGGGAAGCGGTCCTGGCTTTATAGCGTATTTCGTGGATTCGATGATCTATGCCGGAGAGAGACTCGGTCTTGCGCGCGATATCGCTACGACCCTGGCGGTTCAGACGCTTACCGGCACGGCAAAACTCCTCCAAGCCGGCATCTCACCCGCCGGCCTAGTCAAGATGGTAGCCTCACCCGGCGGCACCACCGAGGCAGGTCTCAATGTGCTAAACGACAGAGGCGCCAGAGGCATAATCACGCAGACACTCACCGCCGCTTGTCAAAGAAGCATTGAGTTAGGTAAGAAGCTCGGCGGCTAAAAAAAGAAGAGAAGAAGAGAAAGAAAAAAGGGGGGACGCCTGGCCGCCCCTTTCTTTCTTTGTATTGCAATTGTTGCCATGTTATCAATATGAGGTGGGTTTAACAGCATGACGGCAGGGTTATTACAAATTCAGCGCCGCCATCTATATTTCTGGCTGTCAAACTTCCCCCCATGTTTGTCTCTATTATTGTCTTTGACATGTAGAGACCTATGCCCGTACCCTCTGAGCCCTTTGTCGTGTAATAGGGTTCAAATATTCTGCCTATCACATCTTTAGGTATACCACCGCCATTGTCTCTGATTGAAACGATGATGTCGTTACTGTCTCCATCTTTGCTAAATGCTATATCAATATGTCCATGTATAGTCTCGGTATTTCTTCTGACTATAATTGCATCCTTTGAGTTGCTTAAGATGTTAAGTATAACCTGCTTAACCTCATTAGGATATCCTTCTACAGGCAGTTCTGGACATTGGTTGTCTTTAATTTCTATAACAATATCGTTTTTATTAAAAATATCAATAAACATTGAGATTAGCTCTACTATTGCAACCTTCACATCAAATGTAACTTTCTCTTTCGATGGTTTAAAAAAGTTTCTGAAATCATCCATTGTTTTCGACATAAAGAGGATTTGGTCCATTGATGAGGTAACTATGTTATTAATAAATTCCCAATTTAACTCATTATATTTATACGCATCTTCTATGTTGTATAAATACAACGACAAGGCACTTAGCGGTTGCTTCCACTGATGAGCTATTAGCGCTATCATCTCCCCCATAGCTGCCATCTTGGATTGTTGTATAAGCATTTGTTCATGTCTCTGCCTACTTTCGGTTTCTGTGGCTACCTTGAGCTCAAGATTAGCGTTTAGGTCTTTTAGTTCCTCTTCCATACGCTTGCGTTCTGTTATGTCTTGTCCAATCGATAGTACCCCTACTATCTCATTATTTTTATCTTTCAATGTCTTAGCATACCATTCAATTAATATCTCTCTACCTTCCTTAGTCACGATTGGGTTAACATTCCCATGTATTTGGATATCCCCAATTGCCTGTTCAAATATCTGAGATATATGCAACCAGTCACGCTCGGGTAAAAAGGTTTCAAACCAATTTTTGCCCTTGATCTCTTCTAACGTATAACCTGAAAGTTCTTCCATGTATGGATTAATTCTGATGATTTCAGCATGTTTACCAAGTACTAATATAATCGCCTGAGCCGTATCTATAATACTTTCACTAAACTCATTAGCTAACCTCAAATCCTCTTCCATTCTTTTACGATCCACTGCAATGGCATAGATAGCGGCAAGGCGCTTTATGACATCTAAGTCCTCATCGGTATAATCTCTTTCGGCATTTGCCAAGGCAATTTGTCCAATCAAGTTGCCTTTTATTATTGATGGTACCGTTATGTATCTTGTCAATGGGACATGTCCTTCTGGTATGCAGCCTTTATATGATGGATGTTCTTTGGGGTTATTTGTATAAAATCCCTGCTTCATATTCAGAGCATGTCCCCATAGAGCGTTATAGCCGTCCTTACCCTTTGCGAAGGGCAATTTACTGTGCCTTGTAGCCACACTACACTGTCCGTCTTTTATCATATCTGTACAGGCATGTCCTACATTACCCCCCATTGTTCTATCTATCTCAGAGACACACCCATGTTTACTTCCGGTCAATCTCATTGCCTGCCTGTTTACTATAATAGAGATATCAACTATATCAGTTTCATTAGCTAATAAAGCCTCCGATACCTCCGCTATGGCAGCTTGAACATCAAGCTCTCTCTTCCTTATCAATTGGGCGTTCTTGATATCTGAGATATCATGGAACATCTCAAACTTGGATACCGATCCGTCTATATTTTTTATCGGGGTGGCAAAGAGTGAATATATCTTATGGTTCTTAGGGAAATACCACTCCCATGTAACGCTTTTGCCAGAAAACACCTCTTCATTTTTACACAATGGGCATGGTACTGTTCTATCATGGAGGTACTCATAGCACTTGCGACCATTTACTTCTCCAAACTCTCTGAGTATAGCCATATTTGCAAACTCTATATCATGGCTTCTGTTGACTATGTAGATGCCGTCTTCTATTGTCCCCATTATCCCGTTAAGATTGTCCCTCTCGATCCTGAGTGCCTCTGACATTTGTTTCTCTTGGGTTATATCTTCTACAATTGCAAGATTATATAAAGGCTTGCCCTCATCTATCCATAGAGGAGAACATTTAAGGTTTACCCATACCACCCTTGCATCCTTGGTAATATATCGTTTCTCCGTGTTAAATATAGGTATCTTACCGCCAATCATACGCTTCAGATTGTCCAGACCTGATTGTATATCATCTGGATACGTTATCTCTTGAAACGTGAGACTTAACATCTCATCTTCAGAATAACCAACAATATTGCAATATGTCTGATTAACCTGGATAAATCTACCAGTTTGCGCTGCTACAATGGCAAATCCAAGCGGGGCCTGTTCAAAAATAGCCCTGAACTTATATTCGCTGGCTCTCAAGCTATCTTCAATGACCTTCCTATCTATTGCAACCCCGTATATTGATGCCAAACGGCTGATGATAGACAAATCCCTCTCTGTATAATCTCTGATGGAATTGGCTAATGCGATTTGTCCTACTATCTTATCACCTATTTTTACTGGCACTGACAGGAAATTTTTAATCTCTATATGTCCATCTGATGCACACCCCTTGAAAGCCTTGTGTTCCCTTGGGTAGTTTGCATAAAAACTCTCTCCTGTATTTAAGGAATGACCCCACAGTGCGTTATATCCATTTGGCCCTTTGGGAAATTTAGCCGTTTTCTGTGCCTCTGCAATAAGACATTCCTTATCCATCATGGAGGTAAGGTTAATTGCGACGTTATCGCCTGTACTGTCATCTGTCAATGATGCGTACCCGTGTTCGCTCTCCGTAAGTCTCAACGCTTCCTCATGCACCACCCTTGATATAGCGTATTTGTCGTATTTAGGATTAAGAAGGGCCTCTGTTACCTTGGCAATTGAGCGTTGGAGTGCCAGCTCCTGTTGCATCGCTGTCTCCATTGCCTTATGCCCTGTCATGTCACGGATGGCATTGCCTTGACTGTATATCTCTTGGATACCCTCAAGTCTCTCAATCTTAGCTTGAGCTTGCTGCAACTCATCTTGTGCTTGCTGCAAATCCGCAATAAGCTGCTCTCTTGTCTTTTCTTTATTTCTCATTGTAAGCTCCTGCTTCTCTCTTTTCTAATCTTGACACGACTTGATTAAGCCGATGACCTTGTAGATGTCCATATCTTTTTCACCCTTTGGAGTCTTTATCCTTCCGACAAATGCTGTCTCGATCTTACCTTTGACCTGCTCGCAGGTGAGCTTGCCGATGAATATCCCCCCCGGCTGTGCCAACGACTCAAGCCTCGATGCGACGTTCACCGCCTCGCCCAAGACCGTGTACTCCATCCTGTGAGGCGAACCCATGTAGCCGGTAACCACCTCGCCGGTGTTGATGCCGATCCGGATGTCAAACTGCCTCCTCTGATCGAGGCTGGCCTTAAAGACCTTCAGCTTGTTCTGCATCTCAATGGCCGCAAGCACCGCGTTGCAGGCGTGATGCTCATACGCAATAGGCGCCCCAAAGACGGCCATGACCGCATCCCCGACATACTTATCTAACGTCCCCTCGTACTGGAAGACGATCTCTGTCATGATCTCAAAGTAATCGTTGAGCAGCCTGGCAATTTCGTGCGGGTCAAGCCTCTCTGACATGGCGGTAAACCCCTTGATATCGGAAAACAGGATCGATGCATTCAGCTTCTCGGCATCAAAGGATATCCGCCCCTTCTTTTTGCTGTCGGCGGTTACCTTTGCCACGACGTTGGGGGAGAGGAAGCGTTCCAGGTTGCTCTTTATCA
>JADFXD010000149.1 GCA_015233725.1 Nitrospirota bacterium | reverse complement strand
ATTGGTCCTGCATCGTAGGCTGAATCCATTAGATCGTAGAGATATGTCACCTTCTCTGTAGTCATCTTCATCTTACATCTCTGAGATAACATCGTTTGAGATTCATTCGGTCATAGGAAAATACAGAGAGGTTCTCCTGTTCAGGTGCAACAATGTCAAAGGACTATAATTACCGACAATTTACATATACAATGCAATAATAAGTGGCTTTATCCCGGAGGAAGAAAGATGACGGAGTTTTTATATCGCAAAATCTTACCCCTGATTAAAGACTGTGAGGCAGGTAAGGGTGATATACAGGCAACAACGATTAAGGTTGATTCTCTTTGTATAGGGTACGCTCAAGACCTGTTACAGAAAAACAGCGGACAATATAAATTTGGCTCTCATGACGCGCTTATTGCCGGTTCACTCATAGCCGCGAGGGATCGGGATGGCGTAGGTTTGGAGATGGTGACATCAGACAAAGGACTAAAGTCAGTCCTTGCAGCGGAGGGGATTGCCTGTTTTGACCCGTCTGACCCGTAGAGTTGAGGTGGCCATATTGTTTTCGGGCAATAGAGTCCTTCGGTATGCCACCCAGTAGAGCACATAAGTAATGTAACCGTAGAGAATGAGTTTTGACACTGTCATTTAAACTCAAATGTCGGCAGGTAAACAAGCTATTTAAGGATGTCCTGGATGAATCGTATGGGTGCATAAAAAATTTTTAAAATTTTTCTTCAAAATGCTTTACAAATTCAAAACAATTCTGTATTATAGAAAAACTTAGGCTTTATGCCGTAATAACGATATAACTAAATTTTAGGAGGATCTATGACAAAGGCACAGCTTGTTTCTTCCATCTCTAACGACACCCACCTTAACAAAGGCGACGTATTGCAGATCATTGAGTCGTTTATGAAGAACGTTACCAAGGCGCTCACGACCGACGGTAAGGTCACACTGGTTGGGTTTGGGAGCTTTTCCGCCAGGGAGAGAAAGGCACGCGAGGGGCGTAATCCCAGAACAGGAGAGGCAATAATGATACCAGCTGCCAGAGTCCCTAAGTTTGTAGCCGGGGCGGCCTTAAAAGACGCATTGATCATCAAGGAGGTGAAAAAAACTACACCACCGGTAAAGAAAGGCACAGAGACAGCAAAGGCGATGGCAAAGGCCGAACCAGTAAAGACAGGTAAGAAACCCAAAAAAAAATAGGTAATAACAGCACAGCCACAGGATTTAAGAACAACTAACAAAATAAGGTTGGCAGCAAGATGCCCTGTCTTGCCGTGGGGGGTATTGCCAAATGAGACCGATTTTGCGGCTGATTCTGAGTCAAGTCTGGGCTAGTGGTGGTGTTTACGTCGATGGTCTATGTTTATGGTCTCTTCCACGGTTAAATTAAATGCTGTGTCCGTGGTCTTATGAGGGTTGGGGGGAGTGAGGAGCAGGCCTCAGAACGTTATAAGAGAGGTCATTGCACCCCCCTTACAATAGAATATTAAGCTCAGACGATAATTAATATAGACGACCGTTAGAATCACAACCACCGAGGAAGACACGAGGGGCATGATGAGTATCAGGCCATTAACATCTCCGGTGGCGCTGATTCATCTACAAAGTCGCGGTAATAGCCCTCGACCTTTGCTATGTAGTTGCGTGTCTCAGAGGGCATCTTTTGTGGGGACCTTTCGAGGTTTCCCATCCCCCAGTTATAAGCGGCAAGGGTGAGGCGTGTGTCGCCGTTATAATGGTCAAGCAATTGACGCAGATAACGTGTGCCAGCCATGATGTTCTGCTTTGGATCAAAAGAGTTCTTTACCCCGAGGTTTGCCGCCGTTGAAGGCATCAACTGCATCAACCCCCTTGCACCGGCATAGGATTGAGCCTTTGGGTCCCCATTGCTTTCCGCCATTATGACGGCCTTTATAAGGGCTGGATTGACCCCATACTTCTGTGCAGATTCATTTATGATTGCTTCATATTTATCCACGGGCCTTGGTTTACTTGCTCTTTCCTCTTTTTTGCCACCAGGGGAGCTGTTATCCATGACGCCAGCTGAGGTGTTGCGATGCTCACTAACTGTCTGTTCAACTATGTCTTTCAGCGCCTCATTCCTTGCATCCACTACCTTTGGCTCCCCTACGCTGGCAAGCTGCTCAGAGGCCTTATTGCGCTGCTTTATGCCCGATGCATCCACGCTGGCTGCAGCAGGAGACTTCATCGCCACAGCGGCGAGCCTCTTCTGCGCCAATTGAGGTAAGTACATCGGCATGGGAAGTCCCGGGAAAAGCCCACCAATGCCGCCACCACCACCAAAAAGATTGTTCTCTCCAGGAAATAACCCCGAGTTGCCGTGGTTGAAAAATATGTCCAGTATCCTGCGCAACGACTCCACTACCGACATATCCAACGGCCTTAACCGCCCGTCCTCATTGAGCGCCCCCGTCAGGATTTGCTTGAAGTCTGAACCTAACTCAGCGCTCTGCGCCACCCCCAACCGCGTGTCCTTGATCCCATCCGTGATGTTGTCATTAATGTTTTTAATCATAATGCTGATATCTATCAAGATTCATGCCAGAGATGTATATATATCAGCGCCTCTTGCCCAGCAACTGTAAGGAGCGAATCAGATTATAGCTTTTTTTCGAGCAATCTCAAGGCCTTGTCAAAGAGTTCGTTTACCCTGAGACTCTCCTGCGAGATTGTCTGCATAACCTCGGACAACTCCACATGTCCCTCTTCTGACATCGTCTCGGACCAGCCCTGGTAGTCGCTGGCGTGTTCAATATTGTGATGCTTCCAATGAATAAGCAACGATTGTAGCCTTTCTAAGTTTGTCATTCATACTCCTGTCTTAGTTTTCCATAAGCATAAAAAATTGCCACATACCGACAATTTTTTGACACCTGCGAGATAAAGAAAGAATGGGGAAGGCAAAGCCCTCTCTTATTTTCTTTTATGTTATTATAAATAGTAGAGAAATGTCGAGACTAACGATAATAGGGGGCGGGTTAGCGGGGTCTGAGGCGGCGTATCAGGCGGCGTGCCTTGGCGTGGATGTCACCCTGTACGAGATGAGGCCACTGAGGCTGACCCCGGCGCACAAGACCGGGTTGTTGGGCGAGCTTGTGTGTTCCAACTCCCTGCGCTCTGACCTTGCCGATACGGCCCACGGCCTCCTGAAGGCCGAGCTCACCCTGGCCAACTCGCTCATTATGGAGGCCGCCCGAGCCACTGCCATACCGGCAGGCAGCGCCCTGGCCGTCAACAGAGAGGAGTTTGCTACCTACATAACCAATAGGCTCAAGGCTCATCCGCACATCAGGATTGTGACAGAGGAGGTCACTGCCCTGCCAGCGCCACCGGCCATTATAGCCACCGGACCGTTGACCTCGGATGCCCTCGCCGCGGCTATTAGCAAGGTCACCGGCGATAACTCCCTGTACTTCTACGATGCCATCGCCCCAATCATAGATGCCGACTCCATCGACTATGATCTCGTGTACTATAGCTCACGCTACGGTAAGGGCGGGGATGACTACCTGAACTGCCCGATGGACGAGCCAACCTACAACCGCTTCTACGATGCCCTCACGGAGGCCGACAGCATTGCCGCAAGGGACTTTGAAGACGTCAAGGTCTTTGAAGGCTGTATGCCCATCGAGGTGATGGCCCTCAGGGGCAAGGACACCCTGCGATTTGGTCCACTGCGCCCGGTGGGGTTGCCACACCCACGCACGGGGGAGATGATGCACGCCGTGGTACAGCTCAGGGCTGAAAACGCCCAGCGTTCAGCATTTAACATGGTTGGCTTTCAGACGCGTCTGAGGCAGTCACAGCAGCAGAGGGTCTTTAGGTTGATCCCTGGTCTACAGAACGCTGAGTTTCTTAGATATGGCTCCATTCATCGAAACACATTTATCAACTCTCCGTTGTACCTCGACAAGAGTCTGCGTCTGAGGTGCGGGTGCACCACCGGTAGCACCAGCGCTAAGAGGTCGTCGCAGGTTGAGGGCGATATCTACGTTGCGGGTCAACTGACGGGGGTTGAGGGCTACCTCGAATCTACGGCAATGGGGCTGTTGGCGGGGATATTCGCGGCACGGCAGATGCTCGGCCTGCCTCATGTTGACCCTCCAGCCGATACCGCCTGTGGCGCCCTCCTGGCCTATATAACCAACATTGACAGGGGAGCCAGCTTTCAACCCTCAAACATAAACTTCGGGCTCCTGCCACCCCTTGACAAACACATAAGGGACAGGAACCAGAAAAAACAGGCGCTCGTCGCACGCGCTCTACAGTCATGGAGGGGATTTCAGCGCCTCAACGACAACGGTTAATGTCAATACGCCCGTGATGTTTTCTGAAAATCCCACACACACATACACAGTTCCAGGTACTTATCTTAATTTACACGGTTTTGTATTTCAAGTGTGATATCTCCTTCTTTTGCTTTTCTTGGGATAGATTGTTTACACTTAAATATTAAAGCGCTTTAGAATGGCCGACACTGAAAAGTTTTTAGAGCAGGAAGGCATAGGGGATGACTCTCTGGATTTATCGCTCCTTAAGGAGATATCCCTTACCTACGCACGGGGAAACTTGATGCTGCCTTTGAGGCGCGATGGCGACGTCCTGAGGGCGCTCGTCAGCGGGACCCAGGGGATGTTCGCCCTGCACGAGCTGGCACGGACGATGGGACTCAGGCCAGAGGCGATCAAGGTCGAACAGGACAGACTGCTTGACCTCATCAACCACGCTTACGGGATGATCGGCTCGGCGGCGGAGGTGATGAGCGACATGGCCGAGGGCGACTTTGACTCCGTGGCACGGACATTCCAGTCCCCGCGCGATATCATGGAACTCACCGAGG
>JADFXD010000148.1 GCA_015233725.1 Nitrospirota bacterium | reverse complement strand
TGGAGGCCAGGTTTGGCTTTGGCGACAACGTCTTTGTGATAATGAAGAACTTCCGCTTTACCATGGATGAGGGCGAGGACGACGTCTTTAACATGGCAATAAACAAGGACATGGACCTGCTCGTAAACGACATAAATGACAGACGTATAAAGCTGCGTCTACCCCAGTGGTTTGTAAGACTGGTTGACGTCGAGACGTTTATCCTCATGCCAATTATAATCAGCAAGATGCCCATAGGGCTGATCTATATGGATAAAGACAACCCCGGTGATCTGAACATAAGCCAGACGACCCTGCGCTACCTGAAAACCCTCCGCGACCAGGCAATACTGGCCATTAAGTACAAACGCAAGTAGCTTGAGGGAACAAATAAGTACATGGACATAAATATATTCTTGCTGTAAAAAATCCTGTGATGATATGATTAAGAATGAGACATCAGGATTAAGAATTATGGGGTCAAGGGCACTGGTGCCCTTGCAGGGGGTTCTAAAGGGGGGCGGAGCCGCCCCTTTCTTTCTTCTCTTCTGGTAGGGCAGGTACTTATCACAGAAATATTTACAGGAGGATATATTTATAACATCAGGGTTGAGAATTAAGGGGTCAAGGGGGCTGGCCACCTTGCAGGGGGGTAGGGGGCGGAGCCATTCCCTTCTTGTACCCTAACCATGTGGCTGTATTATAATGGACTTAAGCCTTGACGTCGTAAGGGACGTTAAGATATATCAGCGGCTTGGGGGTTATCGGTTTTCGTGCGATGCCCTGTTGCTGACCGATTTTGTCGGGGACAAGTATCCTCGGCGCATAGCAGACCTGGGGGCGGGGTCAGGGATCGTGGGGATCATCCTCGCCAAGCGCTTCAACGACTCCCACGTAAAGCTGATAGAGCTCCAGGAGAAACTGGCAGCGCTCTGCGTCAAAAACACCGACATCAACGAACTCAGTCACCGTGTAACGGTTGCCAACATCGACGTCAGAGATGCCTCCAGACACATCCAGGCCAACACCTTCGACCTGGTGGTGTCAAACCCCCCGTTTAGAAAGCTCGGCACCGGCAAGCTCAACCCCTTTGAGGAAAAGGCCATCGCCCGCCACGAAATCAGCCTAACCCTGCCAGAACTTGTACAGGCCGCCTTCTACCTCCTCAGAGGCAAGGGGCGATTCTGCTTCATACACCACCCCAGCAGACTCATCGAGACCATCGAGACCCTGACAAGACACAGGTTCTCCGTGGCCGTCGTCCAGTTTGTCCACCCCAACGTCAACTCCGAGGCCGTCATGACCCTCATCGAGGCCGTCAAGGAAGGCAACAGCCAACTCCTCATCCAACCACCCCTATTACTGGACGGCTAAGAAGAAGAAGAAGAAAGAAGGGAGGACGCCTGGCCGCTTCTTCGGCGCTCCAGGACGCTCCTGGCTCCCCTCAGACCTAATGCTGTTGACTTAAGGTAAGGATGTAAGAAGGAGTAGCAATCCTTACTGGAGGAACTTAGAAGTCATTGATATATAGGCAACATGATGATAAATGCGTTGTTATGAATTTTTTAATATCTTTCATCAAATGATATTAAAAAAAATCTCCATTAACTGAAAATTGCTGACAAGTGTATAAAAATATGTAATTTATAGCGCTTTCGGAAGAAGATAGAGGACAAGAGCTAAAGAAGTCCCCTTGACCCCGTAATGATTACCGCTGTGACATTTCCCACTGTGTTGCTTAACAATACTTAACAAAATGTTAACCTCTATTTCTTATGAGGCTGAATTATGATCTTTAAGCAGCGCATTTTCATTGTGTTTTATCTCGTATAAGGTATGTGGTATGATATTTGATGTTAAATATAACATGAGGATTGAGCATTATGGGGTCAAGGGCACTGGTGCCCTTGCAGGAGGGGTCTGAGGGGAGGGCGGCCAGGCGCTCCCCTTCTTTCTCTTCTTTTGTCTTTATAGGGAGGTAATATGCAAAGAGATGGATAAGTATGCTATCAAGGATGAGTTAAACAGGAGTGCAAAGGGTATGCGGGTGTTGTATGCTGAGGATTGTGAGGGGATAAGGGAGGATGTTACGGGCATACTGAGGAAGTTTTTTGATGTGGTGGACGCGGTTGAAGATGGCGTCAAGGCGCTGGAGATGTATGCGCAGAGGTGTTACGACATAGTCATAAGCGACATCAGGATGCCTGGGGGTAGTGGTATTGAGTTGACCAGGAAGATCAAGGCGATCAATCCTGAGCAGGCGGTTATCATAATGACGGCATATGACGACCATAAGTACATGTCTGAGTTGATTAATCTTGGGATTGACAAGTTTGTTATCAAGCCGGTCGATTTAATAAACCTGCTTACGAACTTATTGCAGGTAACTACAAAGATTAGTAGCAGGAAGGGGCGTATTGAGGACATGCTTGTCATAGCCAGGCTTTCGGCGATGAATGAGATATTGTACAGTATTGCCCATCACTGGAGGCAACCGTTAAGCGCTGTAGGTCTGTACGTACAGGATTTGCTTGAACTCGATAACGATGGGCAGTTGGATACCAATAGGCTAAAAGACTCCGTCGATAAGATAATGAAGCTCATTGTGTCGATGTCTCATACGATAGATGAGTTTAGCAAACACTTTAAGTCAACCGTTACAGAAGAGGCCTTCAGCATAGTCAAGGCAATTGATGACGCCATTTTTGTTGTCATGGATTTACTTAATTGTAATGGGATCAAATTAGTAAGGGACTACGAAGCGGACATTACAATAAGAGGCAATATGAGGCAATTTTCCAATGTGTTGATCCTTGAGCTTTTGTGTAATGCCATTGACGCGTTACTTGAGGAAAGGCCGCAACAGCCATACATTAAGGTCAGTGTGACAACTCAAGACGGCAGGCCTGTGATAACAGTGTTTAACAACGGTGGTTTGCTTAACGATAATGTAAAAAGCAGGCTCTATGAGCCATACTTCAGCACAAAATCAATAGCCTCCGGCAGCGGGTTGGGGTTGTATCTGGCAAGGATGGTGCTCGAACGAGAGTTCAAGGGCACCATAAACGTCAGCAATGTTGATGATGGAGTGGAGTTCAGGATAGGGCTATAAATACAATTATTTAATGGAGGATTTAGAGAAATATGAAACAGATGTCAATTTCGACCAAGACCTTGGCGCCGCTTATATTAGTTACGGCAATTGGAATAATAATCAACATAACAATATCGGTGATGTTGTCCAGGTACCTGGTCATTGAGGAGATCAAACGCGGCGCTATCAAGGGGTACAAGGACACGGTCCTAAACGCGCTTACGACGATGATGCTCTCCGGTTGCATCAAGGATAGCAAGAATGCCTTTCTTGAGCAAATGCTAAACATAGTCAATATAAAGGTCGTAAGGAGCGAGGCCCTGGACAAGGACTTTGGTAAGGCCGAGGCCTCCGAGTATGCCTCTGATCAGGTAGAGAGGGATGTGATTAGCTCTGCAAAAGAGAGTGTCTTCATAGAAGGTGACAACATCCGCGGGGTTTATCCCTATGTAGCAAGCAGTAACTTCATGGGGAAGAATTGTCTTGGTTGTCATAACGTGCGTGAGGGTGAGGTGCTTGGTGCCGCAAGCGTGAGCATCTCGATGGCTGCAACCAACGCGAGTATTGTGCAAATCCAGTATATCTTTATATCGGTTGGGGTGTTTGGTTTGATATTCATAACGGTTATCTTTATTTACACCTTTAAGGTGACACACAGGCCTCTGATTGAGCTGTCAAATGAGATGAGGCAGGTCTCAGGAGGGGACCTGAGTGTACACTTTGACTACAATGCACACGACGAGGTTGGTAGTCTCGCGGAGGGGTTTAACCAGATGCTCAGTAGTCTCAAGGAGATCGTCTCGGAGGTCAGAGGGGCCACGGGCACCATGTCTGAGGCCAGCGGCAGGCTCAACTCAAGCTCAGGCAAGATGGTAAGCGATGTAACAAACCAGGCGGAACGTACCACTCAAATAGCCTCCTCGATAGAGGAGATGTCACAGACCTTGACAAACATAGCAAGTCACACCACGGATATAGCGTCAACCTCAAACGACACCTACGCAATAGCCACTGACGGGGCCAGGGTCGTTGAACAGACCATCGCGGAGGTAAAAAACATAGACGAGACGGTCAGAGAGTCCGCCAGATTAGTGCAATCCCTTGGAGAGCGCTCAAATCAGATTGGCAACATCATAAGCGTAATCAACGATATAGCGGATCAGACAAACCTCCTCGCCCTCAATGCCGCCATAGAGGCAGCGCGCGCAGGGGAGCAGGGTCGTGGTTTTGCCGTGGTTGCCGATGAGGTAAGGAAATTGGCAGAGAAAACCACCCAGGCAACTAAAGAGATAGGCAAGATGATAACCATAATGCAGAACGAAACCAACCTGGCGGTCTCCTCGATGAATGAAAACCTTGACAGGGTGGAGGCTGGTGTCGTGTACTCCACGCAGGCCGGGAAGTCCCTTGAGAGTATCCTCTGCAGCGTGGGTAAGCTACAGCAGATGTTGACAAGCATCGCGACATCCACCGACGAGATGTCCTCAGTGTCCAATCAGGTAACAATCGATATTGAGGCCATCGCAAATAGCTCAAGGGGTACCTCCGCGTGTTCAGACGTCGTCTCAGGAGAGTCTATAAACCTTGTCTCGCTCTCCGAGCGCCTTATCGAGATCGTCGGAAGGTTCAAGATAAACAGCGATGATACAAAGTCAGATACAACGAAACACAAAAGATTAACCTAATCGTTAAGAAGAAGAAAGAAAGGGGACGCCTGGACGCCCCCCTTTAGAACCCCCTGCAAGGGCACTGGTGCCCTTGCAGGGGAGGTCTGAGGAGGCCAGGAGCGTCCTGGA
>JADFXD010000058.1 GCA_015233725.1 Nitrospirota bacterium | reverse complement strand
ATCGCATTGAAGCCTTTGGCACATAATGATTTTGTAGTTTATGCGTAGGCTCTACAGTATTGAATGAACTCTATGGGTATCTGAGATTATACACAAACTTCTTTCAACCAGTTATGAAGTTAATAGAGAAAACAAGGATTGGTAGTAAAATTGTCAAAAGATACGATACATCTAAAACTCCTTATCAAAGGGTTCTGGGGTCAGAGCATATACCACAGAAAAACAAGGAACAACTCCAACAACAATATGCTCTGTTAAATCCTGCTGAACTAAAAAGAGGAATTATTCGTTTGCAAGATAAACTTCAGACTCTTGTTGTTGCAAAAAAACATTAGGCGGGCAGGACGTGGCCAAATACAGACCACCACCACCTCCTCCTCTAAGACTACTTTCGTATAGATTCTTACGTGAGGCAACACGGATATCTTAAAGAAGAGAGTCTTTTCTTTTTTACAGGAGCCGCGATATGGCCTTATAGAGCAAGGTGTTTTCGCGGTGGGCCTTAACCGCGATCCTCAGGAATCGGCTACCGAGCCCTCTGTAGCTTGAGCAGTCCCGCAGGAGGATTCCCTTGGCACGCAGTTTCTCATACCATACCGCTGCCCGGTCATCCTTGATGAGATAGAAGTTTATGGCCGAGGGATAGAATTGGATGCCCTTTTTCGTGAGCCAACCTTCGACGTATCGCTTTTCCTGCCTGAGCACCTCAAAGGTCTCTCTGACATAGGCCTTGTCGTTTAAGGCCACAACCCCGGCGCGTTGCGCAAGCGTGTTGACGCTCCAGGGCTCCTTGTTGAGCTGCAACAACTCAACGTGCCTGATGTCCATCACGGCCATGCCAAGCCTCAGACCGCTTAATCCATAGAACTTGGTCATAGACCTCAACACGATCAACCACGGGTTATTAGCTACCTCATCAACAACGCTCTCTTTGGGCAGGAAGTCAATGAAGGCCTCATCCACGACCAACATGCACTGCTGTTGCCTGGCCCAATCCGCTATGTCAAGCACCTCGGCCCTGGTCAGGTACTGCGCCGTTGGACTGTTTGGGTTGCACAGAAACACCACATCACACCCCACCATCGCCGCCTTAAAGGCATCCACGTCTATCCTGAAGTCAAGACCCTCCTGCAATTGAAAGACCCCCACGTCACTGACACCACTTACAAGCAGCGCACGCTCATACTCAATAAACGTCGGGCCCAACACCAGTGCCCGGCGTGGCCGTAATGTCCTGATAAACAAATAAATCAGCTCCGTTGAGCCGTTTCCACAGATGATGTTGGTGGCATCCACCCCCAGGGCAATGGACATATGCCTCCGAAGACGCCTGCACTGAGGGTCTGGATAGTTAGGCAGATATTTTAAGTACGTCCTGATCTCTGCCTTTACCTTTTTGGATATACCGAGTGGGTTTATAGAGGAGCTGAAATCAACAATCTTACGCTCTGCAAGCCTCAGACTTGAGGCCAATTCGTATATGTCACCCCCGTGCTGCACAGCCCCGTCAATGCACGACGCTAATACGCATGGCAATGGCTGCCACTGTAAGTGGTGTTCACAGCTTTCCCATCTCTGTCAGCACGCTCTTAAATACGCGATAGAAGTTGTCGTTGTCCGTGATAGCCCTTTTTAACATGGTATTGATGTTAGCGAAGTCCTTGTCGTTTAATACCACGTTGACGCTCTTGGCAAATGCCGTCATGTTATCCAGGCTCTTGTAGGCATTTCCTACCAGCGCCACAAATATAAGTCTCCTCTCGGCTATGGGCATGGTCTGTAGGAAATCGAGGACCTCGTTGTTTTCACTATTGCCTCCGGCAAATTCCTCATTGAGGACGATGATATCAAAGCGCTGGTATTTCAGGGCATCATAGACGTCGTCGATGTCTTTGGCGACCTGTACGTTGTAATTCAACTGCCTGAGGGAGGCCGCTATGAGTCTTTGGTTGTCGGGGTGATCGTCGCAGATCAACGAGTTTTTAAGGCCATCCTCGTGGTATTCAAGCTCAGATGCAATCCTCTCAGTTAACACGGGAGCTGTACCTCCTTGAGGGCAAGGCCCTCACTTCTTTTCCCTCTATATTGAAGGGTGAACTATTACATAATAATCTATTTTCGTACAATGGGTGCCTTGACCTTTTTTGAGTAATCCTTGTCGAGGCTCAGGCCGTCAATGTCTGTGGTCTTTTCACCCTTTGAGCTCTTGACGTTGTCGATGCCTCTGCCCACGATGGCCTTTCTTGAGGCATAAGCCATTGCCGTTTCTTCGTTTACGAGCCCTACCTTGTAGAGGTTGATGATGGACTTGTCAAAGGTCTGCATACCGTATGTCTCGCCGGCGTCGATGATGTCATAGAAGGTCTTGCCTTCAGACTCACCGTTTAGGAGGCTGTCCTTGACCCTGAGGTTTGTCCTCATGATTTCGATGGCCGCCACCCTGCCGCCTCCCACCTTTGGAAGCAATCGCTGACTAACAACCCACCGCAGTGTGTCTGTGAGGCGGTTTCTAATCAGTGTCTCTTCTTCTTGTTCAAACATACCGACGATCCTGTTGATGGTCTGTCCGGAGTCAATGGTGTGCAGGGTTGACAGGACGAGATGGCCGGTTTCAGCGGCGGTAAGGCCGATCTCCACGGTTTCTCTGTCTCTCATCTCACCGACGAGGACCACCTTTGGTGCCTGTCTCAGGGCGGCCCTGAGGCCGCTGGCAAAGGCGTCGAAGTCCGTGCCCATCTCCCGCTGGTTAAAGGTTGATTTCTTGTGTGGGTGGACAAACTCCACGGGGTCCTCGAGCGTCAGGACGTGGACGGCCTTCTGTTCGTTGATGATGTTCAGGACGGCGGCCAGGGTTGAGGACTTACCACTGCCCGTGGCACCGGTGACGAGGACGAGGCCGTTTTTCTCCTCCGCTATGTGACCTAGTATCTTGGGCAGCTTCAGGTCGGCAAGGGTTGGTATGCGTGACTCCAGCTTCCTGCACACTATGGAGTACGTTGACCTCTGCGAAAAGACATTCACTCTGAAGCGAGCCTTACCAGGGAGCGAATACGACAGGTCACACGACCCCTGTCTTATGAGATTCTCCGTAAGACGCCTGTCGGAGTTGATTAGGTTGAGGGCAAATATCTCGGTCTGAAAGGGGGTCAGGGTCTTTAACGACACCTCATCGAAGTTAACCGGTATCAAAACCCCTGAGGACTCAACCTGTGGTGGTTTACCCACCGTGAGGTTGAGGTCAGAGACGTTGGCCGCGCTCTCAAGCATCGTTGACATAATACTGTCTGTTTCAGGCTTCCTCATAGCTTATACCTCCGCATCTCTATAAATGTTAGCGTAAATTATAGAAGGGGGGCGGCTCTTCTTAACCCTGGACCCCCCTGCAAGGGCACCAGTGCCCTTGACCCCTTAATTCTCAATCCTGATGTTATGAATATATTTATTTCCATGTACTCATTAGAATTCTGGGGGTGGTTCTTTTAGGAATGGGACAAAGCGTTTTTTGTCTATAGCTTTGTCGTAGGAGTCCTCGGGGCTGATCCATCCTTTGTTGAGGAGTTCGAGGATGGCGTCGTCTAGGGTCTGCATGCCAAGTTTTTTTCCTGTCTGCATGACGGATGCCAGTTGAGGGGTCTTGGCCTCTCTGATGAGGTTAGCCGCAGCGTAGGTGATAACTAGTATTTCAAGGGCGGCGCATCGGCCTTTTTTATCGATTCGTTTAAACAGGGTCTGTGCCACGACGCCCTTTAGGGCCTCTGAGAGGGTTGTACGTATCTGTGCCTGTTGATTAGCCGGGAAGACGTCTACCACCCTATCAACCGTCTTTGTAGCGCTCTGCGTGTGCAGGGTGCCAAAGACGAGGTGACCGGTGGAGGCTGCCTCCAGGGCCAGTTGGATCGTCTCGAGGTCTCTCATCTCTCCGACGAGTATGATATCTGGGTCTTCGCGGAGGGCGCCTCTGAGGGCTGCCGTGAAGGACTTCGTGTGTGGGCCAACCTCCCTGTGGTTGACGATACAGCTCTGACTCTTGTGGACAAACTCGATGGGGTCCTCGATGGTCAGGATGTGGTCCTTGCGCGTCTTATTTGCATGGTCTACGATTGCGGCAAGGGATGTTGACTTACCGCTGCCCGTTGGGCCGGTTACAAGGACAAGGCCCTTGTTGAGGCCCGCGAACTTCTTGCACACCTGGGGCAGACCTAGCTGTTCAATCGTCATGATTTCGCTTGGGATTAGCCTGAACACCGCCCCAACGCCCCACTTCTGTTGGAAGAAGTTGGCCCTGAATCTGCCTAATCCAGTGATTTCGTAGGCAAAGTCAATATCCCCTGTCTCCTCAAAGAGCTTGACCTTGTCCTCGGGGGCTATCTCATAGAGCATCCCCTTTAGCTCCTCGTTTTCCATCTCCTTGTACTTGACGCGCTCCATTTCCCCGCGAATCCTCAGTATTGGTTGAGAACCCGCGACCATATGGAGGTCTGATGCCCCCTGTTCCTTCATCAGCTTAAAAAAGGCGTCTATCCTTGCCACTCTTAACCTCCTTCTTCCCAGCCACCTCTATGTTTTATTTGCTTATCTTACGGATACCAACGCTGTTGTGACACTTATTGCAGAATTCATCTGGTTCAGCGTGGCAACCCAGGCAATCGCTTACCTTCTCATCTCCCTTTATGATAGCGTTGTCGTGTGTAGTCCTCCACTTGGCTATGTCTTTGTGGCTATCTGGAGGAGGCATATCTTTGGGTTCGACCAGGTTGAGTATCGCCTCGATGCTCTTGCCTTCGGTAAAGACGTGGTTGACTCCGACGTAGTCGTGACACTTGTTACAGAACTTATCAGGTTCGTTGTGGCATGGCAGGCATCCCTCGGCCTTAATCTTTCCGGAGGCGATCATGTCCATGTGATTACCCTTGAACTTGTCAATTGGGAGGTGGTACCAGGGCATCAGGTCAACGTCGGTTGGTATTGTCAGGGCAAGCTCTCCACTTCCGTTAGCCGTGGGTTTCTCCACGCTACAGCCAATTGACCATACGGTACACAAAACTAGCAACAGCAACAGGCGGGTTAAGGTTGATCTACGAGTGTTTTTCATGATTATATCCCCTCCTTTGCACCGAGTATGATAGCCCTTCCCACGAGCTGATGTACGCCGCCGACCTCTTCCATGTCAAACCCATACGTTGGCAGCATCTTGGACATCTGTGCCTTGCATATCGCGCATATAAGGGCGAGGAAGTTGACGCCGTTTTCCCGTTTTACGTAGTGATAGGCCTGCATCCTTGGCATAGCGCCCTTGACCCTGGTGGCGAGCATGTCATCGCCCAGGAGTCCCTGTCCTGCCCCACAGCAGAACGTGCGCTCCTTGATGGTGTTTTCGGGCATATCGACGAATTTTTCGCACACACCCTTTATGACACCCCTTGGGATCTCAAACTGTCCAAACTCCGTGCCACCCATCTCCATCCCCCTGGCCACCTGACAGGAGTCGTGGATGGTCACGGTGAACTCCTCATTGGCCGACTTGTCGATCTTCAGGGCGCCGCGCTTGAGCAGGTCCAGCGTTAACTCGCATATGTGTTGAGGTCTTGGGTATTTTGGGTCCAGGTAATCGAACGGGCCAAACATGGTGTTGCTAAAGGAGGACAGTACACGCCACATGTGTCCGCACTCACCGCCAATCACGCGCTTGACCTTTAGTGCGCGGGCGGCCTCCCATATCCGTTTATTGATCTTTTTCATGTGTTGGTAGTTGTGGACGAACATGCCGAAGTTACCGCCTTCTGAGGCGTGCGTGCTCATCGTCCAGCTTATGCCGGCCTGGTGAAACACCTTGGCGTAGCCATAGAGGGACTCTATGTGGGGGGAGGCAAAGAAGTCCGCCGACGGTGTCACAAACAACACATCTGCGCCCTCCTCATCAATGGGTATCCTGATGTCCTCTATCCCTGTTGTCTCTATCAGTTCGTCCTGGACGAACTCCAGGGCGTTTACGATGGCATTTTGTTGCATACCGAGGTTGTTACCAATGTTTTGGGCCTTGTCTATGATTTCGTGCATGTACTTTTGCACTATGCCGACGCTGTTGAGTATCTCCCTGGCTGCCATAGTGATTTCGGCTGTATCTATGCCGTATGGGCAGAAGACCGAGCACCTGCGGCACTCCGAGCACTGATAGAAGTATGTATACCATATGGCCAGGAGTTCCTCGGAGAGGTCCTCGCCGTTGACGAACTTGCTTCCAAACAGCCTTCCCGGGACGGTGAAGTATCGTCTGTAGACGCGTCTCATGAGTTCCTGTCGTGCCACTGGCATGTTGATCGGGTCGCCCGTGCCGAGGTAGTAGTGACATTTATCGGTGCATGCGCCGCATCTGACGCATATATCCAGGAATAGTTTTACCGATCTGTACTTTTTGAGGATTTCGCCCATCTTCGCAAGGAACACCTCTTTCCAGTCGGGGCGAAGGCCGCCTACTGGATAACCGAGTCTCTCCAGGGCTTCTTTGCCGGTCAACAACTGTGGTTTCACCATAATCATAGAGTTAGGGGTGAGCTTTGGTACCTTTATTTCACCGGTCAGTTCTACGGGGTAATACTTGATCTTTTCATATTTAATGTACTCCTGTATCACTTCATTTGGTGTTCTATCGGCTCCAGTGTGGTGTGGAGCGTTTTCTTCAGCCATTGTCTGCCTCCTATCCCTTATCCCAGGGGTTTATATATCTTACGCTTCTTGGGTTATTTACCATATTTCTGGTCGGACTAAAGAAGTAACCAACCGAGTGCATCAGCTTGCTAAATGGGAAGTATATTAGCAATAAGCACACTAGTCCTAAGTGAACCGCAAACAGAAGACAACTGGGTGCGTGAGCTGGCTCCATGGTTATGAGTTTCAAAGGTGTCAGTGGGTTTAGCAGTTCCATGGTGAAGGCCTTTACTGAGGTCACATCCGGTCTGAAAGGCTCATACCTGAGCATAATCCCGGTGCATACTATTGCGATGATCAGAAAGAGTACGAAATAATCCGCTACTAACGTCACATACTGAACCCTCTCCTCCAGGAACCTCCTGACAACGAGCACCACCATAGCGAGCAACATCACGATACCGATAAAGACAGAGGCATTACCCAGGGCAGCAATTACCCCTGGTACCGGATATATGAAGTATCTCAAGTGTCTTATTAATAAAAGCAGGAAGGTGAAGTGAAACACCCATCCGGCGGCAAACAGCAACCTTGTCCCCTTGGCGAGGCTCCTGAAAAACAAGACATCCCCGGCCATTCTTAAAAGCACACCAAAGGAATCGGTGGGTTGAGGTGTCTGTGGTATCTTCAAGGGTTGAGGTGTTTTGTAGTACTCGAAATAGACCTTATAAAAAACTCCTGCTGCAAAGATAAATATTGCCGCATAAACCAAGGAACTTAACCCCATGTCAACAATAAACTTTATGCCCCCCATCTATTTATTCCTCCTTATCTTTCTTCTGTAGTTTGTCTTTTTTATCAAGAGGAGCGCCTGATAGAAGCCCTGTATAGAAACTATCAGACGTCCCCTTTAGAGTCCTCTTTTTAAACTAATGATAAGTCAGTGTTGTGTGTAAGAACCTCTATACGCAACCTGTAGGTTTTGGCAGTCCGGCGTATCTGCAAGCCTGCTTGGCCGGCCCATCTGGAAACAACTGATAGAGGTACTTTGTATTACCCTTGTCTGCACCCATTGTCTTTTTGATCTCTTTTACGAGTATCTTGATCATAGGGGCAATCTGGTATTGTTGATAGTATGACCGCAGGAAGTTTATTACCTCCCAGTGGGCATCTGTCAGATCAAGACTGTCCTCCTTGGACAGCATCTCGGCCAGTTCCTTTGTCCAGTCGTTAAGGTTTGTTAAATAGCCGTCTTCGTCAAGTTCAATCTTCTTGCCTTGAAACTCCAATGTACGCATGTCTACTCCTCCAAATATTTCAATTTATTCGGGAAATTCCCTTATATCAAAAAAACTCTTATATGCACGATCTAAAACTTTATCTGTATGGATTTAGAATATTTAAACCTGGTCTTGTTCTTTGACAAGCCTGACAAAGATCATATTTCCAGCCTTTTCTCTGGCACTGAGGTCTGACCTCTTGTTTGAGACAGAGTGGGTGTGACTGTTGTATGTGACGGAGCATTCCTTATAGTCCTTATCAGGCTCAAGCGACATAGCAACATCCCAGTCCTCTGCGCAGGCATAGCTCAGGGCGTCCATAAAGGCCTCGCCGAGGTTCTTGTTAGAGGCGTCAAAGACATAGATGGCTCCGCAGAGGCACCTACCGCCGGTGAAAAACCCCAGGGCAGTGGATACCGTGTAAGGTCTGTCAAAGAGTTCCCTACAGAAGGGGCACCTTGGCTCCGTTAGAGTTGCCTTATCCTCCCGTGGTCTATTTCCATATTTACCCATTTAGCGTATTATACTGTTTAACGATATTAATGTCAAAGGTCTATTGATTATTTCTTAAATAACTTTGTTGTTCTGCCTATTATTGAAAAAGACGCCTTTAAAAATTCGTCGTACATGCTGATGCCTATTAAGAACATCACGCACATGATCACAAATCCCATGATAAAGAACCAGTGATTAAAGACGAGAAAGATGTCCTGAAACGTCACCCTGCCAAGGTCTATATAGGAGATGAGGCGGTCAAAGAGGCTTTCGTTATAGACCTCGGCGTAGATGATGCCTCCCGCAACGAAACCGGCCATTGTAGGCAAGGCATCCAGCGCCCCCTCTCCGAGCGCTCCTGCCGCTATGGCAGGACAGTAGCCGCTGATGGCCAACCCCGCTCCGAAGAGCACACCACCGAGGAGCTGTGCCAGGATAACCGTCCTGGGCAGGTACAGTTCCACCTCTCCGGCGTCCTTGAGGAAATACACCAGCACCATAGCTATCATCAGAAGCGGCGTGCCCACCCGAAAGAAGGTAAAGTCCTGCATCCGAAACATCCCCGAGACGACACTGTACTTACAGAGCCTGCCCTTTTGCAAGATGATCCCCAACAGCGTACCCAACAACAACCCCCCCCACAGACTGGAGGCCCCATACAGGGAGTCCAACATCGATGGGTCAAATGTATCTCTAAGCCTTGATATAATACCCATAGTCAATCCCTCTTCATTAAAGCCAGTGTCTTTAAGCGGTAAAACAACACCGTCATATTTGCCCCGCCCATCCACAGCGACATCATAAAGATAAATCCTGCCGGACTGAGCTGAATCACCCCGGCTATCAACATACCCAGCGTGCATCCCATCGCCATCCTTGCGCCAAACCCCACCATGATCCCGCCGATGAATGCCCAGTACCATCGTTTCCACACTGACGGTCCCTTTGAAAGGCGCCACATCTCAGGGACAACCCTCAACCTGAACTCCCCCGACAACATCGAGGACACAAAGCTGCCAAACACGATCCCTACCAACAGGGCTATCGTCCACTCAATGTATGGCTCATACACCTGCCAGTACGTGACCTTGGCGGCATGTTTGGGCATTAACACGTACTCTATGATAGACCCAATGACCGTGTACCCACGCGATGCCCCCAGCGGCCTGCGCGAGATGTAAAACGACGCAACCTCAATCAACGCAAACCCTATGCCGGCTATTACCGGCCACCACGTCTTCCTTCTAAGAAAAAGCATCCTATATCCTCTTTACATTAATCCTCTGCTATTATACAACAATCCTATGTAACAAATGCTACTATTGTTTTTACGGCGGTAAATATTTTTTTCAGGAAGAAGCAAGGAGAGAAGAAAGCGGGTCGCATTGCCACGATATTTAAGTGGGTAAGAAACAATCCTTTGCAGTAAAATATAGGCAGCAGTTAAAATAATTGTGCATGGAACATACACTGTGAGCAAGGTATGATGGGGTCAAGGGGACTGGTCCCCTTGCAGGGGAGGTCTAAGGAGGGGGCGGAGCCGCCCTCCTTTTTTTTTGTATTGCACACGAGCTAAACGCGCTTAAGTGGATACGTCACCTACCCTCTGAAGCGTCTCTGAGCTCGATCGTAAACACGGCCCCCTCCCCGGTGTTTCTGACGTAGAGCCTCCCACCCAGGGAGTCCTCTACGATCATCCTGGACATGTACAGCCCTATCCCCGTACCCTTTTCCCCTTCTTTGGTCGTGAAGTACGAATCGAATATCTTGTCAATTATCCCATCGGGGATTCCACCGCCGTTGTCACTTATCTCCATCCTTAGTGTGCCGTCATCCCTGTACAGATCAACGCAGATCATACCCTCTTTATGTATGGCCATCAGACCTTTTTGTCTCCTGTCGATGATAGCGTCCTTGGCGTTGCTTATGATGTTGAGAATGACGTGTGCCAGATAGTTCTTGTAAGTTGTCACCGTGGTGGCCTCACACGGGACTACCTCGGAGTAATGGTTAAATGAGCGATTGTGGACACGGCAGGTAATCTGGTAGTTTATTGTGTTGACCTTTAGTTGGTGTGAAAGCAGCGACAACACATCCGCTGTGATCTTGATCAGGTCAAAGGTCTCTTTCTCATTGGACGGCTTGAAGAAGTCCCTGAACTCATTAATAGTCCTGGACATGAAATTGACCTGTGCCATCGTGCTCTTTACGGTGTTATCGATATAAGCCTCATCGATCTCTCCATATTGGTAGGCATCCTTGATGTCCTGTATCATGATGGCCAGGGCGTTTAAGGGTTGTTTCCACTGATGGGCCACGGCGGCCATCATCTCGCCCATCGCCGCCATCTTGGACTGCTGTATCAACATCTGCTCCTTCTGTCTGAGTTCGTTGACCTTGTCTTTGACAAGCCCCTCGAGGTTTTTATTAAGTCGGTCGAGGTTATAGGTCTTGAGCTCGAGCTCGTTTTGTACGGTCTTCAGATCGGTTATATCACTAACAGCCGTTATCCTCATGTGAGAACCTTCAACGGCTAACATCTTTCCAGATACCAACAAATCAAGTGTAGTAGCGTCTTTTCTAAGCCCCACCGTTTCATATGGCTGCTCATAGCCCGAGGAGATAAGGTCTCTAACCCTATCACGCTCGTGGGGTACGATAAGGTCTGTGACGGACATTCCTTTTACCTCATCGATTGTGTAACCGAACATCCTCGCAAATTGCTTGTTTACATCCACAAAGCGTCCCTTATCCGATATTGCAATCCCCTCGGTGGCAGCCTCCGAGAGCCGCTTGAATCTGTTGGCGATTTTTATTCGTTGCTCTATCTCGGCAGTGAGTATGTCGCGAGAGACGGTTGTTTCCCTGAGTTTAGCGGCCATCATCTCAATCGAGTTTGCCATCTGGCTTATCTCGTTGTCCCCTGCGATACCAATCTTATAATCCAGGTTGCCTTTCCCCAGGTTCTCTAACCCCATGTTGATCCTTACTATGGGCCTGCCAATCCCTCGATTGATCAACCAGGAAAAAATTATTACAAACAACATCAAGGAGGTTATGGATATAAAGATAAGAATATGCGACCTGTCATGAATCTTGTCCAACGTCTTATAGTTCGTATCGCAAAGCTGGGATGAGAGCGAAACGATTGTATGCGACCTGCCCATTATTTGGGAGAAAATTCTATCCTTCATCTCGGAAGACAAGACGTCATCCAACCTACCTGTCTCTGACATTCTTCCATCAATTGCCTCCATGTCCTTAAAAAGGATGTTGATCGTGTTAATATTGTCGCTCAACTCGCCTATGAGAGCCTTTTCCCGTAGGCTATCAGGCCCGATACTGGACTCCAATATAGCCAGGAGAGTCGATATAGAGGCAAATCTTGACTGCCACTGCGCACGTGCCCGCTCTCTTATCTGCCCCTTGTATATCCGATAATCATAGATCAATATGTTCATCTCAAAGACTCCCTTGACCAACTGCTCGGCTATGCGGCCTTTACTTGTTACATTATCATCCTGGGTTCTTTCATAAAGGAGTACCTTTGCAATCAGTATCATTGTAACGATTGACAAGATTGACCCCAACAATAGCTTGGTCTTTATCTTCAAGTCGTTCTACCTTATAACGGTGACCGCCTCTGGCTTGACGGAGAGCAGGCTATCAATATGGATAAGCTCAATATAATTGGGCATCTCGGTGGTATTTACTATCTTGTCCTTTATCATCCACTGGGCAATATCCTCAAACCTGGTCAGCATTGACTGCTCCAGAAACACCTTCAATCTCATTTCAGACAGTAACCGTGCCACTACGGTTGTCTCAAGGCCGAGCCTCTTTGCGACGATGCTCACTGCCTGTTGTTGGTTGTTCGCCGCAAACTCCTCTGCCTGTATCAATGCCTTTAACATTTTCTTTACCGCCTCGGGTCTTTTGTTTAGAAAGGCGTTTGTCGCGACTATGTCGTAGTTTTTTACCATAAGCCTCGGTTCCTCAAAGACAATGGCATTGTCTCCCAGGGCCTCAACGGCCTGTGTAACATATGGCTCTCGTATGGATATGGCATCCATGTCACCATCTATGAGCGCCTTAAACGCATCGGTGGGGTCTTTTAAGGATAGGTGGATATCATCCTCTGACATCCCGTGTTTCAGCAGCAACAGATACAGGAAGTAGTGCCCCCCTGTGCCCTTGACCATTGCCACGCCTTTGCCCCTCAAGTCGTCTGGTCTTAATATGCCTCTGTCCTTGCGGCCTACGATGCGCTGATCGTTGTCCGAGGTTGCTATAGTTGCAATGACACTGAAGTCATGCCTCTTAAGGCTGTTGAAAACGACCATATTATCAGCACCGGTGGAAAAATTGCTCTTTCCCTCAAACATGCCACTTATGGCGACATGTCCGCCTTCGTAGTACTTGACGGTCATATCGAGGCCGTTTTTCAGGAAGTAGCCGTTTTCCTGCGCAATCATCACCAGCGCCGAAAGAGGTTCCCGTGAAACCCCAATAACGGCCCTTTCAGTTACTGCAACGGGTTTGTCAGGTCGTTTATGTTTTATCAAGACGATAATGGCTGCTATACTCACAATGATAACTAAAAACGCAAGTAATCGCTGCCAGATGGAAGCGAGGAATTTGCCATTTCTCAACCCCGCACACCACAGGATGGGTAAGCTACCACATGCACAAATCAATCCCCTTGGCGCCGTATTTTTTACCATAAGGTTGATTATAAAATAAATATACAATACTGTCAATTAGCAATTTCAGATGGGTGGATAAATTTTTCATGGGTACAAGTGTATCTTCATTAAAAAATAAAGGATTTACTAAATGTGAAAAGGGGTTTTACCCTGTTTTTTTGAGAGGATACGTACAATTATATAATTATGGGGTCAAGGGGGCTGGTCCCCTTGCAGGGGAGGTCTGAGGAGGGGGCGGCCAGGCGTCCCTCCTTCTTTCTTTTCTTTTTTTTTTAGAGTTGCAGGGCGTGTTTTCTGCAGTCGGTGAATCTTAGTCTTTGGAGGACGGCGGCGATATCGTCTGCGGGGAGGACGCATCGTATGGCGCCGAGTTCTATGGCCTGCCTGGGCATACCAAAGACGACGCAACTTTGCTCATCCTGGGCGATCGTGATCCCCCCCGCCCTGGCTATATCCAGGATGCCATCGGCCCCGTCCCTTCCCATACCGGTGAGGATGATGCCAACGGAGGTCTTGCCATAGTATTGTGCAACAGACCTGAACGTCAGCGTGACCGATGGACAATGTCCCTCATGACCTGCCCTGTTTATACAGTTAAACCTGCCCAGGTTGTCAACCTCCAGTTGGAACCCCTCCTGGGGGAAGTAGATATTGCCCGGTATGGGGGGGAGTCCATGAGGCGCCTTGACTATCTTGAGGGCACACTCCTGTGCCAGCCAGTCTATGAAGCCATCCAGGAAGCCCTCGCTGATGTGCTGCACACACACTATTGGAGCGGGGAAGTCCGCAGGGAGATTCCTGAAGATATTGTGCAGCACCTGGGGACCACCGGTAGAGGCCCCAATGGCTACCATCCTTACCTGATGGGGATTGTCTATCACTGCAATGGGCAATCTCTCTGCCTTGCTGTATGCCTGCGGCCTTTTCTTGTGCCTGGTAAACGCCACCACGCCTGAGAGTATCTTTACCTTTGAGGTCAGCTCCCTTGCCTGTTTTTCGAACTCGCCATCGAGTATACCCTTGGGCTTGGGAAAGACATCTATGGCGCCATTGTCAAGGAGCTCAAAGATGGTATGTGTCTGGTGTTCCTGCACCGATACGCTTATCACGAGGATCGGCAGCGGGAAGCGTTCCATCACCGTCCTGGTAAACACAAGGCCATCCATCCCCGGCATGTGCAGGTCTGTACATATAACATCCGGCGAGAGCGTTGGGATAAGCCTGAGGGCCTCCGCGGCATTGGTAAATGCCCCAACGACCTCTATGTCAGGGTCATAGGCCAACATCCTCTTTAACACCGCCAGCGCTATCTGGGAGTCATCTATTAGAAACACCCTTATTTTTTTCATGACCATTATTCCTAAATAAGTCTCTTCAACACGTCTAACAACACCTTGTGATCAAATGTTGGTTTGGTAATGTAGGCATTTGCTCCGGCCTGCATACCTCTTTTCTTGTCTTCCTCGCTGGATAGTGCCGTAATGAGCACTATGGGGATGTCCTTGTACTTCTTGTCCGCTCGTATCTTTTCGGCAAGTGTCAGGCCGTCCATGTTTGGCATCTGGACATCCGACACGACGGCGTCAAAGTCACGGGTAGGGAGTTTATTCAGGGCATCGAGGCCGTCTATCGCGGTTATCACCTCATAGGAGGCGGCATCCAGGATACGCTTGATCAGCGTGCGGGTTGTGATGGTGTCCTCAACCAGCAATATCCGGCGTTGCCTGGACTGCTGCTGGACAAGCCCTTCCGATATGCGGACGGACTTCCTCTTTAGCGCGCTCTTAATGAGGTCAAGGGGGTTTAGGATGGCGCAGACCTCGCCCGTTTCGAGGATCGCCGCACCTGAGATGTTTCTCACGCGCTGCAGGATTGTGCTGTAGCGCTTTAAGACAACCTCTTGCTCGTCAATTACCTGGTCCACTATGACCCCGACATGTTGCTCCTCTGATGATATGATTACGCAGCTCACGGATTGGTTCGTCCCCTGTGTGGGCCTATCCAGCTCCAGGAGCTCCGACAGAAGGGCCAACGACACGGGTTGGTCTGCGTGCTTGATCGTATCGCAACCCTCTCTCTTAAAAACGTCATTATTGTCAAGCACAAAGGCCTTTGTGACAAACTCAACAGGTATGGCACATCTCAGATTTCCCACCAGGACTATCAGGACACGCGTAGTGGTCATGTTTACAGGCATCTTTAGGCGAAACAGACACCCCTTACCCTGTATGGACTCCACCTTTACGCTGCCCTTGAGTGTCCCCATCTTATTGGCGACGACGTCAAGGCCAACCCCCCTGCCCGATACATCCGTTATAATACGGCTTGTGGATAGTCCCTGGGCAAATATAAGCGCATGGACCTGGGCAAGGGGCATACCCAGGAGCTGCTCCTCTGTAACGAGCCTCTGCTTGAGGGCCGCCCTTTTTATCTCATCGGGATTGAGCCCGCGCCCGTCGTCCTCGACCTCTATGACTATCTGGTTGACATACTTGTATGCCCTCAGGACAATTGTAGCCGTGTCGGTCTTGCCGCAGTGGTGGCGTTGCCGGGCGTCTTCGATACCGTGGTCGATGGCATTGCGTATCAGGTGCATTATCGGGTCCTTGAGCTCTTCTATGATCTGTCTGTCAACGGTGGTCTCACCGCCCTCTATGACGAGGTTTACACACTTGGACAGCGCCCTGGAGATATCCTTTACCATCTTTGGAAACAGCCTAAACAGTGTCTTTAGCGGCAGGATGCTGATGTTTCTTATCTCGTAGTGCATCTTCTTGGCAACCGACTCCAGTCTTGTGTTGTCGCTGTGCCAGCCGGTCTTTAGGGCATTGAGGGAGTTGTCCAGCCTTTCAAAGCGTGATTGCTGGAGGTTAAAGAAATCAACGATGGCCTTTGACAACAACTCATTGTCATGAGCCATCTCCTTTAGTATCATGTATCTTGAAAACACATCGCTGTACCAGTCATCGCAGAACGACATGATGTGATTGATCTCCGTAAACCTGTGTATGATGCTGGTCTTTGTCACCGATAGCTCACCGGCGTGGGTCATCAGGCTGTCAAGTTTCCTGGTATCGACGCGGATCGTCTCTATGCGGTTTTTGTTGACGTCTGTCTTGTTGTGGATATCCGCTGCGGGAGGTTGATATTGCTGGCGTATCTCTGACGGTGGGGGGACGTTGCTTGGCTCATCCTCAACGGCGGGGGCCTTTATGACAGCAGCCTGTGCGGCAGTCGTTGTCTCAACAGCAGCGCTTGTCTCAACGGTGGCGATTGTCTCAACAGCAGCGATTGTCTCAGTGGTAGCGCTTGTCATCTCTGTTGGCATCGGGGGGGAGGCCTCCGTCAGGGGAGCTGGTTGGGGAAGGGGCTGAGGTTGGGATTGGGGCTTGGGGGGGGATACCTCCCGATCGAGCCTGAGGTACTCCAGGACGCTCTTGACCTCTACTGCTGGTTTGGCATCCGTGGTGGCCTCGGCCACGAACTTACGGATGGCGTCAACCACGGGATAGACCCTCTCGATTACCGTCGTGTTAAAGGCAATATCGCCTCGTTGTGCCTTGCCAAACAGGTCCTCCAGGGCGTGTGAGACCTCCATCACCTTATAGACGCCCAACATCCTGGCAGCCCCCTTGAGGCTGTGAGCCTCCCTGAACATCTCTTGCAGGGTCTCCTTGTTATCCGGCTGCTGCTCTAACTGCATGAGGCCGCTCTCAAGCACGCCCAGGTGTTCGTCGCTCTCGAGCTTAAACAACTCCCGCATCTCTACATCTTCAATCATAAGAAAAAAGAAAAAGAGAAGGGATTGGGGGCTCCGCCCCCTGACCCCCTGGAAGGTGGCGGCTCCGCCCCCTGACCCCCTGGAAGGTGGCGGCTCCGCCCCCCCTTCACCCCCCTGCAAGGGGACCAGTCCCCTTGACCCCTTATAGCGGGGGCTTGGAGGTTAAATTGGGACGTGGTGAGTAATACTTCTCTGCTACATTTATGTCTTACGGCATAATATTTCAATTGCATACTCCTCATTATATCATGTCTTTGAGGTTTTGGGAGACCTCGTTTAGCTTCTGGATTGCTACTTTTGTCTGACTTATGCCTGAGGATGTCTCCTTGGCGCCGATGTTGATGGAGCTCATGGCCTCTACGACCTGACTAATGGCCAGGGACTGTTGTTTTATGTTGAGGAATATCTGTTTGGAGCTTTCAAAGGAGCTTTTTACGGCAAACAGGACGCCATTGAAGGAGTCTGCTGTCTTTTGGACCAGGGCCATTTCCTCCTCGACGGTTTTTGTGCCGTCCTCGGTGACCATGACTGTCATGTCGGTGGCCTTTCTGATGTCGTTTACTAGGGCGTTTATCTGGTCTACGGCCTTTTTGCTTTCATCGGCGAGTTTGCGTATCTCCATTGCGACTACGGAGAAGCCTGTGCCATGTTCACCGGCCTTGACGGCCTCAACGGCGGCGTTCATGGCCAGCATCTTGGTTTCGCTTGCGAAGTCGGTGACCAGGCCTGTGATCTTGCCGATCTGGCCGGTCTGCTCACTGAGGTGTAGGATGTGTTCGGCCACTGCGCGTACCTTGTCCTTGAGGTTGAGCATCCCGTTGAGCATCTTGTTGACAGTGGCGTTGCCGCCCTCTGCGATGGCCATGGCCTTTTCTGTCCCCAGGGCGGAGGACTCGGCCTGTTCGGCTGATTGGCGTGCCGAGGAGGTCAGTTCGTCCATCGTGGTGGTTGTCTCGTTGACGGAGACTGCCTGCTGTTTTGCCACGCGCTCGTGCTGGTTGATGGTCGTGGCCAGCTCCGAGGAGGTGGTCGTGATGTCGTTGACTATCAGGTTCAATGACCTGCCGATATTTCTGGCCCAATACAGGCCAACCCCCACGATAATCAGCACAAGCGTTATCCCAAGGCTCCACATCATGATATTTAGGCTATTGAGGGTGGCAAAGGCCTCGTCTTCATTCATTGCGGCCACCACTATCCATTGAAGCCCCTCTATCTTTAACGGCGCCTGGGTAAACAACACCTTATCGTGCAGGTAATTGACACCTCTGTCTACGTCCTGGCGTGCAACCCCGTTAGCGTCTTGTTTTATGTGCTCCTTGACCTTCAGTATATCGATGGTCGTGTTATTTTTTTTGATCTTATCGATGGTCTCCTGCGGGGTACCGACCAGCTTCAGTTTTCTGAGAAACTCGGCGGGGTCTTCTATGAACATTCTGGCATCACTGTGCATATCTAAGTCAGGGTCTACTATATAGCTCTCACCGGTCTTGCCCATGCCGATCTTTTCCCAACTCTTGTAGCTAGTCATTATGTCGTTTATTTTTTTAAGCGATATCTGAAATATGAGCACACCGACCTTTTGATCGCCATCGTATATGGTGGCGGCAACGAAGGCCGCGGAGACGTTGTATGATGGCGCGTAGGGGGCAAAATCGGCAAAGGTCACGAAGTCCTTGTCTTTTGAGGCGAGGGCAGCCTCAAAGGCCTTGGCAATATTGGTATTGCTGTAGGGACCATTTAACAGACTCGTTGCGAAGTCGACCTCCTTTGAGTTGGTATATACTATGTAGCCGGTCTTTGGCTCCACCAGGAAGATATCATAGTAGCCAAATTTTTCGAGAAAGCTCAGGATGGTGGGGTGATATTTTCTGTGTACCTTGCTGTAGGTGGAGGGGTCTGGCGAGGCGATGTACTTGTTCTTGTTGCCTATCTGGTATGGGCTTGAGGAGATGTACAGATGTTGAAGTATCCTGGTGGTCTTGTTTTTCGGCCACCACGTCTCAAGCGCGTTTTCGGGCGCGCCATCGGTGTGTTCCTTTTGGTAGACGTATCGGGACTTCAACGACTCCTCGTTGGTGGTGGCGCTGGCGTCGTACAGGGGGCTCAATTCCCGTTCGACCTTAGAAAACGCGCTGGTAAATTCCTCCATTGCATCTATGATCGCCTTGTTGTCTGCCATGGTCACCGCCTGCCTTGACATCAACCTGAAGTGTCTTTCCAGTTGCTCCTTTCTCGTCTCCATGATAAACGTGAGCTGATTTTTCACGGACTGTCGTATGGAACGGCTTGCCTTGACATACGAGTAGCTGCCTATTATCATAAAAGGCACCAGACCCAGCAGCAAAAACAGTATGATCAGCTTGGTTCTCAAGTTAATCTTAATAAACAACGCCATAGTTTTTCTCCTTATTTTTTATATCCAGATTTTCATATCCACTTGCTTATATTCAATTGTTTGTATCTTAGGCAGATGAAATCTGCCAGTGTGTCAAGCCTCCTCGTTGACCGTTAATTCACCTCCGGTAAGCAGCCTGTATAGATCGACAATGGGTAGCAGTCTATCTTCATAGTGGATAGTGCCCTTGAAGTATCGTCCGGCGGTGGAGTATTCGGCGGCAGCGATGCTGATGATATCGCCCTGCCTTGGATAGACAACGTCGATGAGGTCGTCTATCACGATGCCGGCAACCACGCCCTCCACCTGTATGACGACCACCCTTGCCTCGGCATATGAAGTGGCGGCGGCCAGATTCAGGACGCCTCGGATGTCTATGAGCGTCAGGACATTGCCGTGGAGGTTCATGCTTCCAACGATGTGTCTTGGGCAGCAGGGGATCGCCCTGACGTCTCTGACCCTGGCGAACTCTATGATCAGGCTTATGCAGGGGGAGTTACAGCTCGTGATCTCAAAGCCAAAGCGCTCGTCATTGATACTGACCATGGCCAGAGACAGGAGTTGTCTGACATAGTCGTGTTTCTTTATGGAGAGTAGGTTTGTTGCCCTCTTGCGGTACAAGTCCCTGTGATGTTCAGGGGCATTGGCAATGAAGGGAACCTCATTGCTGTCTCTTTGTCCGAGGGTCTCCATAGGTTGCGTCGCCTTTAAACCCTGCTCGTACTGGATCAGCCTCTTGGGGTGCAGCAGCATGATAACCTCGTTCTGCATCTTTGCAAAGGAGGTGGCGAGGTCAGACAGGTAGACGTGTGTGGTGCTGAGTGAGTCGATGTCATCTATATCGTCCTCTGATATCGTGCCGACATCTTGCACCTCTGATACAATCAGGCCGTAGTAAGCGTCCTGCACCCCTATGATGATGACCTTATCGGTTATCTGGTAACGCATGGGGGGTTGTCCCATTCGAATGTTGAGGTCCATAACCGGCACGACCTTGCCACGGTAATTCAATATCCCAATGATGTAGAGCGGCACACTGCAAGCAGGTCTGAGCTCGGCAAGCCACACGATCTCCTCCACCGCCTCAGTCGGCACCGCAAAGGCCAGTCCCTCTACCTTAAACGTCGTATAATATATCATCTCCAGTGCCCTTGACCCCGTAATGCTCAATCCTAATCATTGATAACATCGCTATATTATATCATGGCACCTAAAAAATAGGTATAATTTTTCCCGCATAAAACTTGCCTCTTACCAATACCTTTGCCAAAAAATATAGAGTGACTAAAAAAGCAAAGTTGTGTATAAAACAAAATAAAGGCAGGAGACCGATATGTTTGACTTAAAAACACTACTTCAAGTTTTACACACAACTTCTTGCTGCCAAAAATCCTGTGATGATATGATTAAGAATGAGACATCAGGATTAAGAATTATG
>JADFXD010000147.1 GCA_015233725.1 Nitrospirota bacterium | reverse complement strand
TGAGCACAATATCAATTATCATGCCCGAAAAAACTCGTGTCATTTCAGTATAGCGCTATGTGAAAAAAAAAACTTCACATCCCCTTCCAGGTACGTGGACATCAGTATTTATCACATTAGGATTAAGAATTATGGGGTCAAGGGGACTGGCCCCTTTTATTGCCAGTGCGGCTCGCACCTTGCGGGGGAGGTCTAAGGAGGGGGCGGCCAGGCGGCCCTCCTTCTTTCTCTTTCCTACTTCCTCCCCAAAAGCCTCAATATCCCTCGCAACAACGCCAGGGGATGTGGCGGACAACCCGCGATGCCCAGGTCGGGCTTAATGAGGGCCAACGCGCTGCGATCCACAACCGGGGAGCCGGCAAATAGCCCCCTGCTTAAGGCGCACGCACCACAGAGAACCAACATCCTCGGCGGGGCAACGATCCTCAGCGTATCCTCGACAACGGCGGCCATGTTTTGTGTCATCGGCCCCGTTATGACCACACCATCGGCGTGAAGCGGGGTGGCCGTGAGGTCGATACCAAAACGCTGGATATCGTACTTGACGTTTGAGAGATCGGCCAGCTCCAGTTCACAACCGTTGCACCCCCCGGATGAGAGGTTGCAGAGTCTCAAGGAGCGTTTAAAAAGGCCGAAGTTGCCCGCCTCCAGGACGGGGGTCTTGTTTTGCGCAGTGATGATCATCGACTGCGGGTTGGTTGTGGCAAGGTCTACGCTGTTTGAAAATCTGATCTTTGCCTCCGGGCACTCCCGCGCACACTCAGGACAAAAGATGCAGCGTCGCAGGTCTATGCTAACGGGATTAATCGTCACCGCCTCAGTGGGACAGACCTCCGTGCACCGGAAGCACGCGTTGGGACAGGGGATGTCCAATATCTCCGGCAACCCGCGAAACCTACTATCCGGCAACGCGCTTGCGACATCCTTTATGCCCCGGGAACCGAAAAACCCCATCGCCTTAAACGATTCAAACATAACGCCTCACCTACAGGTCTACCCCGCAGGGTGATAGGTCAAACCCCCTGCGGCACAGCGGGAAGTCCGATACACTCTCCCCCCTGCCTGCCTCTGCCACAGCAACCCAGTTGTAAAACGAGGCGTCCACCACCTTGTAGTGCCTCACCTCGCTATTTGACGTGGTTGTCACCATGTGACAGACCACCCCGCGCCACCCCTCAACCATCGATACAACGACGTGGTCAGCGGCCGGCAGCGCTCGCCCCGCCATGATATCCCCAACCATAAAGCCATAACTGAGCCACTTTCGGATCAGGGCGATCGAGTCGTCTATCTCAAGCGCCCTGACCTTGACCCTGGCATAGAGGTCACCATAGGTCAGGAGCCCTGCCGTGACCTTGTCCTTGCGGTAGATGCCAAAGGGCTGGTCGGCCCGACAGTCAATGGGCAACCCCGAGGCCTTGGCCGCAACACCCACAATGCCTGACTTCCACGCAAGCTCGGTGCCGACAACTGCGCTGCCCTGCAGGTGCGATAGCGTGCCGGGGCTGTTTAAGAGATAGGCGTTGATCGCCTCCGTATCGCGATATAGTCCCTCCATGCCCGTCAGGATGTGCTCTCTGAGGGGCTCATCGACGTCAAAGAGGACACCGCCGGGGCGTATCAACCCCCGTCCATGGCGGTTGCCACAGAGCATCAACATCATGTCAAACACCTCTGATCTGAGTCTGCTACAGTTAGATACTCCAGGTAAAAACCCAATAGAGGCCGAAATGGCAGCCAGCGATGACAGGTGCATCGCTATGCGCTGTAACTCTAACGCAATCCCCCTGATGATCTCTGCCTTCATAGAGACATAGGTGTTGCTTAGGGAATCCATCGCCATTGAATATGCCCACACATGGGCAACAGCGCTGTCGCCCACTATGGACTCGGCCAGGTGGGCCTTGTTCATCGCCCCGCCCTGCTTAAAGAGCGTCTCCACCCCCCTGTGCTGATACCCAAGTTCGATATCCACGTGGTAGACCTCCTGCCCCCGACACTGAAGCCTGAAACCGCAGGGTTCTGTGATGCCCTCATGCAGCGGCCCAATGTAGACGTCGTTGATGACCTCTGTGGTTGGGGTGGAGGGTACGCGCAGTGGTTTGAGCTCTGGATGTCCCCTGGGCACTATGCCGGTTTGCTCCCAAAGCTCTCGTTCAAACAGGCTCATGCACGGGGCCTTGGTGGTAATGGCGTCATAGCTGTAGGATGCCCTTGGATTGGCCCTGCAGATAAGGAGCCTGGCTGCAGAGTCATCGGCAAGGACGGCAATTACCACAACAGAGTTGTCTTTCTCTCTACGTCTGCCACAGAACTGTACGACCCTGTGACCGCTGTTAAGGAGCTGCGCCATCGTCTCGGCAAGCTCCGCCATGTGCAAGGTTGGTATGTCTGCCTTTGCCACCGCCTGGGCGTTTTTGATCCGCAACCACTGAGCCACTAAAACCCTCCCGACCCTCCCAGCAAAGAGGCTGCCCCCCTGATTATCACATCCAATTGTCGTGGGATATACAGTGCGATTATTAGCAGCAGGGCTATAAACACCCACTGTGGGGCATGGGAGACAAGCGGCTCTGTCCCCTGCGTAAACACCGAGGTATTGTCATAAGACAGCGTGATGTGCAGCGTCGCGCTTATGATGGCATATGCAGCGATCGTCATCAGCGTCAACGACACAGTAAGGATCACCCCACCTAAATATAATAAGTGGGGATAAGCTATCATACGCCTAAACAGCATAAACTCACCTATAAAGACGCCCGATGGCATAATGCCCACAAGTACAAACGCACCAACAATCAAGAGCCATGAGCTCCTGGGCATACAGCTCAGACCGCCGCTTATCTCGCTTGTGTTAATGGTGCCATATGCGCGCAGGAAGTTGCCCGAGGTCAAGAGCATCAGGTGTTTTGCCAGGGAATAAGACAGGACATAGAGCATCGTGGCATACACCGAGTCAGCGCCCAGACCCATCCCCACCCACAGAAGCCCCATGTGTTGGATGTTGCAGGAGGCCAGCTTCCTTTTAAAGTTATCGGCCTTCAGGATGTACACCGCCCCAACAAAGATCGAAAACAGCCCAATCAACAACAAGACCTCCCTGAAATCAGCAATCAATGGAGTCGATGCAAATATCTGGTAATAACGCAGGATGCCCAGAAAGGCGCAGCTTACCATGGCTCCTGAAAAAAACGCCGCCACCGGTGAGGGTGCCTGCTCATAGACATCGGCC
Organism: Nitrospirota bacterium; assembly: GCA_015233725.1. Taxonomy (GTDB): domain Bacteria; phylum Nitrospirota; class Thermodesulfovibrionia; order Thermodesulfovibrionales; family Magnetobacteriaceae; genus Magnetobacterium. The sequence goes on along the minus strand of JADFXD010000147.1, from coordinate 1,660 downwards.
AACCACGCGTGCATGGGGGCCATACCCATCTGAGCCGCATAGCCAATGAGGGTAAAGGCAATGGCAACCCTGCCCCACCTGGGCGATATCAGCGCCGCCCCCCTGGCAAGGAGATCAACGCCCAGGGTCGCCCCGGCTATGTCCTTTGAGCCCTCAACCATCGCCAACACCCCCACAAAGGCAAGCGCCAGCCCCACGGCACATATAAGGGTGTACTTCCACACGACCTCCAACGACTCCCTGTCGCCGTAGTGCCAGATTAGCGGTGTGCTTGCAAGCGTAGCCGCCACTGCAAAGACCCACATAATACCTATATTTCTGCTCAGGATCACCCCCGTCAGGGAGCCAAGCAACAGCAGCATAAATATCACATAACGATAATTAAAGTACCCCTCCTCAGTGTACTTTATAAATGGCGTACTACTTAAGGTCGTGGCGCCAAAGAGCGTTGACAGGATTAGCAGAAATAGACAGCCCAGGCTGTCCGCCCCCAGGATGTTCGCAACCGTGCTGCCCCTGATGCACAGCGACAGCGTAACCACCAGGTGAAAGGCCGCAACCGTTACCATTATGGCCTTATCCCACTTGCCTGATTTCTTAAGAAAAGACACCAGCGCCAGGACAAATGGCACTATTATCAGGGCTAGCTCTTGCACCTTGTCAACTTGTCAACAGGCACGACCTTATCCCGTTGAAAAATATCCCCGCTATAAACATACCAGCCAGGACGTCTATGAGCATCCCCGCCTCAACTATAAACGCCGCCCTGAAGGCCAACGTCAACGACATCAGAAAGACCCCGTTGCCCAATACCACATAACCGATCACATGCGTTATTGGTCGCCTCCTGGCGGTCATTATAAACAGTCCGATAAACACCGCGCATATGGCTAGTCCAAGCCCCAGGGAACCCGTCACCGTGATCGAGGTAAACATCGCCACGGCTGCCACAACAACGGAGAGGTAGCCCTCCCCTGATGAGCCGCCATCCCCCTGGATGTCCAGTTTCTTGCTCGTGTACATTATAAAAAAAGGGATTACCACTACCTTGACTACAACGACCTCAAGGGCTATGATGACAATATGCAACAGCCCAAGATACCTCACATACGCCAATGAAATTAGCAGCAGCAGGCAACCCTGCACAACCAGCGCCTTTACGTATGTCCTCATACGACCCGCCATCGACACGTACAGCAGGCTCACACCAAAGAGCACCAGCGGCAGATTATCTAACAACATAATAAGAAGAAGAGAAAGAAGGGAGGCGCCTGGCCGCCCCTCCCTCAGACCCACGCCGCAAGGGCAGGGGTGGGGCGCAATCTTGTCGCAGCAGGTCGCACCTGCCCCGGCCACGAAGAAGTCCCCTTGACCCCATAATGCTCAATCCTACCCAGCGACTGTAAAGAGCGATCCGAGCGATTCTATAAAAACTTTTGTCCATGTGCTTATCTGAAAAATCCCAGCATTGTTTAACACACATTATAACATAAATGTCAAGTAAAAAAGGGGCGACTTTGAGTACCATCACATTGAAGCGATACTCAACAATCCTAAATCATTTAGGCTCGGACGAGGGTTGTTCCATCCTGGCAAAATGGAAAGTGAGTTTTATAGCACGTTTCGATTGCATGCAATACAGAAAGAGGGTGGTATTTTT
>JADFXD010000005.1 GCA_015233725.1 Nitrospirota bacterium | reverse complement strand
CGTGCAAAGGAAATCGTTACGTTAAGCAATTATTGTGTGAATCAGCCTCAAGCGCGATTAAAACCAAAAGCCAGTTCAATGGTATATACAAGGGGCTTGTGATAAGACGGCCCGGCACAAGCGTGCTATAGTGGCTGTAGGGCACAAGATATTGGAGGTAATCTATACACTACTGACTAAGAAAGAACCTTATAGCGATCCAAATATAGATTATGACACCTTGCAAGTAAAGCGCAACGCTCCAAGGTGGATGCGAATCTTAAAGAAATTTGGATATGTAAGGAATAAGACATAGAATTATTGCAAAAAAAAACTGTTACAGACGGGAGGGGGAGTTTTGTGTCTTAACTCAATAGGATTTTCACGGTAAATCTGCTATAATAAAGAACCAAGTCCTCTGCTTCAAATAGAGAGTATGGGTGGGGGTATGCCATCTTGGGAAAAGGGAGGTGAAATATTATGCGGCAGGTTTAACAACAAAAGGGACTGTATTTGAGATAGTTGGCTAAGTATCTGCATTAAAACGTAACATTAAGAATAAGGAGATAATCAGATGAGAATAAGTCGAAGTGGAAATATGTTGCTAATGTTGTTAGCTTTGGTTTTTGTTTTATGTAGTGCGACAAATGCCTACAGTAGAGCAGCATATGATTTCAATGGCGATGGCAAGAGCGATATCCTGTGGCAAAACACCTCAACTGGCCAGGTGGTCGTGTGGCTTATGAACGGACCTGCGATCTCAGGTGGTGGCGCTGTGGCAACCGTAGCCGACCCCACATGGCAGATCAAGGCCATTGGCGATTTCGATGGCGATGGCAATACCGGTGACACCCTGTGGCAAAATACCACAACAGGTCAGGTGGTTATCTGGGACATGTTCGGCAACGCTATCGTAGCCGTTGGTTCTCCGGCAACCGTAGCCGACCCCGCATGGCAGATCAAGGGCGTTGGCGATTCCAATGGTGATGGCAAGACCGACATCGTGTGGCAAAACACCTCAACAGGTCAGGTGGTCGTGTGGCTTATGAATGGGGCTGCGATCTCAGGTGGTGGCGCTGTGGCAACCGTAGCCGACCCCGCATGGCAGATTAAGGCCATTGGCGATTTCGATGGCGATGGCAATACCGGCGACATCCTGTGGCAAAATACCACAACAGGCCAGGTGGTTATCTGGGACATGTTCGGTCCCGCCATCGTAGGCGTTGGTTCTCCGGCAACCGTAGCCGACCCCGCATGGCAGATCAAGGGCGTTGGCGATTCCAATGGTGATGGCAAGACCGACATCGTGTGGCAAAACACCTCAACAGGTCAGGTGGTCGTGTGGCTTATGAATGGGGCTGCGATCTCAGGTGGTGGCGCTGTGGCAACCGTAGCCGACCCCGCATGGCAGATTAAGGCCATTGGCGATTTCGATGGCGATGGCAATACCGGCGACATCCTGTGGCAAAATACCACAACAGGCCAGGTGGTTATCTGGGACATGTTCGGTCCCGCCATCGTAGGCGTTGGTTCTCCGGCAACCGTAGCCGACCCCTCATGGCAGATTAAGTTAAACATAACCCAATAAACGTAGTAAGAAGGGCACTGGTGCCCTTGCAGGGGGGCCAGGAGCGTGCCTTGAGCGGGACAGCCGCCCCCCTTCTTATCTTCTGAGGTGAATTATAGCAACTGTAGTTGTGTTGGTTGGTCCGACCTGTGTTGGCAAGAGCGGCGTGGCCATGTTGATGGCGCAGTATCTCGACAGCGAGATAGTCAGCGCCGACTCGATGCAGGTGTATCGAGGGATGGATATCGGCACGGCCAAGCCCAGTGAGCAACAACAACGCCAGATCAGACACCACATGATCGACGTGGCAGAACCCTGGGAGGAGTACAGCACGGGAAGGTATCTGACCGAGGCCGTGGGCATCATCAACAGCCTGCACGAAAGGGGGCGTATCCCGCTCGTTGTCGGTGGCACGGGGCTGTACCTCCGGGCGATGACACGAGGACTTGTGCACGCGCCACAGGCTGATTGGCAACTCAGAGACAGACTCATGACAATTGAGGCCAGGAGACCAGGCTGGTTAAGGAGATACCTGGGAAGCGTTGACCCCAAGGCTTATCAGCGGGTTGACCCCCATGACACACGGCGCATCGTGCGCTGCGTGGAGGTGTTTGTCAAGAGCGGACGACCCATATCGGAGCTGCACGCCAGCGACACAAGACCATTGCCACACAGGTTTATCAAGATAGGGTTGACCCGCAACCGGCAGGAGCTATACTCTATGATCGAAAGACGCGTGGAGCATATGATCGCCTGCGGTCTGATACAGGAGGTCAAGGCGCTGTCGCATCTTGAGCTCGCACGCACTGCCCTGCAGGCCATCGGATACAAGGAGGTGTTGACCTATCTCCGCGGTGAGACCGGACTGGAAATGGCCGTCGAAGATATAAAAAAAGCCACAAAGAGATACGCCAAACGCCAGTTTACATGGTTTAAGACCGAGGACAATATTACCTGGGTTGACGCCAGCGGCATGTACAACCCACAGGATATTTTTGAAAAAATAAAACCCATCTTGAATAAATACCGCAAATAATATATCGTATATATAGATAAAAATTAAGGAGCAAGACAAGATGACAGCAACTAAGAGCTTTAACCTCCAGGATGCCTTTCTGAACCAGTTGAGAAAGGAAAAGACCCCTGTGACCATGTATCTGACCAACGGAGTACGACTAAAGGGCACGATAAAGTCCTTTGACAACTTCGTTATCCTGATGAAAGATACACGGCTGCAACTGATATACAAACATGCCGTATCATCGATTATCCCCGATGATGATATCGTCTTTAAACTCGACCCAGTAACCGAAACCACTACGGAAAAACCTTGAAGGTGCGGGTGCACCACCAATAAAAGGAGGAAATAAGTATATGCTAAAATTTATGCACAAAAGGGCGAAGTATTTCTACTTCTTTTTCTTTCTGATAATCATCTCGTTCATATTCTTTTATATCGGCCCAACTGATAAGAACGTCATTGCGTTAATTGAGATTGGCGATAAAAAGATATATCCCGAGGCATACTGGAAGACATATGAAGGGATGAGAAATTACTACGCAAACACCCTTAAAGACAAATTTAACGCTGATATGGAAAAAAGTATGAACCTCAAGCAGCAGGCGCTGGATAACCTCGTTGAGAGCGAGTTGCTCATGGTGGCCGCAAGGCGTCTCAACATCACCGTCTCGGTGGAGGAGTTGACCAAGGCCATCACCTCTGAATCGACATTTATCAGGGACGGTGTCTTTAATAAGGAGATATATCTCAGGGTATTGCAGGCAAACCGGATGACGGCCAGCTACTATGAGGCAAAGAAGAAGGATGACCTGCTGGTTGAAAAGACGAGGAGATTTATCGAGCTCGCCGCCACTGTAAAGCTCGATATCCCTTCTGATAAGCTCAAAGGCAACGAACAGATGATGCAGTCCATTCAGCAGCAGTTTATGGAGCAAGAGGCCAAGTCCAAGGTGGTAAAGGCATACGTGGAGGGCCTTAAAAAGACCATCCCTGTCAAGATACGTTCAGAGCTTATAACGTAGAGATGTCAAGCTGATGGGATTTGTAGATACATTAAAGTCGGGGTTAAAAAAGACTAAAGAGGCGCTCTTTACAGACGTTGAGACGCTCTTTTTGTCCAGGAAGATCGATGAGGCCACAATAGAGGAGTTTGAGGAAACCCTGCTATCCTCCGATATAGGCGTAACCGCCACCACGGAGATAGTCGAAACACTCCTGGCCAGCTATAGGGCCGGTAATCTCAAGCGCTACGATGACCTCAAGGCCATCCTCAAGCGTTGTATGTTGGACATCCTGGGTCTGCCTCAGCCCTTTGTGCTCTACCAGGAGAGGCCCTTTGTGGTGCTGTGCGTGGGGGTCAACGGCGTGGGAAAGACAACCACGATAGGCAAACTGGCACACAGGTCAATTCATCAGGGGCACTCGGTGATCCTGGCGGCCTCAGACACGTTCAGGGCAGCCGCAATAGAGCAGCTAGACATCTGGTCAAGGCGAGCCGGAGCCCAGATCGTCAAACATCAGGACGGCTCAGACCCAGCTGCCGTGGCCTTTGACGCCATCGAGGCAGCCAAGGCAAGGGATATCGACCTGTGTATCGTCGACACCGCGGGCAGGCTGCACACAAAAAGCCACCTGATGGAGGAACTCAAGAAGATAAAAAAGGTCATTGGCAAGGCCGTCCCAGGCGCCCCCCATGAAACACTCCTGGTGGTGGACGCCACAAACGGACAAAACGCCCTGCACCAGGCCCGCATCTTTAACGACGCCGTCGGTGTCACCGGCATAGCGTTGACTAAATTGGACGGCACGGCAAAGGGCGGCATTGTCCTGGCAATCAGGAAAGAGTTAAACATCCCCATAAGGCTGATCGGCGTCGGCGAGGGTATTGAGGACCTCCGCGACTTCATCCCCGAGGAATTCGTCTCGGCCCTCTGTGACTAAAAATATCGACCAGGATATTGGCAACTACACTGAAACGCATCAAATAATTTTGTATCAAGGAGGTAACATTATGTCAGGAAAAGGAAAAACAACAACCAGGGCGCTCTTGTTTACTATCAACCAGGTAGCAATGGTGGTAACGCTTCTGTTGCTTGTATGTGGGCAAGATATCATCCTTGCCATGAGCGAAAGAGACAATATGCCAGTGCCAATGAACCAGTCAGTCTTTTATTACCCTGGGGTGAATCTACCGGTAGTAAGCACAGTCCCCGCTACTTTAAAGCCTATAGGCATTAGTACCTTAGCAAATGGCGGCAATACAGTCAATGTAAGGATTGCCACGGGGGCCTTTCTTGGCGCTGTTGATATGTATTTTGGCGTATCTGCCCCTGCGCTTGGTTCGGAGGTCCTGCTACTGAGGGCAGATGGTACATTGCAAGGCGCTTCAAAGGGTGTTTTCCCGTGGAGGACCAATACGCTGGGTAATATAAATGCGAGTCTGTTTGGTGACATAGCCGTATCAAATTTACCTGAAGGCTCTTATACCCTATACCTCTTAATAGTACCTTCGGGGGGAACGGCCTATGCCTTTGACAATCACTACCTGTATGTAACCGACTTTGCCATAAGCCACATCGATGGGGCCCCCCTGTACGCACAGAATTGCGCTGCCTGTCATGGCACCAACGCTGAGGGTAAGACCGGAACCGCATCTAATATACAAGGCAAGACCCCACAGGACATCAAAACCGCTATAATAGGCGTAAGTAGTATGGCATATCTAAAGACGCTTACAGAAAATCAGATAAACGCGATAGCCATCTTTCTTGCGTCAAAGAAGCCCTGAGAGACCAGTAATAAGTCCAGTATGCAATTGAGAGATTGTGATAATCACCTGTCAACAAGGTATTGATTGATCAGTGCCGAGGAATTCGTCTCAGCCCTGTGTGATTAGAAAAAAAGAGAAGAAGGGGGCAGCGCCGCTTCTTTACCGCTCCAGGACGCTCCTGGCCCCCTTTGAACCCCCTGCAAGGGGTCACGGACCCCTTGACCCCTTAATGCTCAATCCTAAGTTTATATAAAAACTTCTGTCCGTGTACTTAACAACCTTGCCAAAGCGTTTCGCAAGACAGGTGATACGCAAAAGGCAGCCGAATACGCCGCAAAGGCCAAATTTGCTCGGTTCTAACCTAACCTATGCCAACCACGCACATAAATTATGAACATGTCTTTAATAACGTCAATGAATATTGGTATAATTAAACAATGCCACGGAAGATCAGAGAGCTTGTCCGTGATTTAAAAGGCTCTGGTTTTTATGAAATCTCAGGTGGAGGTAAAAGCTCACATCGGAAATTTACTCATTCCAGATATGCCGGAGCGGTAACCCTTACTGGAAAGTCTGGCGAGGACGCTAAAGCCTATCAGGAAAAACAAGTTAAGCAGGCCATAGAGGTTGTAAAGAGATGAAAAGGATCGACCAGTACCATAAATGGGTTCAGTGGAGTGAAGAAGACCAGGTTTATATCGGGATGTGCCCCGACTTGATAACCGGAATACACGGCGACGACCCGGTGAAACTATACAGTGAGTTATGCGAGGTCGTTGAGGATGTTATCAATCACTTCGAGGCGGAAGGACGCAAACTGCCTGCTGCGCGGACTCGCCCTATGCAAGAGGTCGTATGAGAATAAGCCCTCAACTCTGCCGCCAGGCGCTCCCCTTCTTTATTTTCTGCTTATGTATGCGATAACGATAGACTACGATGATTGCACCGGGTGCGCCAGATGCGCGGTGATATGCCCGCGGGTCGTCTACGAGATGGTGGACGACCAACCCGTCCTGGCCGACGCCGGCAACTGCCACGGATGCCTGAGCTGCGTGGAGGTCTGCCCGACGGGATGCCTGAGGGTTCAAGAGTGGTAACGCTGGCTAACTGTCGTCCTTGATTATCCGCTTGATCGAATAGATGGGCTTGCGCTCGCTCTCGTAGTAGTTCCTGACCTGTATCTCACCGAGCAACCCAAGGCCCAGGAATTGTAACCCAACGAGGATCAGAAACGCCCCCAACAAGAAGATCGGGATGATGTCAACGCTGGCCGGGGCAAGGAGCCTCTTGGCCGTGGAGTAGACAACGATCGCGCCCCCCAACATGCCGCTAAACAGCCCCGGAGGTCCAAAGAACTGCATGGGCTTCGTCGAAAAACTCTGGAAGAACTTCACCACCAACAGATCAAGCACCAGGCGCAGGGTCTTGGAGTGGGTGTACTTGGACTTGCCCTTTTGACGGCGCTGATGCCACGTCTCTATCTCGGCCACCTTGATCCCGTACTTGCTGGCCAGCGCCGGTATGAATCGCTGCATTTCGCCGTAGAGCTTGAGGTTCTTGATGACCTCGCGCTTGTACGCCCGCAGCGCACAGCCGTGGTCATGGAGCCTGACCGACGTGACGATGTTGATCAGCCAGTTTGTGATCATCGACGGGATGCGACGGCTCAGGAGTGGGTCTTGTCGGTGTCTTCGCCACCCGCAGACCATGTCGTAGTCCTTGATGTGACGCAGCAGCTTGAGGATGTCCTGTGGGTCGTATTGCATATCTCCGTCGGTGGTGACGATGATGTCGCCGCGGGAGAAATCAAATCCGGCGGCAAGGGCTGCCGTCTGGCCAAAATTCCTGCGTAGGCAGAGCACTACCACGTTTGGGTCTTTAGTCTGGATATCCTCAAGCAGGGCCAGCGTGTTGTCGGCGCTACCATCGTCGATGTAGAGGATTTCATACTCTTCGATCTCCGTATAAGACTTGAGAACGCCCGCCAAGCCCTCGTGAAAGGCAACCACGTTCTCCGCCTCATTGTAAAACGGCACTAATACTGTAACATCCACTGCTCTGCCTTTAACTCAACCCTAAGAAGAAAAGAAAGAAGGGGAGCGGCTGGCCGCTTCTTCGGCGCTCCAGGACGCTCCTGGCTCCCCTCAGACCCCTCCTGCAAAAGGGGTCACAGACCCCTTGACCCCATCTATTCTTGCTCACCGTTATAATCTTGCTCAACATTATCATTTTGTTTACCATAATATACTTAAACTCTTCCTCTATAATCATTGGCAATTATAAAACAAATGGGGGCAAAAACACAAAGGCAAAAAATAATGTTTGATTATTCTTTAAAGATATGTTATTATTATGTTAATTGGAATGATTTGGTTTGAAAAGCGATTTTATGACAGTGTAAGGGAGGGCAAGATAACCTTGACCTTCCGGTTCTGGGACACCTTGAGGGTGCTGCGTGGCAAGATCTATCGGTCGCATAACCTCGGGTTATTGCGGATTATTGACGTGGATTTTAAGAGGTTTCATGGCATAACTCTGGAGGAGGTCAAGCGTTGCGGTTACGAGTCCATTGATGAGCTCAGGGAGGACATACTTAATTATGCCGAGGGCGAGGTTGATATTGAAAGAGACAGGGTGGTGAGGATAGAGTTTGAGTATATAGGGGAGGATATCGAAAATTACAAGAAGTCAATGGGCAACGTAAAAGACTCCGAAATATTCAATATCAAGGAGCAGTTGCTTATGCTCGAGCAGAAGAATGACACCCCGTGGATAAAACGAACCCTACAGACACTAAAGGACCAGGGCTGCTTGCTGTCCAAGGACCTCGAACCGGTTGTGGATATGCCATCGGACAGGATAAAAAACTTCATGCGCAAGCTAAAGGCCCTGCACCTCATATCAAGCAACACCAGGAGAGGATACTCAATAACCCCGCTTGGCTCAAAGCTCCTGCGACACCTCTCCACCAAAGATGACGACCTAATGTAGGAAAGCCACCACTATCACACACACTCATCTCCTTAAATGCAATTGCCCTGTCAGTAGACTTGACAATGATGGGATTTCTGTGATAGATCGATAAATACGACAATCGTAAAATTACTATGCCTTTTAAAGAAGGGCCCTTAGGGGCAATGCAGGTTGTGTTTCAGAGTGCGGCCTTACTAGTGTTATCCAACGTCTTTATGACGTTTGCCTGGTATGGTCATCTAAGGCACTTACAGGGTAAGCCGTGGTATGTTGCAGCTGTGATAAGCTGGGGCATTGCCCTGTTTGAGTATCTGATCCAGGTGCCTGCAAACCGGATCGGGTTTGGCGTGATGACCCTGCCACGCCTGAAGATACTGCAGGAGGTCATTACGTTGAGCGTGTTTGTACCTTTTGCGGTACTTTACATGGGACAACCTGTAAAGCTGGACTATCTGTGGGCTGTATTGTGTTTATTGGGGGCGGTGTATTTCGTCTTTCGCTCGTGAGATATCGTTGCTGATTTATAATTAACATGCAGGATTGACCATTACGGGGTCAAGGGGGCTGTGCTCCCTTGTGGGTGGGTCTGAGGGAGGGCAAAGCCCTTCCTTCTTTCTTTTTTTACTCCCATTCGATAGTTGCGGGAGGTTTGTTGGTTATGTCGTACAAGACCATAGATATGCCTTCTAACTGTAAGATATCCGCTGCAAGCATCTCCAGGAGTCCTCTGTCAATCTGCGCAAACCTCGCGGTCATTCCGTCGGTTGACAGCACGGGTCTCAGGACAATGGTCTCCCTGCCCGCGATGTTATCATAGCCAAGGGGAAAGATAACCACTGGAAACTGCCAGATATCTGGCAACTGCCCCTTGTGCCTCACCACAAACGTCCTGACGATATCATCGGCCTCCCGCAGGAGCGCCACCCTCCCGGTTGTGAGATATGCACTGTGGATGCGTAACCTCATCGGCTCTATCTCACCACGGCTCTTGACCACATACGCAACACGATTTATGCCGCCAATGCTGTTTACAATGGCGCTTGCAACCCCCTCCATGACCGGCACTGCGATGTCGCCATACAATATCGCTATGTCCTTGTAGCTGCGAGAGTCGCCCTGAACCCCTACCGTCTTGGCCGGCGCGATAAAACCCTCTATGCCATGCCCCGACAACACCTCGGTCAACTCATGACTCCGATAGACCGGCCTGTCCTGCGTAGAGCAAATACATCGCACGGCCAACCCCGGCCCCGGAAACGGGTCCCTCATCACCATGTGCTGCGGCAGACCAAGCGATCCTGCCAACAGACGCACCTCATCCTTATAAAAGTCGATCAACGGCTCCACCACCTTGTCCTCGCTTATGAGATTCAATATCTTATCGACCCGATTGTGGTGTGTCTTTATCTTGGAGGCCTTTGTGGCGCAACCGGACTCAATCGTGTCGGGATATATGGTGCCCTGTCCCAGTATCCAGTTGTTGTCTGTGGACTCGATCTTGTCAAGCAGGTCATCCTCGGCCTCGATAAACATCCTGCCGATTATCTCCCTCTTACGCTCAGGATTACACTCCTGCCCGATGCCGTCTATGAACCTATGGCTTGCGTCAACGACGTCTATGTTATCGACGCCAATGGCCTTGAAATCATTGATAATGTTAATCGTTTCGTTTTTGCGCATAAGCCCGGTGTCTATGTAGATACCCCTTACGTTTTCCTTACCGAGCGCCCTGACGCATAGATAAAATGCCACGGTAGAGTCAACTCCCCCACTGACAAGAAAGATGACCTTCCTGCCCTTGGCCTTATCCCTTATGTTCCTCATAAGGATATCGATCTGGTCCTTGGGCTGCCAGTCCGTTGTGGTGACCTTGCAGATGTTAAAGACAAAGTTCCTTATGATCTCCTGCCCACAGACTGTATGGGCGACCTCAGGATGAAACTGCAGGCCATAGATGCCCCTTTGCCGGTGCATCATGGCCGCAACCCTGCATGTATCGCTGGAGGCCAGAAGCTCAAAGCCATCGGGTAACCGCTCAACCGAGTCGCCGTGACTCATCCACACCGTCTGGGTGTCGCCTAAGCCCTCAAACAGCCCCACGCTCTTTACTATCTTAACGATTGCGACCCCATACTCCCTGACCTCACCGCCATGCACCTTGCCACCGAGCATGTGAGCTATGAGCTGATGACCATAACAGAGCCCCAGGATGGGAATACCAAGGTCAAACAACCCCTCCGAGACCCGCGGACTATCAGGCATATACACACTATCAGGCCCTCCGGAGAGCACTATCCCCCTGACATCCTTGAGACTGTCGGGGGCAACGTCAAAGTCGACTATCTCCGTGAATACGCCCAGATCCCTGACCTTCCTCGCAATCAGGTGACAGTACTGCCCACCCGCATTTAATATCGCGATCTTATTCATCCCCCTCTACCATAACATGTCTTATGGCTATTTGGCAACTGAATTTCAACCCAGGGCAATCGCATTTGACCAGAAAGAGAAAAAAAAGGGGCGGCGCTGCCCCCCTTCAGAACCCCCTGCAAGGGGACCAGTCCCCTTGACCCCTTCTTGCGCATACTTGGGTTTACAGCGAAGGCAGACTATTTGCAGCACATAAAATTCTCTAATGCGATTGCCCTGAATTTCAACCTTAACATCTCAAGCTATTCGCTCTTTTTTAACTGTTGACAAAGGTAGTGGCGTTTATATATCCTAATAACGATTGACGCTTGGAGAGGTCATTTGTTATCTTTTTTTTAAGGAGTTAAAGGAACTCAGGAGGTATCATTTATGTATAACAGCGCCAGAGAATGTTGGAAGGCTATACTGTCTTCCCCTAAGGAAAATAGAGGGCTACTGTCAGAGATAGAGCAGTTTGCCAGGAACAATCCAGACACTACCAACGTCGTGTTTGGGACATCCGGCTGGAGAGGCGAGATCGGCATCGATTACACGTTTAACAATCTCAGGATCGTCACCACCGCCATTATCGATATGTTCAAGGCGCAGGAGCCGGAGGTCATGCGGGCGCTGGGAGTCAAGGACTTCGAGGAGATAAAGAGACGCGGCGTTATCGTGGGACATGACAACAGGTTCCTGGGGCTGGAGTTTGCCAGGGTCGTCATCGGTCTTCTCAACAAGCACGGCATAAAGGTCTACTACAGCGGCGAGACTACCACGCCGGAGTTCTCCTCTGCCCTTGAGGAGCTCTCTGCGGCGGCCTCGATAAACCTCACGCCCTCGCACAACCCTGCTACCTGGGCAGGTTACAAGTTCAACCCCTCCGATGGCGGCCCAGCCGGGTCGGAGATCACAAAGGTCATTGAGAGACTCAGTAACGACATGATGGCAAAAAAGGTCATCATCCCGGAGCAACAGCCCTCCGAGTACGAGAGGATAGACCCTATATCACTGTATCAGAGATTCATAGACAGAAAAAAGACCTTTGACATGGCCAGGCTCAGGGAGTTCATAGCCAAAAAAGACGTCTTTATCTGTATCGACCACATACACGGCGCCTCCCGTGGCAGACCAAACAGACTCCTCGGAGACAGCAAAAAGATCCGTTACATGAGAACCGAGGACGACAACCTCTTTGGCGGCATAGCCCCTGAGCCATCTCAGGAAAACATGAGGCCCGTCACCGAGGCCCTGAGGCAGAGCAAGGCCGCCCTGAAGCTCGGCGTCATCATAGACCCCGACGGCGACAGGATACGCTTCACCGATGGTTATACCGAGCTGCCAATGAACTACTTTGGCGCCCTGGCCCTGCATTTTTTCTGCAAGTACAAGGGCCTCTCCGGTGTGGTGACAAAATCCGTGGCGACCAGCAATTTTGCAAACGCCATCGCCAAAAAGCTGGGGCTTGGGATAAGAGAAACCATGGTAGGCTTCAAGAACTTCAGACCATATATGCTATCAACAACAGCCCCTGATGACAAGGCCATCATAGCCTTTGAGGAGAGCGACGGCATCTCGGGTTACAATCACACGCTTGAAAAGGACGCCATCTTTGGCCTCCTGGCAGCGATCGAAATGATGGCCGTCACGGGTATGAACATCGGCCAGTACTTCCAGAGGGTCCAGGATGAGTTTGGATACTTCTATCCCGACCGCTCCGGCGTGGCCGTTGACCGCTCGCTGGTAGGCAAACCCCTCCTGGATAAGCTCTCAAGCATCAAGGATGCCATGAAGGTTGGTGCTACCGTCAGCTTTGGGGCCATCAAAAAGACCATCAAGGAGGTCATCACCCTCGATGGCACCAAGATCGTCTTTAACGATGACTCCTGGTTACTCATCAGACCCTCCGGTACGGAGCCAAAGGTCAGGTTCTACATCGAGACACGTTCCGAACAAGAAAAGGATATCATGTTTAAAAAGGCCGAGGAGATCACACGAAACGCCATAGCCTGATAGACACTAACTCTTAGGTTCTGCGTAAAGGTATCATGAAAAAAGAAGATATCATAAAGGTACAGGAATTAGAAAAAAAACTTCAGTACAACGAACGGCTAAAGACTGTCACCAACAAGATCAACTCGGTAAGCAATATCGACGAGATATTTATCAGGCTGACAAACGACATCCTTAGCCTCTTTGATGCTGAACGCATAACTATCTATGCAATAGACCCCCTAAAGAACGAGCTGTACTCCAAACACCTCGTAGGCGCCGAAATCAAGCGCATAAGGCTCCCAATATCCGCCTCGAGCCTGGCCGGATACGTTGCCTATACCCTGGAGACCATCAACATCCCGGACGTATACGATACTGCTACCCTCAAGGCCATAAACCCACGCCTGACCTTTGACAGCAGTTGGGATAAAAAGACCGGCTTTACAACCAGGCAGGTGCTTGCCACCCCAATAAGATTTGAAAACAGGCTCTTTGGGATCATCCAGCTGATAAACAAAAAAGAGGAAGAGGCCTTCAGCAAGGACGACGAAAAAAATATCGTTGAGATAGCACGTATCCTGGGCATCGCCTTTCGCAATCAATCAAAGATGCTCAGCACGCGCTTTAACTACCTCGTCATGCAGAACATCATCACGGAGGAGGAGCTTAAGAGGGCAATTATAGCAGCCAGAGAGCGCAAGAAAGAGATAGAGACGATCCTCATGGAGGAGTTCAAGGTACTGAAAAAGGATATAGGCGCGGCCCTCAGCCAATCGTATGGTTACAAGTTTATAGAGTTCTCGGAGAAGTACTTTATCCCCCGAGACATAGCCAAGGGGCTTAACCTCAATTACCTTAAAAACGCTCACTGGATACCCATATCCGCAATAGGGGGCAAGGTGGTTATTGCCATTGACAGCCCCAACGATATGAAGATAAGCGAGATAAAGAGCCTCATCAAGGCCGATGACTATGAGTTTAACATCGCCCTGAAAGAGGATATCAGTAAGTTCATCAACTCCCTTGAAAAAGACACCGAGTTTTCAGCAAAGCCTACATCCTCGGTATCGGACATAATAAACGAGCTTGAGATCAGAGAAGAGGATGACGTTGACAGAACCGACAGCAATCTTGATGAAAACGCAGGGGCAATCGTCAGGCTGGCAAACAAGATAATCGTAGACGCCTACGAAAAGGGCGCCTCTGACATACATATAGAGCCAAGTAAGTTAAAAAAGAAGGTAGACGTACGCTACAGGGTGGATGGCGCCTGCATGAGGCACATCGAGATACCCTACTCTCACAACAGCGCCCTCGTCTCGAGGCTAAAGATCATGTCAAGCCTCGATATCTCTGAAAGACGGATGCCCCAGGATGGTAAGATAAAGTTCACGTACAAGGATAAGCAGATCGAGCTTCGCGTTGCGACCCTGCCCACGGTAGGAGGCGAGGCCGTTGTAATGAGGATACTGGCCGCAAGCGAACCCATGCCCCTCACTGCGCTAAGGCTCTCGGATAGAAACCTGAAGGAGCTCAAAGACATAGTATCCAAGCCCTATGGCCTGGTGCTGGTAGTGGGGCCGACGGGGTCAGGTAAGACAACCACGCTGCACAGCGCCCTGGGGCATATCAACGTCCCGGAGACAAAGATATGGACGGCCGAGGACCCCGTTGAGATCACCCAGTATGGCCTGTGTCAGGTCGAGGTCAAGCCAAAGATAAAATTCGATTTTGCCCGTGCCATGCGTGCATTTCTCCGGGCCGACCCCGACGTGATTATGGTCGGTGAGATGAGAGACCACGAGACCGCAGCCACGGGCATTGAGGCCTCGTTAACGGGGCACCTTGTCTTTAGCACGCTGCACACCAACAGCGCCCCGGAGACCATTACCAGGCTCATTGACATGGGGCTTGACCCCTTTAACTTTGCCGATGCACTCCTGGGTGTCCTGGCACAGCGTCTGGTGCGCACCCTGTGTAAGGACTGCAAGCAACCCTATCACCCCGACCAGGAGGAGTTTGATGAGCTGGTAGATGCCTACGGCAGGCAATATTTCCCCGAGCTTGGAATCATCTATGACGATAAATTCACACTGTACAAACCAAAGGGCTGTGACAAGTGTAATAACACCGGCTACAGGGGCAGGGCAGGCATCCACGAGCTGCTCGTTGGCACCCATCCAATCAAAAAGCTGATACAGAAAAAGGCCCTCATGGAGCTGATCAGAGACCAGGCTATCGTCGATGGCATGAAGACCCTCTTCCAGGACGGCGTGGATAAGGTCATACAAGGCCTGACAAATCTACAACAAGTCAGGCGCGTCTGCATGTAAAGAAAAAAAAAAGAAGGGGAGCGACGCTGCCCTCCCCTCAAACCCCTCCTGCAAGGGGTCACGGACCCCTTGACCCCTTCTTGGTGTGTATGATTTTTAAAACACACAATTTCCCAATTGACACACCATATTATTTTTGTATACAATAGCAATTATGTTTGAAAAGGCTAAAGAGCGTCTTAAGAGATTTGAACGCTATATAAGAAGAGTAGGGGACATAATCAACAAGGCACAAGAAAAGCGCCAGAAAAAGGCCATTCCGTTGATTGATTATACACCACCAGAACAGCCGAAAGAGCAAGCTGATGGATTAAGCTCGGACGCTGCCTTACAGTCGCTGGTCGATGAAATAAAGGATATAAAAAAGGCCATAAGACGACAAGGTATCTCATTGGAGGTCATAAGAAATGACATCATCGACAGGATTGATCAAAAAAACATTAAAGACGTGCAGCCCTTGATAGAGCTGACAGATAACTTCTTCTTTCTGATTGAGTCTCTTATGGAGAATCAGGATATATCCGTTGGGCAAGAGGAGGCCATCGAGATCGTATGGCAAAAGCTAGAGGACGTCCTTTCTATGTTCAACCTTGAGGTCATACGGGATATTGAAGTGCCCTTTGACCCAACAATCCACGAGGCAATAGAGAGCACCTGCCAATGGACAGACGACCCAACGGTTGAAAGACTCCTCCAACCAGGATATCGCTATATGGGAAACGTAATAAAACCGGCAAGGGTTATTATAGGAGATTTTTAGTGGAATTGGACAAAAATATATTTATAAGAGTAGGATTGAAAATTATGGGGTCAAGGGGGTTGGCCCCCTTGCAGGGGGTTCTGAAGGGGGGCGGCAGGCGTCCCCCTTTCTTTATCTTAGGGTTGAACTATCACGAAGACTTTTAGTGGAGAATAAGGTATGAAAGAGGCCAAAGAGCAATCGCCAGGGGAGGGGGAGAGATCGATCATATGTGGCATTGATCTGGGGACTACCAATTCGTGCATAGCATACCTCAAAGACGGTAAGCCTGTGATCATCCCCGTAGAGGGTAATAGTCCGATCTTGCCCTCCGTCGTGAGTTTCGATGAGCAAAAGGGGCATATGTTGGTTGGCAGGGAGGCCATTAATCGTCTGTCGGTCTATCCCAGGCACACGGTGAGGTCGATAAAGCGCCTTATGGGCAAGGAGACAACGGTGCATCTGGGCTCCAGGGAGTTGTCGCCCCCGGAGGTCTCAGCCATCATCCTGAAGCGGCTGATTGAAAAGGCTCAACAGTCAACCGGCCTTGCGATAAAGCAGGCGGTTATAACGGTTCCAGCCTACTTCAACGACGCCCAGCGCAGGGCAACGATCACAGCCGGTGAGCTGGCAGGCCTTGAGGTGCTGCGGATCGTCAACGAACCCACGGCGGCATCCCTCGTCTATGACTATGTGGCAATGACCGACAAGCTGGATACCCCATATATACTCGTCTATGACCTTGGCGGGGGAACCTTTGATGTCTCTATACTGGAGATCAGGGGCGAAATAAAGGAAGTCCTGGCCTCATGCGGGGATACCGCCCTCGGTGGAGACGACTTTGACCAACGCCTGGTCGATATGTTTATACGTCACATAGAAGATAAAACCGCAACTAAGATATCCACCGATGACATCGCGCTACAGGTAAGGCTCAAGGATATAGCCGAGCGGACAAAGATATCCCTCTCTGACACCCCCTTTGTAGCTGTAAAGGAGGCCTCCGTCACCAGCGTCAATGGCGAGCCTGTAAACCTCAACCTCGAGGTCTCCAGGGACGAGTATGAAGATATGATAAGGGACCTCGTGGATAAGACCATTGACAAGGTACACGAGGCCTTAAGAGAGGCCAGCCTCGCAAGCTCGGATATAAGCGAGGTCTTGCTGGTTGGAGGGGCCACGAGGACTCCCCTCGTACAACACTCTATCGATGGTATATTTGACATCCCGATCCAGCACAGCGTTGACCCCGACCTGTGTGTAGCCCTTGGCGCCGCGGTTCAGGGCGGTCTTATCACCGGCGAACCATTAGGTCACATCCTGCTTGACGTCACCTCTCACTCACTGGGGGTAAAGACAGCGGACGAGTTTAGTATGGACACCGGCAGGGCCGATCACTTCTCCGTAATCATCAGGAGAAACACAAAGATACCCGTGCGCAGGGCAGAGAGCTACTATACGATGTACGAAAACCAGGAGGGCGTTGACGTAGAGATATATCAGGGGGAGAGTCCTCGCTGTAAGGACAATACCCTGATAGGGGCATTCTACTTTGGACTAAGGCCGGCTTCTGTAAACTCAACCGTTACAACGGAGTTTGCCTACGACAAGGAGGGCATCGTTCACATCACCGTAGACCAGAAGGGCTATGACAATCGCAAGGAGGTCACCCTGGATGTACGCACCAGGCAGGTCAAAGAAAAGGACACTGTCACGGGCAACGACGACCAGGAGCGTCCTGGAACGGGAAATGACCAGGCGGTCCTAAATTACATAATCTCAAAGTATAAGGCCCTGTGTAACAAACAGGGGATCGATGACAAATCAAGAAACGAGTTGATAGAGATCGGTGAGAGATATCAACGCGCCTTAATAGATAAAGAGGATGATGATACCATAGATGACCTTGAGGCAAGCCTTATTGACAAGATAGAGGAGATAGAGGAGACCCTGGAGGATATTGAATAAGTCCAAGGAAAAAAGGATACGAAAGGATATCGACAAACTGCTCTCTGGTGGCCGATACTGGGAGTGGCTTGAGAAAGTACAGGAGTCAGACCTTAAAGACCACTACAGGAAGGAGTGGGACGATGTCTGGCAGCTCCTGGCAAAGCAGGCCCTGAGACACCCTGAGAGGCTTCAGGAGTTCTGGAGCAACTGCGCGGCCATAAAGTCGCACCCTGAGATTGCGGATATCAAGCTGCTCTTTGGCCTCAGAGGGTTTATCTATGACGACGCCCCCCCTGAAGGACTAATACTGGCATTAATGAACATTAAAGGGCTTAGTATGCCTGCAGATGAGCTTCGTAAACGCGTAATGACCTGGAAGGATGACACCTTTCCCCAAAAGAAGCTGACAAGGCTTCTAAAGTCCTTTTGCAGCGCTCCAGATAAAATACTAAAGAGGCACTTCGTAAGCCTCGCTCAGTTGCTTGAGGGGACTAATTTGGCCAAAGAGGCCGAAAACCTTGCCGAACATATCGCATATATCAACCGGCTAGGCACTAATACAACTACCAAGGTCAAAAATGATAAGTTGTCAGAGATAGACGAATATCTAAGCGATATACACGAGGAGCTCCCCCCTGACCTGGCCCAGATACTCTTTTATCCGTTTGTTGTTAATCTGATGATGTATCTCAACAGACTTGCCAGGGGGGGGAATACAGAGACTGTTGCCAATTGTGTGTCTAAGATGCCCTTTCTCTTTGCCCTGTCGGTTGGTCAGAAGGGTGAACAGATACGAGACAGCATTTCTAATGTTACTGCCGATGTATTGGATGACAAACATATCGAGAAAAAGATATCGGGGGCAGACCTCCAGGGCAAGGTAGCCCTTATACGTAAGCTCAGACAACTAATAATGGATGCCCACCCCTATAGCGTGAAGCGCTATGCAGGATATCTAAGGACCCTCTACCGCAACATCCTTGCAGAGGTATCACACCTGCAGCAAACCGTCTCGGACAGGGAAAAGAGGGCGGTGTCTAATTTACTGGGCAGAGAGATAGTCAATGACCTCCCCTTTCTGTGGGATACGCATCGTGAGCTATCAGAGTTCTTGCTCTTGTTAGGCCAGAGTGGGTATCTTAACGCCAAGCTCTCCGTTTTGGGCATGGCGCTGTCGGAACACTTAAAAAATCGACGGTTGATGGAGCTCTCTGAGGGCGTCCTGAAAGGACACCATACCTCTGTGGAAGATGAGCTTGTTTGGTTGTTTGATAACTTTGAGGACATGGTGTTTCCCCATGTCAGTAATTTAAGGCCTCTTGTTAATCTGTTTGGCGAACAAGAAGGCTTCAATAATAAATTGCATGAAATTGTCATGAACATAATAAGGAAGCCATTGTTTATAAACACAATATCACACGAGTTTATGCCTGGCGATTCATTTTTTGATCGTATGCTGCCGTTTGAAGATATCCTGGAGGATATCAAGACACTTAAATCGGAAATTGCCAACATGAAAAACTATAAGCCTTTTCTTAGAATATGGGACTACCTCGATTGTTTTTCTGACAATTACTACTCTGAGAAAGGTGTTTACTGTCTGTTTGACAAGATGTACAATCGTGATGGCATCAGGAAGCTACTTATTGAGTTTGAAGACCTTGTCTCAAGGCAAAACGCCACTGCTAACCAGCGTACTCTTTTCGATACCGACCTCAAACCGTATCTCTTAAAAATCCATAAAGGTGCATTCCTGAAGTTTATTCAAGAGCACTGGGACGATCTAAGAACCATTGAGGTTGATAGTCTTCAACGGCTGTCAACGATAATCCTTGATAGATTTCCTTCCCACAACATACTTATAAGGTTTTACAATCTCCTGGAGGAGCGTCATCAGGCCGGTGAAACAGCCTTAGAAGACTTGCTGGCAAAGATATCATCAAAAATAAGAAAAGCTGTCCCTGCTAAGGCACCTAAGACAAGGCAAAGGAGGAAGCGTTGACCAAGGACAATGCCTTTAAGACGTTGATGCTCCCGCCATCGGCCAGCAGACAGGAGATAGATGCCACCTACAACAAACTGGTCAGGCGCTACCCACCCGAGTTTCAACCGGATAAGTTCAGGGAAATAGACGAGGCATATCGCTTTTTGACCTCCTTGTCGGTCATGATCGAAAGACTCCTCTCCGATGAGATAGATGATGCCTCAATCGACCCCGATCTCTTTGACTTTAAGATACCACCCCCAACACACTCGATCGAAAACGCCCTGAAAGACATAAAGAGGCAATACAAAATAAACCACCTCACCAAGGGATAGAAAGGGGCGGCTCCGCCCCCCTTTAGAACCCCCTGCAAGGGGTCACTGACCCCTTGACCCCATTATAGTGAATGCCTATACTCAACATTCGTGTCCAATTATTTATTGAACGGTTTGATTATTATTTTTAAATGCAGTATAATATTACCTTGACACAAACATACTGCTATTTTATAAGAGTAGTACATATTAATATATTTGGAGGTATTAGGGATATGGATTTAACGGGTAAGAATGTGATAATAACTGGTGGTGGCAGGGGCATGGGCAAGAAGTTTGCCGTTGACATGAAGAGCGCGGGCGCAAAGCCTTACGTTGTTGATGTGATCCAGGAGAATCTTGATGCGCTTAAGGCAGAGACTGGCATAGAGGGCAAGATTCTGGACGTATCGAAGGAGAGTGAGGTAGAGGCGTTTTTCAATGGCTACGTCGAGGCTCACGGTGCGCCTGATATCCTGATCAACAACGCCGGTATAACGTCGGATTCCCTGTTTATAAAGAAAAAGGGCGATGAGATAATCAAGTTCCCGATGTCAAACTGGGAAAAGGTCATAGCGGTTAACCTCACGGGCGTGTTTTTGTGCGCGAGAGAGGCCGCCTTTCACATGGTAAAAAATGGCGTAAAGGGTGTGATTATCAACATCTCCTCGATCAGTCGTTCGGGCAACCTCGGACAGACCAACTACACGGCCACCAAGTCCGGCGTGGACGGCATGACAGTGACGTGGGCCAAGGAGCTTTCCAAATACGGTATACGGGTAGCGGCAATAGCTCCTGGATACATTAACACGGAGATGGTGGCCAAGATCAGGCAGGACATGCTTGACAAGATCATCGCCCAAATCCCCATGGGAAGACTGGGAGAGATGGAGGAGATATCCAAGACGGCCAGGTTCATTGCCGAAAACGACTTCGTTACCGGTAGGATATTTGAAGTCGACGGCGGTATGAGGATATAGTATTTAGTTAATATATCAGACAGCGAATAAGCAATTGGTAAAAAGCTGGTCTTCTGGCCCCTGTTAAAGCCGGAAGACCAGTTTTCTTGTCTCAAAGCTGCTGACGCCTAAGGGCTATAATGAGCCGCTCCAACACCTACGGCTATAGCCAACAGGCTTAATCCCATAACCACGTAGTGAAACTGCGTAAGACGCCTAAATATCAGCTCGGTGTCTTGCTGTGCCTTACCGCTAAAGACCGCCTTAAATACCTTCGCCTCAAACAGAAGGACAAGGACGTAAAACGTCCACACCAACAACATTATTGTAGGGCCTATCCCCTGCAAAGTAAAGAGTATCCTGTGTTCCCCTGTCCTCCACAGAAGCAACCCCCCCGTCAGACCAACCAAAAA
Source organism: Nitrospirota bacterium (assembly GCA_015233725.1). Lineage (GTDB taxonomy): Bacteria > Nitrospirota > Thermodesulfovibrionia > Thermodesulfovibrionales > Magnetobacteriaceae > Magnetobacterium. The sequence continues at coordinate 52,393 of JADFXD010000005.1, read as the reverse complement.
GACACAGACCTTTGCTATCTTGGCAAACCTGTGCTCCGTACCCTGAAAAAACATCACCTTCTCAAACGATTGCTCCATCCTCATTATCATTGGAAAGATAATCAATGTAACAAACACCACTCCCCCTATCCACATAACAACACCAATAACATGTACTGCCATCAACAGAGACGTTAACATTAAAACCTCCTGATATTTTATTTTCACTAAACTACTACTTCTATTATCCACTAAAACTATTGTATCATAGTATGAAATATATCATACTCTTGAAAATTATTTATTTATGTGGATTTTCTTTGTGTACTTGGACATAAAACTTATAACATGCAGACTAAGAATAATGGGGTCAAGGGCACTGGTGCCCTTGCAGGTGGGGTCTGAGGGGGGCCAGGAGCGTCCTGGAGCGGTAAAGAAGCAGCGCCGCCTCCCTTCTTTCTCTTTCTTATAGCATGAAATTATTCCTGGCCGTATATTTCCTCATCTATGGGCTGATGCACTATTACCTGCTGAGGTGCATTGGTCTGAGCGTTCACCTGGGCCTCGTGGAGCGGATTGCCATTGCTCTGCTGGCGTTGCTTATGATGAATGTCCCACTGCTTGCGCGCTACGCCGAGCGGCACGGATACGAGCAGACCGCTATTGTCATTGCTTATGTGGGGTATGTGTGGATGGGGTTTTTGCTTATATCTGTCTCCGTGTTGATATTTACCGATATGTGCCGGTTCGGTATAAACCTTTTTATGCCTGCGGGGTCTAAACTTGGCAAGAAGGTGTTACTGCCACTGTTGGTATCGTTGATACTATCGGTGTATGCGTATTTCGAGGCCCTTAACATCACCACGACGCACCTGGTTATAAGCCATCCAAAGCTACCAAGGGGTGTGGGCAGCATCAAGGTCGTGCAGATTTCAGACGTCCACCTTGGGCTTATTGTGAGGCATGACAGGTTGAAGAGGATACTTGACGTCGTCAACAGAGAGAGACCCGACGTGCTTATCTCCACGGGGGACTTGGTTGACAGTCAGCTGGACAACCTCGATGTGTTTGCCACCGATATAAGCTCAATCCCCACCAGATATGGAAAATTTGCCTGCCTGGGTAATCATGAGTTTTACGCGGGCACGACCCAGTCTCTGAGGATTACGCATGAGGCTGGTTTCACTGTCCTGATGGGGCAGGGCGTAACCGTTGGAGGTGTTCTGAACATAGCGGGAGTCAGTGACTACACCGCAGTTGATGAGGCCTCAGAGAGGGAGGTCTTATCCAGGCTACCGAGGCAGAATTTTACGATCCTGCTCAAGCATCGTCCGATCATAGACAGAGGTAGCGTCGGAGGCTTTGACCTTCAGCTCTCCGGTCATACCCACAAGGGGCAGATATTTCCCTTCAGCATATTGACGTGGCTCTACTATCCAATCCACGCGGGACTGCTAAAGCTCAGGGACGACGCATACCTCTACGTGTCAAGAGGCTCCGGCACCTGGGGCCCACCCATGCGGCTGCTCTCCCCCCCAGAGGTAACTGTCATCACGCTGGAAGAGAAGAAAGAAAGGGGCGGCTCCGCCCCCCTTTAGAACCCTCTGCAAGGGGGCACGGCCCCCTTGACCCCATCTTGCGAGGGCTGGTCGTTGAGTTGGGGGGTGGGTTGTACATCGATTGCGGTTTCTCAGGAAAGAGGACGTCAAGGCAGCCTCCATGTCAACTGCCTTTGCCCAGATACACCTCGATGACGCCTGGGTTGTTTCTCACCTCTTGTGGTGTGCCCTGGGCGATAACGGCGCCAAAGTCCAACACAACCACCCGCTGACACACCTCCATGACCAGTCCCATGTGATGTTCTATCAGTATGATTGTCAGGGCAAACCTCTGCCCCACCCACTGTATCTGCTCACTGAGCCTGCCAATTTCGGATGAGTTCATCCCCGCGCCAGGCTCATCCAGGAGCAAGAGGACGGGGTCTGTGGCCAGGGCGCGGGCAAACTCCAACTGCCGTTGCAGACCATAGGGAAGGCTGCCAGCAGGCGTTGTGGCATGTCTCTGCAGTCCAAACAGGGTCAGCAGCCCCATTGCCTGATCGGTGATGAGCTGCTCCTCCTTGAGGAATCGCCTGGTTCGTAGCAGCGCATGCAGGGGGCCGCTCGTGACCTTGCCGCAAGCGGCTATGCGCACGTTGTCTAAGACACTGAGGGCCTTAAACAACCGTATGTTTTGAAACGTCCTTGCAACGGCCATCCTGCTTATGGCCTCCGGCGGTCTGCCGACGATTTCTTGCCCATTGAGCCTTATGCTTCCGGCACTGGCTCGGTAGATGCCCGTTATGAGGTTAAAGAGTGTGGTCTTGCCGGAGCCGTTTGGGCCAATCACGCCAAGCAGTTGATTGCGTGGCAGGGCGATACCGAGCTCGGATATGGCACACAGGCCGCCAAAGTAGTGACTGAGGCCTTCAATCTCTAACAGCGACATCGTCTTGTCTGAGCTTTGCGGCGTTAGCAGGTATCAGGAACTGGAATTCGCTCAATCCCATTATGCCGCGTGGACGCAGGATCATCATCACCACGAGCATGATCGGCATCAGCGCCATTCGCCATATACCCAGCGGACGTAAGAGCTCCAGAAGGACGGTATAGATAATCGCCCCCACGATAGAGCCACCAATAGAGCCAATGCCTCCAAGGTAGACCATTATCAGCATCTCGGTGGACTTTATCAGGTCAAACATCTTCGGGTTTATAAACAACAACAGGTGGGCGTACAGTCCTCCGGCCACACCGGCAAAAAACGACGAAAGCATAAAGGCAAAGAGCTTCATCTGCCTCGTATTGACCCCAGATACGCTGGCTGCGATCTCATCCTCCCTGACGCTTAACACACCCCTTCCAAAGCTGCTGTAGACAAAGTTGCGCACCACCCACACCGTCACCACGCCCCAGAGCACCACCCACGTGAGATTGGTGTATCTGGCAATGCCCAAAAATCCCCTGGCTGCACCAAGAGAGTCCATATTTTCCAGGACGGACTTGACGATCATATTAAAGGCCAGTGTCACAATTGCCAGGTAATCCCCCCTGGTCTTAAACGACGGGATGGCCAGAAGTCCGCCAACCAGCGCAGATACCACACCGGCTGCGATCACGGCCAATGGAAACAACCACGGTGCAAGCTCATCAGGAAAGACCCTGACCGTCAGGATTGCCGATACATAGGCCCCGATTGCCATAAAGCCGGCATGTCCTACCGAAAACTCCCCCATGTAGCCGTTTATGAGGTTGAGGCTCACGGCCAGTATGATGTTTATCCCCACGTACATCAGGATCAGCAAGACGTAGCCATCAAGCAACCCATACTCGGTAACTACATACGACGCCACAAGGGCAGCCACCAACACAAAGAAGGGGGGCGGCGCTGCCCCCCCCTCAGACCCCCCCTGCAAGGGGGCCAGCCCCCTTGACCCCATAATTTTCAATCCTGACATCTTATACCTTGATGGTCTTGGGCCTGCCCAATAGTCCATATGGGCGGTAGATTAACAGAATCAGGAGAAGCGAAAACGCCACTACGTCCCGGTATGTACTTGGCAATGCAACGGCGGCCATGACCTCTACGCCGGCGAGTATGAATCCACCCAGCACAGCGCCCCTGATGTTTCCGATCCCACCTACTACGGCTGATATAAAGGCCTTCCATCCCACCATGACCCCCATATAGGGGTCTATCACGGGATATGTGACGGCGTAGATGTTGCCAGCCGCCCCAGCCAGGGCAGCGCCAATGGCAAAGGTCACGGAGACGACCTTATTGACGGATATCCCCATCAACGACACATTGGTGACATCCCATGAGACAGCCCGCAGCGCCATGCCAAACTTGGTCTTGAAGACGATAAAATCCAGGACGAGCATCAACCCCACCCCCAACGCTATGGTCATCACCTGCAACGAGGATACGGTTACCCCGCCTATGACCCACTGCTTGCTGCTGAGTACCGAGGGGATGTGCTTTGGATATGGGCTGAGGGCGAGTGTGAGGTTTTCAAGAAACACGCCCACGCCAAGAGCAGTTATGATGGCCGAGACCTTCGGTGCGTGTCGCAGTGGTCGGTAGGCAAACCTCTCCGTCACAACGCCAAGGACTGCCGCCCCGGAGCTGGATATCACAAGGGATAAGGCAAATGACGCCTTGATGGTTGTCAGGGAGAGGTAGCACAAGAACGCCCCGATCATAAAGATGTCCCCGTGCGCAAAGTTGATCATCTGCAGCACCCCGTACACCATCGTGTAACCCAGGGCTATGAGGGCATAGATACTGCCCAGTTGCAGCATGTTGAGAATCTGTTGGATTATGTAGGTCATGGATTAGCTTAACTCCTTGCGATTTTTGATGTTACAAGTATAGCATTACCATTTTGAGCATTACAACGGGCCGCACCGCTGGTGACTTTCTGTATTCACGCGTGCAAGTTCAAGGTTGCAGGTCTCCGAACATGTACGGCTACTTGTCGTATAATGTCGGTTTTCCACTAATGTTTTATTCTACGTTTTCTTTCCAAAAATCACTATATTCCTTTAATTTCTCCTCAACTTTAGCTTTCTTTTGCTTAATTATATAGTCCTTGCGGGTGTGTCGGTTGATATCCATTCTACTTGTAATAGAATTACAGTTATGGCATGACGTTATAAGATTATCCTCGTTACCTACACCTCCTTGGCTTTGGGGTAAAATATGGTCAATTGTTAATTGGCGCCAGTTGTCGAATGATCTTCCATCGTAACCGCAGTATTGACAGATGAAATTATCTCTTTTATGAATTTGATATCCGTATCCCATCAAGCAATTGTTACTTTTCTCGTTATTTGCCACTGGCATTCTCCTTTAGGTGTAGTTTGTAGCACACAAAAAAGGATTCCTTTGTCCAATCGCTATTGGCCTTGACCTGCCTACGGGTTTGCCTGTGAATGCCATTGAAACTTGCCGTCTTTTATCTGGAGGATGACAGCGCCTTTAATGGGGTCGCCGGAGCCTTCGACGTACTTGATGTTACCGGTGACTCCGGCGTACTGAGTTGTAGCGGCCAGGGCGTTTCTCACCGACTCGGTATCCACCTTTTGAACCTTGCCCAGCGCCTGAAAGAGGACGCCAAAGGCATCGTATGTCAGTGCAGCCACGTCGTCCGGGGGCTGCTTGTAGAGTTCGCTGTATGCCTTGACAAACCTCTGAGAGACCTCAGACGTTGACTCCGACAGGTAGTGACTGCTGAAGAAGTAACCATCGCAGTCCGAGGCGCACAGCTTTGTAAGCTCGGAGCTTGCCCAGGCGTCGCTTCCCAAAAACGGCATCGACAACCCCAGTCGGTGTGCCTGCTGCACCACCAGGGGGACATCGCTGTAGTAGGCGGGTAGAAACAGCACGTCCGGGGTCTCTCTCCTGATCTTCGTCAACTGTGCCGAGAAATCCCTGTCCCCGGTTGAATATGTCTCATAGGCGGTGACACGGCCACCCTTTTGCTCAAACGTCCCTTTAAAGACCTCGGCCTGTCCCTTGAGGGCCTCCGCCGCTACGTCAAACAACACAGCAGCCGTCTTTGCCTTGAGGCCATCACGAGCAAAGGAGGCAAGCACCTGTCCCTGAAACGTATCAAGGTAACAGGCCCGAAAGACGTATCGCTTGTGCTTACCGGTCCTGGAATCGAGGGTCGTCTTGGGATTGGTTGACCACGGGGTAATGAGCGTGACCTTGGAGGCCTCTGCAATTTCGGAGGCCGGTATTGCCCCGGTGCTCGCATTTGGCCCTATGATAGCCACAACGCCACGTTGCTCTATGAGCTTCTGTACGGCTGAGGCCGATTGATCTGCCCTTGCGGCGTTGTCCTCCATAAACAGTTGAACCTTGTACTTTTTACCTGCAACATCGATCCCGCCGGCGTCGTTGACCGCCTTAACCGCCATCTCTGCCGCGTTCTTGCACGACACCCCCACCGCAGGGATGTCTCCAGTGAGTTCAGCCACCACGCCTATCTTTATGACGTCCGTCTGCGCCTGATTGCCTCTCTTGTCACAGCCGGCTATATGCAAGCCTAAGACGACAAGAGACAGAATTATCAGAATCGTCTTCACAGGGGATTTTAAAACTTGGGGTGTAGCTTTGTCAAGACACGGGGCAATTAAAACTACAGATTGACCCCATTATTCTTAATCATAGTTGCTATAACTTGTGCAGACAGTATAAGATAGATAGAGCGGGCATTTATTTATTATGATAGATGGTATTGACCTAAAGGATGTGAGCTTCTTTAAGGGGCTCAACGACATTGAGATAGAGGAGATAGTACCGTATCTACAGCACGTCTCTTATAAGAAGCGTGAGATGGTGTTTTCAGAGGGTGAGAGGTCAGAGTGGCTTTATATCGTTATAGAGGGAAAGGTAAAGATAACAAAGCTCTCCAACGATGGTAAGGAGATAATCCTGGAGATCATCCAGGTAGGGGAGCTCTTTGGCGCGGTGGCCGTGTTTAAGGACTTCCCCTATCCGGCCAACGCCGTGGCAATGGAGCCAACGCGCGCCCTGAAGGTCTCCCGCAAGGACCTCCTGAAGCTGCTTGACCGCTACCCCACCCTGATGTTGTCGTTGACCTCGATCATCGGAGATAGGATGAAGGAATCCTACGAGATGCTAAAGAGCATAGCGCTTGAGTGTGTTGAGTCGCGCATAGCGTCTCTGTTGTTGAAGTTAGCCGACAAGTCAACATCTGTAAGCGACAGAGGGACTGTCATAGACCTAAGGCTGACCAGACAGGACATAGCCGATATGGTTGGCACCACCGTAGAGACCTCGATCAGGACCTTCAGCAAGTTCAGGAAAGAGGGCCTGATATCAGAGCACAACGGCAGGATAGTCATCACAGACCGCATCGGTCTACAGATGTATAGCCAATAATTAAGTAACATGGACACAAATATATTTATAAGATTGATCGGATCGCTCCTTACAGTCACGTCAGATTGAGCATTATGGGGTCAAGGGCACTGGTGCCCTTGCAGGGGGGTCCAGGGTTAAGAAGAGCCGCCCCCTTCTTTCCCTCTTCTTCTATATAAAAAAACGGAGGTTTTACAATGTCAAGGAAATTGGAATGGGTAAGGGGGGCATCGGTTATTTTGTGTATGCTCCTTATGGTGGTATTAACCGCGCAGGTTGCCAGGGGCGAGGATAACCCTGTGGTAGCAAGGATTGGGGATACTGTTATCACCCTGTCACAGTTCAAGAATCAGGTTAATCAGACATTAAGCGCCAAGGATAGACTCTCTGCGCAGCGTTTCTATGATGTCCTGGATGATATGATAACGGGTATCTTGTTTAGCAAGGAGGCGGTAGAGGATGGGCTGGATAAGACACAAGAAACTATGGCTGCCATCAAAGGCGTCTCTGAGGACAAAAGGGTCGAGATACTCGCTAATGCCTATAAGAATAAGTCCTTGGCCCCTTCAAAGGTAACCGAAAAAGAGGCCGCGGAGTATTACTCAAACAATCTGAACCTGTATAACACGCCAAATATCTATAGTGGTATCATGTTCAATGTTATGAAAAAAGACGCTACTGATACTGATAATGATTGTACGCAGACCTGTAAAGATGTGCTACAAGAGCTCTATAACCGTCTTAGCGCCAAGGATTATGAAACAGTCGTAAAGCTCAAGGATGAGCTCTCGGAGAAGTATCCCGATATTAACATCTTATTTATACTGTTATCTCACTGGGAGGGCAAGGTTAAGGGTAGTATCTATGACAATGCCCTTAAGGAGTTTATGCAATTGAAACCTGGGCAGGTTAAGATTATCCAGGAGAAGGACTTTCATATCGTTATCAACCTCACAGGCATCTACGAGCCTCCGGTATATAAGTTTGAAGAGCTAAAGAATCGGGTAATAGCCGATTTGGAAAGAAAGGATAGTCAGAAAAAGTACAACGAGGCTATTAAGAAGTTAGCAGAAAAATACAAGTTGCAGGTTTATCCTCAATATATCGAACAGCTAGCCAATGAGCAAAGGAATAATCTGACCGCTCCCGATGGTCGCAAGTCGGAGGGCAAGCCACATGAATAACCGTGTATACACATCTTGCACAAATGCAATGAAACGCATAATGGTCATCGTAGTATTATTGGTTGTGTTGGTTGGTTGTAGGGAAGAGGCGATAGAGAAGGCGGTAGAGAAGAAGGTAAACTCCAGGTTTATCCCTGCCAGTGGTACTCCTTATAGCGTCATAGCGGAGGACCTCAACGGGGATGGCTTAAAGGATGCGGTGTTTTTTACAAAGTACAGTGGATTAGATATATACTTTGCTCAGGGCAACGCACTCTCTCTCACCGAACCAACCCACATCAACACCTCATTAGGTACCGCCATAAGCAGCGGGGACTTCAACGGTGATAAGGTCCCTGACCTTGCCTACATATACGAGGACAAGATACACCTGCTAATAAACGACGGCTCCGGCACAAACTACGACATGTCGCACGAGCTTACCGCCCCCAAGTACGGGTTTGACCTAAAGACCCCTGACCTCAATAACGACGGCATATCGGATATAGCCGCAGTAGGCGTATTTGACCAGCAACTCTATCTGTATCTGTCCAAGGGGCCATTGGAGTACGAACTAACAAAGATGGACATTAAAAGCCCTCTACTAACGGAGGTCTTTGCCGCAAAGGTCCTGAGCGTTGACGACGTAAACGAGGACGGTTTTATTGACATCCTTGTGCCTGAGTTTAAAAACAATGCCCTGTGGCTGATAAAAAACATAGACGGCAAGACGTTTCAACCTATCTTGCTTAAATCCTTTGCATATGCTGACCCTGCTGAATTTAACAACAAGATACAATACGCCTCTCTGTTGTTTTATGACAAAGACAAGGACATCTCTTATATCATCTACGTCAGAGGCTTAAATCAATCAGAGATATCCATCCTCGCCTTTAACAACAAAGACCAACAGACAACCCTCGTTAAGACAGCGCCATTAAACTACCCCTTCCCGGTTGCCATTGCAAAGCTGCCATCGCTATCGCCCTCAAGCAGAAATTTTATCGTGACTCACTCATTTAAGGACATCAATAGCCCCGGCGCCATCTCTCTTGTCTCTATCAACACCAGCGACTTTACAATTACTACGACGTACACCTTTGTGTTGCCCTGTCAAGGTAAGATGTCTACATACATGGCCTCCGCTAATAGCGTCCTCACCGCCTGCACCAACCCTGATGGCCTGAATATCCTCTCTCTCGAAAAACAGTAAAAGAAACAAAGAAAGAAGGGGGGCGGCGCTACTTCTTTACCGCTCCAGGACGCTCCTGGCCCCCCTCAGACCCCCCTGCAAGGGCACCAGTGCCCTTGAGCCATTACTGCGCAGGCTTAAACCCTACCTTTAGGCAGTTTTTACTATGAGGTCATGTAATCTTGCGGATAGGCGGGATATCTTTCGGGAGGCTGTGTTGTCGTGTAGGACGCCCTTGGTTGCGGCCTTGTCATAGGCCCTGGTTACTTCAACCATATATTCCTTTGCCTTTTCTCTATTCTTGGTCTCAATGGCCTCCTCGAGCCTCCGTGTGAGTGTGCGGAGCCTGCTCTTTGCCATCCTGTTGCGCAATTGACTCTTTTTGGCCTGTCTTGTCCTCTTCAATACCGAGAGACTACGTTTCGGTCGCGATTTAGCCGCCATCTTTCTCTTAAACTCCTTTCATACTGCCTGGGCAGTCTATGCACGGTCACTGTTCCTCGCAGATATCAGCTCCCATGTCTTGTCATCTATCTCGTTGATGTACTCAGAGATCTTAAACCTCGCGCGACACTTCGTACAACTCAAAAATGCCGCCGTACACCCTATAACCAACACTACCTTACTGTTACACTTCTTGCACTTCACTATGAAAATATTATAACATATTTAAATTGAAAAGAGGTATAGACAAGTGAATATAGAAAATGTCAAAATCAAAAAGTACCATGTATAATCAATCCACTATGAATAAGCCCAGAAGGGGTCAAGGGGTCCGTGACCCCTTGCAGGGGAGGTCAAGGAGGGGGCGGCCAGGCGTCCCTCCTTGTTCTTTTTTCTTCTTCTTGTTCTTCGTCCTTCTTGTGGCGATTCCTCTGGTACGAGGTGCGGATATTGAGGTGCTGGACATCTCAAAGGATACGCTTACTGTTACGGAGGGGCTTGGTATGGCTACCGGGCGTGGACGGCTGATCAATATCGCCTCCCACGGCGTTGATATTGCTGCCTCGGAGTCCGATATCGCGAGGGCTGCCCTGGGGCCTTCCGTCAATACCGATATTGGCCACTCCTCCGTATACTACCAGCCGGGTGCCCTGTTTAATGGCGCCAAGATAAATACCGCCGATAAAAACTCCTTCTTTTACGACATTACAATCAAACATACCATCTACGACTTTGGCGCCAACCGATCACGGTATGACGAGTCACTGGCGGCCATAGACAAGACCAGGATCGACGTTGACAGGGTAAGAAACGTGGTGGCCCTGAACTACCTTATGGCGTGCTTTGAACTGCTTGAGACCGACCGGCTCATATACGTTGCCCTGAGGGAGGTTGAGCAACTCAAGGCGCACACAGACGTGACCCAGGGCCTGTACGACGAGGGTGTGGCGACAAGAAACGACTTCCTCGCCGCAGATGTAAGGCTGGCCGATGCCAATCAACGCCTGTTGAGTCTCAAAAACCTCAGAACCCTCAACGCCTCAAGGATCAACTACTTCCTCACCAAACCCCTAAGCGACGCCGTGACGCTCCTGGATGACTCCCCGCAGCCACCATCTCTTGACACCCTCGAGGTCTACTTAAAACACGCCCAGGACCAGAGAACAGAAATCAAGATAACGGACAAGCAGTTACAGATGCTCCAACTACAATCAAGGGCAAAGATGGCCCTTTACTATCCGAGGTTTTACATCCAGGGCGGGTTTGACTACTCACAGAACCAATATCAGGTGCATGAGGGCAACTGGTCGGCTGTCCTGGGCGCCGAGTTAAATATCTTCGATGGTGGCGCCACCAGGGCCGAGGTCTCCAAGATAAAACACAAGGCAGCGCAATTGTCAGAAGAGCGCAGGAAGATCATAGATGATATCAGCCTTGAGGTGCAAAAGGGCTACCTCGATACAAAGACCGCCTCTGAGAGGATCAAGGTCACCCAGGAGGCAATCGCCCACGGAGAGGAAAACCTCAGGATCAACAGGGTTCGCTATGAGGAGGGACAAGGCAATGCCACCGATGTCCTTGATGCCATTGCCCTGTTGGCCCTGGCCGAGTCAAACTACTACAGGGCGATGTTTGACCTCAAACGCGCCTATGCAACGCTTCTCTACGCTGCGGCAATAGACATTGTCTCAGCATATGGACACTAAAGCTGGAGATAAAGATGGAAAAAAACGATACCACCCCCGTGACTGTAAAGAGCCAGGAGCGTCCTGGAGCGGAAAAGAACGATTCTGATACATTTGATAACAATCAATCCCACAAGAAGAGAAATGCGCTCATTGTAATCTTCCTGCTTGCCCTGATTGGGGCAGCCGTCACGTACATGTACCACTCCTACAATGCCACACACATCACGACCGACGACGCCTTTATAGACGGCACCATGCACACGGTTGCCTCAAAGGTCGCCGGTACTGTGAGGGAGGTCTATGTGGCAGATAACGAGTTTGTCAACAAGGGCAAGCCCCTCGTTGCCCTTGACCCCAACGATTACGACGTGAAGGTCGCAGAGGCGCAGGCGGCCTACGAGGCTGAACAGGCAAGGCTCAAGGAGGTACAATCGAGGGTCGAGACGGCAAAGAGACAACTGTTGGAGCTAAATGAGCGCCTCAAGGGCGCCCGGGCCAACCTCAATGCCAATCGCGCAGGTCTTGTGCAATCGGAAAAGGACGCAAGGCGTGCGGAGAACCTCTACCGCAAGGAGGCCATCTCAAGAGAGCGCTACGAAAAGACCCTCACCGCACAAGACGTCAAGTCCGCCGAAACGGACGCCACCCTAAAGCAGGTCAGCCTCAGCGAAAAGGCCATTGATACCCAACAGGCACTCATACAACAGACCGAAACCTCCATAGAGACACAACGCCTGCTCATTAAGCAAAAGGAGGCCATCCTGAATCAGGCCACGTTGAATCTGTCCTATACGACGGTCTATGCCCCTACGGATGGCTATGTGAACAAGAAGTCCGTGGAGGTAGGCAATCAGATACAGGCCGGACAACCGCTTATGGCCATCGTCACGCTGGAGGACGTCTGGGTAACGGCCAACTTCAAGGAGACACAACTGCGCAAGATCATCCCCGGTCAACGTGTCGCCATCAAGGTCGATGCCTACCCGCAGGAGGTCTTTAGCGGCAGGATTGACAGCATCATGGCGGGGACGGGGTCGGTGTTTTCGCTCTTCCCGCCGGAGAACGCCACCGGGCATTACGTAAAGATCGTCCAGCGTGTCCCCGTAAAGATACTCATAGACAAAGCCTCAGACAAAAAACACCGATTAAGGGTCGGCATGTCCGTCGTCCCTACCATACTGGTGCAGTGAGAAAGGAAGAAAAGACAAAGACAAGAAGGGGAGCGCCTGGCCGCCCCTCCCCTCAGACCCCTCCTGCAAGGGGTCACTGACCCCTTGACCCCATAATAACGACCGTAGGGAGCGGCCAGATCGATTATAAGTACCTGCCCATAATTAATTATATAAAAATGAAGAGAAGAAAGGGGCGGCTCCGCCCCCCTTCAGAACCCCCTGCAAGGGGACCAGTCCCCTTGACCCCATAATCTCAATCCTAAGTTTATATAAAAACTTCTGTCCATGTACTTACCTTGTTCACAGGAACACCTTACTTCTTCTTGACATGCCTCTTCATTGTATGTTTTAATACTGCCAGCCTTAGGATAAGCGCAAAATTTTATATAAAGGGGTGGTATATGTTAAAAAACATGAGCATAGGGGTAAGGTTAAGAATATTGGTGGCGTTTATGGCGCTATTACTTTTGCTGATAGGATATTTAGGGCAACATGTTGCAAGGCAAAGTAATGAGAGCTTAAAAAGTGTATATTATGACAGAACAGTCCCGCTATCTCAATTAGATAAGGTAGCTAAGGCTAATATGAGAATAAGAATACATCTTGATCACATGTTTATGATACACACCCCTGAGGAGAAACAAGTCAGAAATGCAAATATTGAAAGGGAAACAGAAGTAATAAACACAGAGTGGAAGGCGTATCTCTCTACCTCTTTAACCGATGAAGAAAGGAGGCTTGCTACAAAGATAGAGCAGGATAGGTCTAACTATGTAAATGAGGCCTTAACACCTGTAAGAAACCTGATCAAGGAAGGTAAGTATGATGAAGCGATGGAGATATATGATAAGAAATGCAGGCCTATGCTTAATGAAGTAGAAAAGGATATCGATGATCTAATCGTCTTGCTGGTAGATGTGGCAAAGAAAGAGTATGATAAATCGCAAGGCGCATACGATACAGCTAGAAACGTATCGATAACAGTCATTTTTATAGGTATAGCGTTATCACTCTTATTGTCATTTTTGATTATAGGTAGTATAACAGGGCCTCTAAGGGAGGGGGTTGATGTTATGGATAGCATAGCGGCATGCAATCTGACTGTAGAGATACAATCTGATAGTAAAGACGAGGTTGGGGACCTCCTGTCTGCTATGAGTAAGACGGTAGCAAGTTTAAATTCCATACTGAAGACAATAATGTCATCGTCAGACAGTGTAGCATCGGCGAGCCATGAGTTAAGCGCGAGCGCTGATCAGATGTCAAGTGGTGTATCTGAACAGTCATCCAAGGCAACACAGATAGCGACATCGGCAACACAGATGTCACAGACGGTAATGGATGTGGCAAAAAACGCCTCCGAGATATCAATCTCATCAAATGATACGTTAAAATTAGCCCAAAATGGAGAGACGATAGTTAAAAGGTCAATAGCTGAGGTAAAATCAATAGCAGATACCGTCAATACCTCCGCTCAATTGATATCTTCACTTGGGGATCGCTCAAGACAAATAGGAGATATCATAAATGTCATCAAGGACATAGCGGATCAGACAAACCTCCTTGCCTTAAACGCGGCCATCGAAGCGGCACGAGCGGGAGAGCAGGGCAGGGGCTTTGCCGTGGTAGCCGATGAGGTCAGAAAACTCGCCGAGAGAACCACAAGCGCAACAACTGAAATCGGCAGGATGATAACGGCCATTCAGCAAGAGACCGAAAAGGCCGTAACATCAATGAGCGGCGCCACCAACATGGTTGAAGTGGGCGTGGAGCTCTCCACACAAGCCGGTGACTCATTGCATGAGATAGTCAACAGCATCAACTCATTGCAATTGATGGTTCAGCAGATAGCATCAGCCACAGAGGAGATGTCAACCGTGTCAGAGACGATAACATCCGATATAGAAACGGTCGCCAACGTATCAAGAGAGACTATGGTAAGCTCACAGCAGATAGCTAGTTCATCAGGTGATCTGTCAAAATTATCCTCTGAGTTACAAGAGGTAGTATCCCGGTTCCAAATTAATAGCAATGCAGGACACAAGAAAGCCTTGAGATTGACTTAACCGATTATTGACATAATAAATGGATGCATAAAATTTTCATGGGGACAATGCTATAATTATGGGGTCAAGGGCACTGGTGCCCTTGCAGGGGGGGTCGAGGGGGGGGCGGCGCCGCCCCCCTTTTTCCCTTGTCTTGTTATGGGTAGGGGAGGGTGGTTCTTATGAATAAGTGGGTTGTTGCCATGAGCGTTATGCTTCCGACGTTGATTGAGATAATAGACACCTCTGTTGTAAATGTCTCACTTGATCACATACGGGGCAGCCTGTCGGCGGGGATCGATGAGGCCACGTGGGCAATTACGGCGTATCTTGTCTCAAACGCGATCATCATCCCGTTGACGGGGTGGTTGAGCAGGATGTTTGGCAGGAAGCTCTATCTGATACTGTCCATAACGGTCTTTACGGTCAGTTCGTTTCTGTGTGGTTCGGCGTGGAACCTACAGAGTCTGATCGTCTTTCGGATCATCCAGGGCATAGGGGGAGGGGCGCTTCAACCTCTGTCGCAGGCCATCTTACTTGAGGCCTTCCCGCACAAGCAGCATGGGACGGCGATGGCGCTCTTTGGTGTGGGCGTCATGTTTGGTCCTATCGTTGGACCGTTGTTGGGCGGGTGGATCACGGATAATTGGGCGTGGCAGTGGATATTCTTCATCAACATCCCAATTGGGATAATCTCGATAATCATGTGTATGATCTGTATCACGGACCCTCCCTACATGAAGAGGGCGCGGATGAGTATCGATTACTGGGGCTTGGCTCTACTTGTCGTGGGGCTTGCCTCGATGCAGATCGTGCTTGAGAAGGGGCAGATGGAGGACTGGTTTGCCTCCGGTTACATATTCTGGTTTACGGTGGTAGCGGTTGCCTCGATCGTCCTGTTTGTCGTAGTGGAGTCTTTTGTGGAGTCGCCTATTATCAATTTAAAGGTGTTTAAGAACGTATCTTTTACCATTGGTAACGTTGTGATGTTTTTTACCTTTTTAAATCTCTTTGCCAGCATCGTCCTGTTACCCATATATCTGCAGAGCATAATGGGCTATACGGCAACGATGGCCGGCAAGGTGCTTGGCCTTGGAGGCATTGGGACGCTATTGACCATGCCCGTTGTGGGCGTGTTGGTCAACAGGGTCAATCCCAAGTGGCCTATGGCGGTTGGCATACTGGTAGCTGCCGCCTCGACGTATTTCCTGTCTCGACTGAACCTGTATGTTGATTTCGAGACGGTGTTTATCCCGCGGATATTGTTGGGGATTGGGACGGGGCTGGTGTTTATCCCCCTGACGACGATGACGATGTCGGGCATAAGGAGGGAGGATATGGGAAACGCCACCGGGATGTACAACCTCCTAAGAAACGTAGGTGGCAGTGTAGGGGTGGCGTTTGTGATGACGATGGTCTCGCGTCATTCCCAGACGCACCAGCTCCAGCTCACCGAGCACCTGAGCCCATTTGACAGAGCCTACCAGATGGCCGCTTACCACATCGCCAGTGCATTGAAACACCAGGGATACAGCGATTATGTCTCTAAGCTCACGGCAGATGGGATTATCTATGGACAGGCCATCAAACAGGCCGCCGTGCTTGCGTTTAACGACGCCGCCTACGTGATATTTGTCGTGATGCTGTGTGTCCTGCCCCTGGTGTTTCTCATGAAGCGAGGGAAGGCACCAGCACAGCAGGGGTTACATTAATTCGCTGGATATACAGCCACGTTCATTTTATTGTAGCTGTAGGAAGGTGTTCCCCAACGTATCCAATAATAAAGTCCTTTGTCTCAACATCGGTTGGATAGAAGTGTATGCGTATATTCTGGCCACGTTGCTTGCTGTGCCAACTGAAGGTTCTTTCTACTCCATCAGGACACTTAAACCTTCTTACATCGCAGTATTTCTTTCGATCTAAAGTTTGACCACTTTCAGGGGTGGCCTCAATACCCATTTTTTCAAAATCAGGCGTATGAATGTTGCCTGTGCGAACATTCTTGATGTAATCATTCATACATTGGAGATGGCGAGAGATGAGGCTATAATGTGCGTTGAAATTAACGTCTCTGAGTTGAGATTCAACATCTTCACAGAACACCAATTCAGGAAACAAGAGAGCACGTTGGCTCCAAAAGTCCTTCCATGAGTTAGTGTCATCCTTAATAACATTAGCACAGAAATCCTTAGCGACAGAATGGTCAAAAAGATTGATTATCTTCAAAGATTGTTCATTAATGGTTTCATCGCAATATCGAACTTCCACGTGATCGAGATCAAAGGGCGGTGCATTTTGTAGGCTCGTTAAAACACCTGAAAGGTAAGAAGCGGCAGCAATACTGCTACCTGTGACGTCCTGGTTGTTGGAGATTATAGTACATTGGTGAGAGATATTTTCTATAAATGCCTCAAAATATGGTCCATTGGTGATATAAACTTGAAAATTAGTTTTGATTGCTTGATCAATATTCCTATCATAGATAAATTTTTGTACTGTGTATCCAGGAGAAATCTCTTGTTGCCATAAGCTTTGAGAAACATGAACCTGCTTGCCAGCTAAAGCGGGGCGGAGTGCATTGATAGTCTTGGTTAATTCACGTATTAATTCCGTACATTGATTGAGGTTTTGGGCTTGTCCTGCAAATGAAAGCTCATTTACAAATCCATACATTACATCAACTCTCCCAAGTCTATATTTATCTGATCGAAGAAGCCTTCAGGCCACATACTAAGCCTCCCGTCTTTATCCATCTCAGGACATGAGAGTCTGTAGTTCCTGTCGAAATAGTTAATAGCCACGTGAGAGCTTTTTATTATACCTCGTTTCACTGCCACCCTTATCCCGTCGAGTATGTGGTCGCTGTGTGTCTCAGTTATAACCTGTATGCCGGCAGAGGCCACACGAGCCAAAAATACCGCAAGATGAGACTGCGCCTTAGGGTGTAGATGAGATTCAGGGTTCTCACATATGAGAATGTCGCCTCTGATACTCATCAGGGCCGCTACGACAATAGGCAAACAATACGTTATACCAAAGCCAACATTCGTTGACCTGAAATATTCCGTATCCTTATTGTTATTGCTAATACCCATAGTTAAAGCATCTGATTCGGTTATTTTTTTATATTCAAATCGGATTCCAGGGATCAAGTAATTCATCCACCGTTCAGTTTGATATGAGAGGGTGCGTGACTCAGATTCTGTATCATTGCCATTGCCATCTGGTTCATAATCTAATGCACGTATGCTTGTTTGACCTTGTCCAAATTCATGAAGACAATGAACTGTAAATTCCCCCATATTGCCTACAGACATTTTCAATATTGGCACATTATTTACCGAATAAGATAACTGTGGCCCTGTCCTCATAGCCCCTATGTATTGAATACGTATATTTCGTAATATCTTGTGTAATTCAGCAAAGTCCTCGTCATTCTCTACTTGCATATGAGGGTAGTTGTAATTATTCTTATCGTACAGTAACGTCAATTTTAAGATTTTATCAGGATGATTTTTTACGGCAAATGAAATAGTGATATTGTCTTTCTCTGACCACTGACAGAAAATATCATGTGGATTACCTATGTGTACATAAGGGCCATTGAGAGATATTTTCCAACGTTCTGGTCTCATATGTAATGCTGGTATTGCACTCTGTACCATACCGTGTGGGAATTCATACCCGCTTGTTTCAACTGTTTGTTTCAACAGCAACAGCGCTTGAATCACCGACGACTTACCACTGTTATTGACACCGGCGAGTATTGTTAAGGGGGCAAGGGGGATCGTCTCATCTAAAAAACACTTAAAGCCCTCTAATCTGACATAGGCCATCATTGTACTTTGAGCAACCGGTTGCTCTATAGCTGTGTTACTTTCGCTTACATCTATCATAATCTACAAGGCTATCATATTTATTGCATCGGTGTCAATATAAATCCCAACTGCTCATCTATAATCGTTGTTATTGTTGTTGTTCCATTCGCAAGCCTCACTTTCTGTGTCTGTTTGTTTCATAGGTGTTGCTGAATACTCAAGCACCAGATACTCCATCTTACGTTTGACTAGCGCAAATAGCTCTTCCTTGACCTCATATCCGGTCCAAAAGGCATTGGGGAGCTTTATGAGTCCACCACCTTCGGCGATACCCAGGGCAGAGGTCTTTGCGCCGCAATTTTGGCCGAAGCGATCCTTCAGGAAATCGTGCAGGGATAGCGACAGGTCAGTGCATCTGGCAGAGATTCTCATGTGGGAGTTGTCCACTATAGCCCACGTAACGACCAGTTGTATCTCCGTCATCCGGATGAGGTTGTCGGCGATTATTGCTAACTGATCCGCGTCTCTTGAAGATATAAACCCGATGCTTGTCACCAGTACCGCCTCTTTTATCTTCCAGCCATTGATGGCCTCCTTAAAGTATTCATAGTAGCGCTGAGGCAGGGGATAGTTGAAGAAGTGACGAAAGCTATCCTTATCCGCTGATTCCAGCATCCTGGAGTAAGCGGTAATATCCCTCTCTGTGGCATTTAAGAGCATCTTCGTGTCGCTGAAGACGGCAAGTACGGCAAGTGTGGCCTCCTGGCTGTTTTTAGGAAGGTTGATATTCAGTAAGTCCGCGAGCTCTATAAGTAAAGTGGTAGCCGCCCCGACCCTGTCTATCCACAGGAAGCGTTGTTCATCCGCCTCTTCCTTGATCCTTGCGTCAAGCTCGTGATGGTCAATTATTACAATGGGATCTATGATGCGTCCATTGAGACGTGCGTCATTTATCTGGGAGGAGTCTACCAGGGCACATATTTGTATGTCTTTTGACATCTCCTGGATTGGATGCAGGAGCGAACCAAGGTCATATAGCGTATAGATCAGGCGGTTTTGGGGGTGGCCAAAGTTCCCACAGTAATAGATATCCACCTGTATGCCAAAGGTCATGGCTATATATCGCAGGAGCATTGCCGATCCAATGGCGTCAGGGTCTATCTGCGTTATGACTATTGGCAGCGATGTTATCCCCGCCATCACCTTCTTGAATTTCTCCACCCTCTCTGTCATGATAGTCTAGTGAAACACAACAAGATCGCCCCTGTCAATAGCAATCTCAAAGAAGGGGGAGGGCTCTGCCCTCCCCCTCAGACCCCTTCCCGCAAGGGCACCAGTGTCCTTGACCCATTAATACTCAATCCCTAATTAACAGCTTTACATCGTCGAAATTATCCGTTTCAATCTTGTCAGGGACTTTGCTTCCCTCTTTTTTTTCCGTCTTTATGGAATCTTTATGTCGTTTAGAGAAAATCATTGTCTATATCGTCTCTCTGTCGAGGCTCCTGTACTGGATGGCCTCCGAGAGGTGATGGGGCTGTATCTGTTCGCTGCCGTGGAGGTCTGCTATGGTCTTTGACACCTTGAGTATCCTCGTGTAGGCGCGGGCGGAGAGTCCGAGGTGTTCCATTGCCGAGTTGATAAGACCTTGAGCCTCGGGGTTTAGGGTGCAGTATTTCTTGATATGCCGGGGCTTCATCTGACTGTTGGTGTAGATGTTGTCCTTCTTGAACCTCTCCAGCTGTATTGCCCTGGCTGCGATCACGCGCCTGCGGATTTCGGCCGACGTCTCGGCTGTCTTGATAGACGACAGCTCGTAAGGTGGCAGGGCCGGGACATCGATGTGTATGTCGATACGGTCTAGCAGCGGGCCGGATATCTTCGCCCTGTACCTGTGGACTAATGATGTTGAACACACGCACTGACGCCTGGTGTCGTTGAGGTAGCCGCAGGGGCAGGGATTCATCGCCGCCACCAGCATAAACGACGCCGGATAGCTGATGGTCGCGGCAGAGCGCGCTATCGTGACCTCTGAGTTCTCGATGGGCTGACGCAAGACCTCTAAGACATTGCGCTTAAACTCCGGCAGCTCATCCAGAAAGAGCACCCCGTTGTGCGACAGAGAGACCTCCCCGGGCCTCGGCGATTGACCGCCGCCTATGAGGGCAACGTCGGAGATCGTGTGGTGCGGACAGCGAAAGGGACGCCTGGCTATGATCGGGACATCGTTTCTGAGATACCCTGAGACGCTGTGTATCTTGGTGGTCTCGATGGATTCCTCAAAGGTCATCAGCGGCATTATGGTTGGCAGGCGTCGGGCGAGCATCGTCTTGCCTGACCCCGGGGGGCCTATCATCAGGACGTTGTGTCCTCCGGAGGCCGCTACCTCGATGGCGCGCTTTGCGTGCTCCTGACCCTTGACGTCGCAGTAGTCCTCCTCGTAGGTGGAGTACTCATCCAGGACCTTTGACACATCAGTGATAAACGGTTCAACGCCATCCCTGTTGGCCAAAAACCCCACCAGATCAACAATCGTCCTCATCCCGTACACGGCCAGCCCCTTGACCACGGATGCCTCCCTGGCGTTTTCGTAAGGGAGGATTATACCGGAGAGTTTATTATCCCGCGCGGCTATGGCCATCGAAAGCGTGCCCCGGATCGGTTTAATCGTGCCATCCAGCGATAACTCACCGGCGATTAGGTAATTACTGTGCGCCCCCGCCGCAAGCACACCCTCTGAGGCCAGTATGCCAACGGCAAGCGGAAGGTCAAACGCCGACCCCTCCTTTCTGAGATCGGCTGGTGAGAGATTGACGGTTATATGCTTGAGGGGAAAACTAAATCCAACGTTTTTAAGGGCCGCCCGTACCCTGTCCTTGCTCTCCTTGACCGAGGTATCCGGCAAACCTACAATGGAAAAATACGGCATCCCCCTTGCCGATATATCCACCTCAACGTCTATGAGATAGGCATTTACCCCATAGATGGTCGCACTTATCACCTTTGATAACATCTCACCTTCCTAATATTGTCGTTTCATAATAGTATAATAAATTGTTTAATCGCATTTCAATCCTAATATTAAAGAAGTCCCAGTCCCCTTGACCACATAAATCAAAATCGCTCCTTACAGTGGCTGGGGTGCTACAGGGCAATCGCATTTGACCAGAAAGAAGAAAAGAAGGGTAGTGCCGCCCTCTTCTTTTTTTCCCCTCTTTAATCTTAGGCCATACATGCTTGACTTTTCGGTGCATATTTTCAAATAATAAACCGTAAGTGGAGAGATTTTCGTATCAGAATATCAATCATATGAAATAAAGGGGTGAGGCACCCCTGCCATAAAAAGGGGTGAGGTACCCCTGCCATAAAAGGGGGTGGGGCACCCCTGCCATAAAAAGGGGTGGGGCACCCCGCCATTAAAAAAGGAGACACGATGCAAGACAGACTCGTCATCAGAGGCATAGAATTTAGTTCAAGGCTGTGGGTAGGGACAGGAAAGTACAAGGACTTTGAAGAGACCGCCAGGGCAATAGAGGCATCTGGCGCTGATGTTGTCACAGTTGCCATACGCAGGGTCAACCTCACAGACAGGAGCAAGCCGGCCCTGTTTGACTTCATAGACCCCAAAAAGTACAAGATACTACCCAACACGGCAGGGTGTTACACGATAGAGGATGCCCTCAGATACGCCAGGCTGGGTCGGGAGGCCTGCGAGACAGACCTCGTGAAGCTGGAGGTCATCGGCGATGACAAGACCCTGTTCCCCGACGTGTGTGCCCTCTTAAAGGCAACCGAGGTGCTTGCCAGGGAGGGCTTTATCGTCCTGCCCTATAGCAGCGATGACCCCATAACGGCAAGACGCCTGGCTGACGCCGGGGCGGCCGCCGTGATGCCTCTGGGCGCCCCCATTGGTTCGGGGCTTGGGATACGAAACCCGTACAACATCAAGATAATCCTCGAGACGGTTGACCTGCCGGTTGTCGTTGATGCCGGCGTGGGCACGGCCTCGGATGCGGCCATCGCAATGGAGCTGGGCTGTGACGCCGTGCTCATAAACACCGGTATCGCGGGGGCAAAAGACCCCATAGCTATGGCAATGGCCATGAAACACGCCGTCATCGCTGGAAGATACGCCTACAGGGCCGGCCGTGTCGCAAAGAAGCTATACGCAACGGCAAGCAGTCCGCTTGACGGCATGTTGCTGTAATCAGGGCCATGCAGGCGATTGATTTCAGGTTATACCTGATAACAGACAGGAAGGCCACCAGATTGCCGTTGGAGGAGGCCGTTGAGGAGGCCCTCAAGGCGGGGCTTAAGGCCGTGCAGTTGCGCGAGAAGGACATGACCGACCAGGAGTTGCTGGTGCTCGCAACGAGGCTCAGGGAGCTGTCAAGCAGATATGGCGCTAAGTTGTTTATCAACGACAGGGTTGACGTGGCGCTCCTGGTCGGGGCCGATGGCGTTCACTTAGGGCACGACAGCATGCCGATTCCAGTGGTGCGGGTCCTGGTGGGGGATAAGATGCTGATTGCTAAATCAACTCACGGCGTGGATGAGGCTATAGAGGCGGCCAGGAAGGGGGCTGACTTTATCACGCTTGGCCCGATCTACGAGACGCCCTCCAAGCTGATGTATGGCGACCCTATTGGCTTGGAGACACTGCAAAAGGTCAGGAAGAAGGTCAACATCCCCATCTTTGCCATTGGGGGGATTAAGGTGTACAACATCAGCGATGTCATGGGGAGTAGGGCTGACGGCATAGCCGTCATCTCTGGGATACTGTCAAGTGATAGTGTCTTTAATGAGACAAAAAAATATTTGGAGTCACTATGATTACTAGAATAGATGAGGCCCGCAAGGGCATAATAACAGACGAGGTCAAGCAGGTAGCTATTGCCGAGGGACTATCACCCGAGACGATCTCAGCCGATATCGCAAATGGTTACACCGTGGTTTCAAGAAACGCGATCCGCAACATCAAGCCTCTGGGCATTGGCAAGGGGTTGACGACAAAGATAAACGCCAACATAGGCACATCCAAGGATCACGTATCGGTAGAGGAGGAGCTGACCAAGCTCGCAATGCTCGTAAAGTACGGCTCAGACGCGGTCATGGACCTCTCAACCGGTGGACCTATCAGGGAGCTTCGCCGTAGCCTCACCGAAAAGTCCCCTGTCTCCATCGGCACGGTGCCAATATATGAGGCGGCGGTTGCGGCGATAGAGAGACACGGCACGATCTTTAAGATGACGGCCGATGACCTCTTTGACGTCATCGAGTTGCAGGCGCAGGAGGGTGTGGACTTTGTCACCGTACACTGCGGCCTGACACGCAGCGCGATAGAGCACCTGAAGGCCCAGAGACGCCAGTTGGATATCGTAAGCCGTGGTGGGTCGATCCTGCTGGAGTGGATGGTCTACAACGACAGGGAAAACCCCCTCTATGAACAGTACGACAGGCTCCTGGAGCTGGCAAGGAGATACGACCTTACCCTGAGCCTTGGTGATGGCCTACGGCCAGGCTGTCTGGCTGACGCCACGGACAGGGCGCAGGTGCAGGAGCTTATCACCCTTGGCAGGCTGCAAAAGACGGCGCTGGAGCACGGCGTCCAGTGCATCATCGAGGGGCCCGGTCACGTCCCCCTGCATCAGGTGGAGATGAACATCAAGCTACAGAAGTCGCTGTGTAGCGGGGCGCCGTTTTACGTCCTGGGGCCATTAGTAACGGACGTGGGTGTGGGCTACGACCATATAACTGCCGCCATCGGAGGGGCCATAGCCGGGGCTGCCGGGGCTGATTTTCTCTGTTACGTCACCCCCTCGGAGCACGTCCGGCTCCCCGACATCGACGACGTCATCGAAGGGGTCATTGCATCCAAGATAGCGGCCCACGCCGCCGACATCTCCAAGGGTATCCAGTCGGCCATAGACAGGGATATACAGATGGCCCGTTACAGGAAAAAACTCGATTGGGAGGGGCAGATATCCCTGTCCTTTAACCCCGACAAGGTCAGAGCAATGCGCTCTCACATCCCGCCGGCACAGTCAGAGGTGTGCAGCATGTGCGCCGACTTCTGCGCCATCAAAACCGTGCAGCGCGCCCTCTACGGTGAATAAAGCCGAGGGAGGGGGGATTGTGCCCTCTCTCCCTTTTTTTTCTTCCCTCGCTACTTCTGTCTTTTTACCATCTCCTTCCATATGTCCTCCAGATTCTTAGGACTATAATTTATGTAGCCTACTGCTAAGTGGGTACCACTCCATTCAAACGTGGTCACATTGCTGCCGCATAGTAACAACGCCATATTATGAAGGTATAAAAGTGCCTTAAATCCTGCAACCACGGTTGACTGTGGTGCTACCGCTAAGTGCCTGCCCATAATTAATTAATACATAATTTTGGGAGTGTTTTAAACATTGGGAAGTTTTTTATATTTTTATATTTGACAAAACAGCTTTAACTTTTTTATCCTTCTTCTGAAGCTATAATAAAAAAACGATATATAAAGGAAGGTTCATTGGATTTTCAACAGCTTATACTGAGGTTACAGGATTTTTGGGCGGCGAAGGACTGTGTCATCCTTCAACCATACGATATTGAGGTGGGAGCAGGGACGTTTCACCCGGCAACTTTCTTCAGGGTCCTCGGCCCAAGGCCCTGGAAGACTGCCTACGTACAGCCCTCGCGCAGACCCACCGACGGCAGGTACGGCGACAACCCTAACAGGCTCCAACACTACTACCAGTACCAGGTCATCCTAAAGCCCTCACCGGTAGAGTCCCAGGAGCTGTACCTGGAGAGCCTTGCTCACCTGGGCATAGAGGCACACAGACACGACATCCGCTTTGTCGAGGATGACTGGGAATCCCCGACGCTGGGGGCCTGGGGCCTGGGGTGGGAGGTCTGGCTCGATGGCATGGAGGTCACGCAGTTTACCTACTTCCAGCAGGTGGGAGGCATTGACCTCAAACCCGTCTCCGTGGAGATAACCTACGGCCTTGAGAGGATCGCCATGTACCTCCAGGAGGTCGATAACGTCTACAAACTGCGCTGGAACAAGGACTTCTCCTACGGCGACATCCATCACAGGGATGAGGTGGATTTCTCACGGTTCAACTTCGACATGGCCGATGTTGATCTCAACAGACAGTTATTTGACGGCTTCGAGCGACAGTGCAAATCGCTGTTGAGCGAGGGACTGGTGATGCCGGCCTACGAATTCTGCCTCAAGTGCTCACACGTCTTTAACATCCTTGATGCCAGGGGCGCTATCTCCGTTGCCGAGCGCACCGCCTACATCGCGCGTGTCCGGGCGCTGGCCAAGCCCTGCGCCGAGGCCTATATGCAAAAGGAGGTGCAATAATGCCAAACTATATCTCCCTTATCCTGGAGATTGGCGTTGAGGAGATACCGGCCACCTTCTTACCGGGAACCATCGTGCAGCTCAAGGACGTCGCCGAAGGCGTGCTCGCCGACAACGGAGTCGAGTTCTCCGAGGTGAGGGCCTACGCAACCCCACGACGACTAGCCATGATTGCAACAGGGGTCAGCGAGTATCAAACAAGCCGGGTCAAGGAGTACTTCGGTCCACCGGAAAAGGTATCCTTCTCAACTGATGGCCAGCCAACTAAGGCCGCTATCGGCTTTGCAAAGTTGCACGGTATTGCCGTAGAAGACCTGATAATAAAGCTCAAGCCCTCGCAGGATGGGGTCAAGGGCACTGGTGCCCTTGCAGGGGAGGTCAAGGAGGGGACGGAGTCGCCCTCCTTGCAGGGGGCAAGGGGACGGAGTCCCCAGTCTTCTTCTTCTTCTTCTCTTAACAAGCAGAAGGGACACCGGTACGTTGTGGCTGTTATCAGGGAGGAGGGGCGCGCCACCAGAGATATAGTGGCCTCGTTGTTTACACAGATTGCGACGTCCCTGCACTTCCCAAAGGCCATGCGCTGGGCCGACCTTGACACCAGGTTTGTCCGCCCGGTGCGATGGCTTATGGCCCTCTGTAACGGTGAACCGGTGGAGTTTGAATTTGCCGGGGTCAAGAGTTCCAATGTCACACACGGACACCGGTTTCTGGCCAACAGGACGATTGAGGTCTCCGATGCAGTACAATATCAGAAGGCCTTGGAGGCCAACTACGTCATACTGGATCAGGACAAGCGGCGCCAACTGATATGGACGCAGTGCGTAGAGGCTGCCAGGGGGCTTGGGGCGCTGCCGGTGACAGATGACGGACTGCTGCAACAGGTGACACACCTGGTTGAATATCCCCTGGCCGTGGTTGGCGACTTCGACGACGTCTATCTCAACCTGCCCCGGGAACTACTGATAACCGTCATGAGGGACCACCAGAGGTGCTTTGCCATCGAGACGGAGGACGGGCAGTTGCTAAATCGCTTCATCGTGGTCAGCAACACGGTAGCAGACAACGCCGATGTGGTGCGTATCGGCGCCCAGAGGGTGATCAGGGCACGCCTGGAGGATGCCAGGTTCTACTACGACGAGGACCTCAAGCTGCCCCTCATACAGCGCCTGGAGCACCTAAAGGGGATAGTCTTTCAGGAGGCCCTCGGGACGGTCTTTGACAAGGTGGACAGACTCATCGCCATTGGCGACTTTCTCCGGCTGCGCCTCTTTGACCCGACCACAACCGATGCCATGATCGATCGACAAGACCTGCTGATGGCCATACGACTCTGCAAGGTCGACCTGACCACCGGCGTGGTGCGTCAATTCCCGGAGCTTCAGGGCGTCATGGGCAAGTACTATGCCCTTAAAAGCGGCCAGGCACCAGAAGTAGCTCAGGCCATCCTCCAACACTACATGCCGGCCTATGCCGGGGACAAGGTGCCATCCACGAGGTTGGGTATGATCGTAAGCCTTGCAGATAAGATAGACAATCTGGTATCATTTTTCTCTATAGGACAGGTCCCTACAGGATCGGAGGACCCATACGCCCTCAGACGACAGGCGATGGGCGTAATTGCCATCCTAATGCAGGGTGGCTTCAAGGTCACCCTTGAGGGGATACTAACTGAGGCGGTTGATGTCCTCAAGAGGCAGAGGGCTGTCCTGGATGGTCTGTATGCGTTTTTCAGGCAGAGGTTGCAGTCGTTGTTTGCCAACGAGTATTCCCACGACGTCATTGCGGCGGCTATGGAGCGGTTTCAGGTCGTGGGACTAGACCGCCTGGTCGGGCGGATGGAGGCCCTTAGCCGTTTGAAGACGGCTGAAAACCCAGCCACTGTAAGGAGCGGTCCGAGCTATTTCGAGTTTTTGTTTGCGTTTAAGCGGATATACAACATAGTTCCAAGAGATGTCGATACCATCTACGCCGTAGACATTGGGATCATGGACAGCGTCTACGAGCGCAATCTCTACGAGGCGCTACGGCAGAGGCAACAGGGCATTGAGACTGCCGTCTCGGACGGGGATTTTAGTGGCGCCCTGGGTCTATTGGCAGAGCTGGTAGGGCCAATAAACGAGTTCTTTGACAAGGTTCTGGTCATGGACAAGGACGAGAGACAACGAGCCAACAGGCTTGCCCTCTTGAGAGACATACTAAAGGCCGTCTCAACTGTAGCTGACATCTCAAAGTTGCAGGAGAGGTAGGGGGCTTGACAAAAGCAAAATAGATATAAATAATATAGCCTGAGATATCATGCTATAGGAAAAAATCTTTATAAATAGACATCTGTTTAGCAGATGAAAAGATACCACCGGAGGTAACCATGAACCCTGAAGAATTACGATATCATAAGGAACATACATGGGTAAGTCTGTCAGGCAAGAAGGCCACTATAGGCATAACAGACTATGCGCAAGAGCAGTTGGGTGATATAGTGTACATAGACATACCGGAGATAGATGCGGAGGTGGAGGCAAATACTGAGATGTCAGAGATTGAATCCACCAAGGCGACATCATCGGTAATCTCCCCGATCAGCGGCACGGTGTTGAGTGTCAACGAGGAGCTGGAAGATGCCCCCGAGATAATCAACGAAGACCCCTACGGTAAGGGGTGGATCGCCGTGATAGAGATATCGGATGACTCCGAATTGGAGGAGCTGATGGATGTCTCCGATTACGAGAAGTACATCGAAGAGGAAGCTGGATGAAGATAGTAATCATAGGGGCCGGACCGGGGGGTTATGTGGCTGCCCTCAAGGGGGCCCAGATGGGCGCCCAAACAGGGACCGATATTACGGTCATTGAGGGCAAGGAGGTCGGCGGCACCTGTCTGAACGAGGGATGTATACCAACCAAGACCCTCATTGCCTCGGCAGAGGCCTATGTCAATGCCCAGCGTTGTGACTACTACGGTATCGACTTCACCGGTAGTCTCACTCTAAATGTGCAAAAGCTGATGGCACGCAAAAACAGCGTCATATCCACGCAGGTCAAGGGGATACGGGCGCTGTTTAAGAGCTGGGGGGTGAAGCTCAAGGAAGGTCGGGGCAGCTTCATCTCCGAAAAACAGGTCAGGGTCGTCAATAGCAACGGGCAGGAGGAGGTAATAACAGGGGATAAGTTTATCATTGCCACCGGCTCCCGCCCGGCGGAGATACCCACGTTTCCCTTTGATGGCAAGCGGATTATCTCAAGCTCCGATGCCCTGAACATAGATGGCATCCCCGCATCTATGATAATCATTGGGGCTGGGGTCATGGGGTGTGAGTTCGGTTGCATGTACCAGAGCTTTGGCACCGACGTGACCCTGGTAGAGCTGATGCCCAGTGCCCTGGCCACGGAAGACTGCGACGTGTCTCAGTTGCTGGAGCGGGAAATGAAAAAGAAAAAGATAAAGCTCATCACCGATGTCAAGGTTGACCAGGTGAGCGTTGAGGACGACGGCGTCAGGGCGTTTCTCTCTAACGGTAAGGAACTTAAGGCAGAGAAGCTCCTTGTAACTATCGGAAGGGTGTTTAATTCCGATGGCCTCGGTCTGGACAAGGTCGGGGTAACAACCGGCAGGGGCGGAGTTATACCGGTTAATTCCATGATGCAAACAAACAACCCCGATATCTATGCCATTGGCGATGTCGTTGACGGGATGCTCTTAGCCCATGTGGCCTCGGCGGAGGGTATGACGGCCATCAAAAATATCATGGGACACAGGCAAGAGATGGACTACACCTGTGTCCCGGCCGGGATATTTACCTCGCCGGAGATCGGCTCGGTGGGGATGCGCGAGCACCAACTGCAAAGGCGCGAGATCGCGTACAAAAAGGGGCAATTCCTCTACAGGTCCCTTGGCAAGGCCCACGCTATGGGGGAGATCACCGGCATGTTCAAGGTACTGTCGGATGAGGCCGGTAAGACAATCCTCGGAGTGCACATAGTGGGACACAACGCCTCGGACATGATCCACGAGGCGGCCGTTGCTATGAGGGCAGGGTTGAGCGTCAAGGCGCTCGCTGAGACAATCCATGCACATCCAACCCTGGCCGAGGGCCTGATGGAGGCCGCCGATGACGTCTTTGGGGAGGCCATACACGCCCCTAAGAAATAATGCAGCGGTATATTCCTTAATATTTCATGGTAACCACCCTTAAGAAAAGAAAGAAGGAGGGCGGCTCCGCCCCCTCCTCAGACCTCCCCTGCAAGGGGACCAGTCCCCTTGACCCCTTAAGGGGTGGGTGCCATCTACTCAATGGAGAACAGATTTACCGTGATATGGATAACTATAGGGTATGGACTTATCTGTTGAAATTAGTTTAAACTTCAGTATCATTGTTATATTTTAAATTATGAAGAATTTAAGGAGGGGCATATATGTCTAGAATCGAAGTTGTTCACGCAAGAGAGATAATGGATTCAAGAGGCAATCCAACGGTTGAGGTAGACGTTATACTGGAGAGCGGAGCAGCCGGCAGGGCAGCCGTCCCCAGTGGCGCTTCAACGGGTGAGAGGGAGGCCGTAGAGCTCAGGGATGGCGATAAGGGCAGGTATCTGGGCAAGGGCGTAAGAAAGGCCGTAGAAAACGTAAATACCGTCATCGCTGACAAGGTCATCGGATTAGACGCGACCTCGCAGGCCCTGATCGATGGTGTCATGGTGGAACTTGATGGCACGCACAACAAGTCGAGGCTTGGGGCAAACGCCATCTTAGGCGTATCCCTGGCGGTTGCCAAGGCCGCCGCCGATGAGTCCGAGCTGTCTCTGTACAAGTACCTGGGCGGGGTAAATGCCAAGGAGCTGCCCGTGCCGATGCTTAACATCCTAAATGGCGGGGCACATGCCGACAACAACGTAGACATCCAGGAGTTTATGATCATGCCCGTGGGCGCGCGTTGCTTTGCCGAGGCCCTGCGCATGGCTGCCGAGGTATTTCATAGCCTCAAGAAGACCCTCCAGAAGAAAGGCCTTTCAACGGCCGTGGGTGATGAGGGAGGATTTGCCCCAAACCTGAAGTCCAACGAGGACGCCCTCGTGGAGATCATGGAGGCCATCGCCGCAGCCGGATATAAGGCAGGGAGTGATTTCCTGCTTGCCCTCGATGTCGCCTCCTCGGAGTTGTTCAAGGACGGTAAGTATGATTTCTCGGGTGAGGGAAAGACCTTTACCCCAGAGGAACTCGTCAACTACTACGAGTATCTCACCGGAAAGTATCCGATCATATCCATTGAGGACGGCATGAGCGAAAACGATTGGGACGGCTGGAAAACGCTGACAGATAGGCTCGCCAGGAAGGTACAACTAGTAGGGGACGACCTCTTTGTCACCAACCCTTCGATCTTCAAAGAAGGTATCGAAAAGGGTCTGGCCAATGCCATCCTGGTCAAGGTCAACCAGATCGGCTCGCTGACCGAAACACTCGACGCCGTTGAGATGGCCAAGAAGGCAAAGTACACCGCCATCATCTCCCATCGCTCCGGTGAGACAGAGGACACCACCATATCAGATATAGCCGTGGCCCTTAACGCAGGACAGATCAAGACCGGCTCAACGTCAAGGTCTGACCGCATCGCTAAGTACAACAGGCTCCTAAGAATAGAGGAAGAACTCGGCTCCGTCGCGATCTACAAAGGACGTGACACATTCTACAACCTCAAGTAAACAAAGAACAAGGGAAAAGAGAAGAAGGGGGACGCCTGGCCGCCCCCCCTTCAGATCCCCCCTGCAAGGGGCCACGGACCCCTTGACCCCTTAAGGGGTGGATGAGCGCTATTTCTTTTTTTTTTACATTTAAGATATTTTTACATTTAAGATAATGGATAAGAGGAATCTTCTTAGAAGGCAGATAGTCACGGAGAGAAGGAAGAAGGGCAGGGTGTTTGTTGCGTTTTTTCTCCTGGCGTTGGTTTTTATATTGTTTAATCTGTTTTATGATGAGATGGGTCTGTTTAATTATTTCAAGTTAAAGTCTGAGGAGACGCGTATGGAGGAGGACATTGCCAAGATCGAGATGGAGATATCCTCTATCAAGGACGAGATCAAGGCAATAGGGACGGACCCCTTCTATATTGAAAAGAAGGCCAGGGAGGACCTGGGGCTGGCAATGCCCGATGAGTATATCTATAAGTTAGATAAGGACAAGTAGTCTTATTTGAAAAGATACGTTGTAGCAATCACTGGGGCAAGTGGGGCAGTGTTTGCGTTGCGTTTAATAGAGTCGCTTGTGGTTGTTGCGGAGGTGCACTTAGTAATCTCCTCAGCGGCGATACCGATCATTGCCTACGAAACAGGATTAGACCTCACCGGCGATACGCATGGAGAGGGGAGCCGTGTAGAGAGGTTAGGTCGGCACTTTAATACGGAGCGGCTTTTTTATTACGCGGATGACTGTCTGCACTGCCCACTCTCCAGCGGTTCGTTTATAACGGATGGTATGTACGTGGTGCCGTGTTCTATGAAGACCCTCTCGGGCATAGCCAACGGATATGCCGATAATCTGATAATCAGGGCAGCCGATGTTGTTATAAAGCAGGGGCGGCCTCTGGTGTTGTCGCCGCGTGAGATGCCATTTAGCGCCATACACCTTGAGAACATGCTCAGGCTTGCAAGGCTTGGCGTTGTCATAGCGCCCCCCGTGCCGGCCTTTTACAGTCACCCCAGGGACCTCAACGGCATCGTAGACTTCGTAACAGGCAAGCTCCTGGACAGTATGTCAATACCACACAACCTCTTTAAGCGCTGGGATGGCCAATGAGCTATTAACCTCATCTTTCTACCGCTATGATATCCTGACACCCGGAAATAGGGGTGCATCAATTTTTCATGGGTAATACGGCGCGTCAAGGGGGCCGTGCTCCCTTGTGGAGGGGTCCAGGTGCGACCTGGAGCGGTAAAGAGGCAAAGCCTCCCCTTCTTTCTTTGACCAAGCTACCCATGACTTTTTGATGCACCCGGAAATAGAAGAATATTGACAGATAAGATAGATTTGTGGTATAAAAAAACATGAGGTATTTCTTAAAGATAAAGAAAAAAGTATGGAGGATAATGTATGGATGCCAAATCATTTTGCTTAGTTAATGATGCTGAGAAATACGCTGGCAAATATGTGGCAATGCGTGACTTTGACAACAAAGACGTTATAGCAAGCGGTAATACCCTTGAGGATGTCTATAAAATCACAAATAGAGATGGTATAAGTAACCCTGTTATCTTTTATGTACCAGAAGAAGATACCGTACAGATATACTAACAATGCCAATTATAGATTGTCCCTTTACAAATTTAGCATATGGTCAATTTAGGCCATATCTTGCAGTACGGATAATAAACTCTCATAATAACTTATCTATACCAACCTATGGAATTATTGACACTGGCGCAGATGAATGTGCAATACCTGCTAATTATGCAATTGGATTAAAACACAACTTACAACAAGGCCAGCCTAAACAGGTTTCAACCGCTAATGGAAAAAACACAGCTTACAGACATACAACAATTTTTCAGATTCTACATCCACTCAACAAAAATCTTTTATATGAATCGCCTCCAATTTTAGTTGATTTCATGCCGAATTTACCTATTGTATTATTTGGGGTCAAGAATTTTCTGAGTAATTTTGTCCTCACAATTGATTATCCGAGACAATTATTTTCGATTAGATTTTCCCAATAATTAATAGTTCCATATTCCAAAATTCCTACGATTTCCTGTATTATATTAAAGTAAGATGATAGTCATACGGAGTGCTACGGATGAGGATATTGACGGCCTTTGTGAGCTGTTCAGGGTTTGTTTCTCCAAGCTGATATCGGTTGAGGAATGGCTATGGAAGTACAAGGACGCGCCTCATGGGGCACATTCCTACGTTGGGGTGGATGGCCGCCTGCTCGTCTCTCACTTTGGAGGCATCAGGTGTGCCATGGAGCTTGAGGGATATAGCCTTTGGGCGTATCAGTTCTGCGACGTAATGACACATCCAGCCTACAGGGCCAGGACGTTCTCCCTTAGGCCTCCGGTTATGAGGGCGGCTGAGACCTTTTACAGGCAACAGGAGATGGACTTCGCCTTTGGCTTTCCATCAGAGCGACATGCCAGACTCCATTGCCTGGTCATGGGGGCCAGCCGAAGGATGCTCACCCTGTACCAAAAGAGGCTGACCATACAGGATGTCAATATCCACAAGATGCCACTGAGGGTCTACACAAGGTGGGATGGCATCAGAGACAAGGAGCTGGACGTCTTATGGCAAAAGTGTCGCGGCCTATACCCCCTATCCATCGTAAAGGATGCCAGGTACCTGAGGTGGAGATACCAGCAACACCCCACGCGTAAATACCAGATAGTTGCCTGGCGTGGTTTCTTTGCTACCGGCATCAAGGCCCTTGCCGTTGTAAGTATTGTCAAGGACAGGATGAACCTCCTGGATTTCATGGTCCCCAATAACAGCACCATAGACGCCTTCCTGGACCTCCTCGATACACTGGCCGTTGGTCAGAACGTCTCTACCATAGATGTCTGGTTAAACGGGGAAGAGCCTGTCGTGAGACACTTCCTTGCTCACGGCTATGAGGTCTCCCAGGGACTGCCATGCGCCTTGAAGCTGGTAAAGTCCGGCGTGATGGACATTGACAGCTTCTATAGCAAGTTCTGCTACAGGATGGGAGATTACGACGACAGTTAAGCCACATAATAAATGTCGGCAAGGCTGATAATGAAAAATTTCTCCTTCTTCTCCTTCTTTTTTTCTTTTATGCTATAATTTGGCAATGGTTTTAATAGACATCCTTTTTCCTGTCTACCTGATGCCCCTGACGTACATATGCCCTGAGCGGCTGCGTCACAGGGCAGTCAGGGGGATGATCGTATCGGCGCCAATCAGGACCAGGGAAAGAGAGGGCATCATCGTTGACTATAACCAAGGGAATGATGAAAGACCTTACAGCCTGAGAGAAATAACACAGGTGCACAACGACAAACCGCCCATGTCGGAGGCACACCTGAAGCTGCTCCAATGGACCGGACAGTACTATCATGCAGAACCAGGCCTCGTGCTCAGGTCGATGCTGCCGGATATCCAGTCGCTAATCAAGACCGACGCCCCGACAAAGGCCGCAAGACAGACCGCCCCAGCCACTGTAATGGTGCGAGGTGCGAGCCGCACGGGCAATCTAACCGCACGGGCAATAAGAGGCGAATCCGGTACAAAGGCAGACGCCAACCTCACCGCCTTGCCAGCGATAGAGATAGCGCCTGAGACCTTGACTCCCCTCAGGAGCGCCTTAGAGAAAAAGGCCTTCTCCGTGCTCCTGCTGCACGCCCCATCGTATGTCTATGGCATAAGATACATGCTGGAGGCGCTGAGATTGACCGACAGCGCTATAATACTATCCCCCGAGATCGACGAACTAACGGCCATAAGTGGACACCTAAGCGATACATCAACAACCGGGGAGATATGCCTCCTACACAGCGGACTACCCAAGGTCAAGCGTAACAACAGCTACAGGGCAATCGTTGAAGGGGCAGTCAGATTTGTAGCGGGCACGATGTCGGCGGTCCTGGCCCCGTTGGAGAGGCCCTCTCTGATCGTGGTGTCAGAGGAGCACAGCCCACACTACAAGTCCGATAAATCGCCCCGCTACCATGCGCGCGACGTGGCCGTCATGCGCGGACTCTTAGAGGACACAACCGTCCTGCTCATCTCTGCCACCCCCTCGGTCTCCTCCTACTACAACGCCCTGACAGGCAGGTACCAGCTCATACGCTGCCCCATCGAGGTGCCAAGACCCTCAATCAAGCTAACTAAGACACGACGACCCCTGTCCTACAGGGCGCTCAGGCAGCTCAGAAGGGGCACCCACCTCGTCTACGTAAACAAAAAGGGCTACGGCATACCCATATGCTCAGACTGCGGCTTCTTTCAGACCTGTCCTAAATGCAGCCATCCACCGGCAACCACACACCCACTCGTCCTCTACAACGAGGAGACCAACGCCGATGTCAGAACCCTGCTCTGCAACCGATGCGGCTACAAGACCAACCCCCCCGAGGCCTGCCCGGTATGCAACGGGTACAATTTCACCTCCACGGGCAGCGGCACACAACGCATCGAGGAGATACTCCGTCAGAGACTAAACACCTCGGCGGTGCGCATCGACAGCGACATCATAAAAAAGGGCCGGCAGAGGACATCCAAGGCGTTGTCCAGGACAATTGACGCCAACATCGTTGTCGCAACCAAGATGCTCCTAAAGCCCCTGCACCTGTACAAGCACTTCAAGGGTATAGTCATCGTTGGGGCCGACATGTACCTTGCCATGCCGCAGTATCAGGCAATGGAGAGGTTTTTTCAGGACGTCTTCAGGCTCTCCGAGATGGCCAGGGAGGTTATCCTCATCCAGACCGCCCTGCCGGATAACCCGGTCTATACCCTCCTGCAGGGCTACAACTACGAGGGCCTCGTCCTTGACGAACTGAGGGTCAGGAGGGAGCTGTCTTATCCGCCATTTTCGAGGATGGCCCTGGTCAGTATCATGTGCAGGGAAGGCTCAACGGCTAAAGCGGTAGATATCCTGCGGGCGGTTGCCGAATCCTTTGGGTGCGTTGCCTTTACGCCAACCATCAAGGGGTTTGACATCGGCATACAGGTCAGCCTGAGGGCAAAGGGGCGTGTGGAGCTAAATCACGAGATACAGAGGCTCCAGAAGAAGCTCCATGCCCTTGGGTTAAAGGATGTCCGGTTAGACATTGACATAGACCCTGTTGTGCCTTTTTAGTAGTCTCCTGGCCTGATGAATGTCCTTGTTTATCTGGGTCTTGAGGGCATCCACTGACTCAAACGTCATTTCGTCCCTCAGTCGCTTTATGAAGTACGTCCTGAGAGTGGCGCCAACGAGGTCGCTGCTGTAGTCAAAGAGATGCACCTCGCAGGAGAGCTCGTTATCGCCAAAGGTGGGGTTTAGGCCAACGTTTGCCACGCCCTCAAGGGTGCCAGCTCTTATCGCTGGTGCAGTCGCACCTGCACTGGCAACAAGAAGGCTGTCCTCGACCCTGGCGCGGACGGCGTAGACGCCCCCGCAGGGCAGAAACTCATCGGCACAGCAGAGGTTGGCCGTGGGGATGCCAAGGCACTTGCCGCCCCGGTCCTTTCCCTTGACGACGATGCCATCGATAAAGTAGGGTCTGTCCAGGAGGTGGTTGGTCTGGTCTATGTCGCCCGTAAGCAGGAGTTCCCTGATGCGGCTGCTACTAACCACGAGGCCGCCCCGTCGGACGTTTCTCACGACGTTAAATCCAAAGCCAAAGCGCTTGCTCAGGCGGCGAAAGTTGTCTGTAGTCCCCTTCTTGCCCCTGCCAAAGCGAAACCCGTGGCCGACTATCACGGCAGCCACCCCGAGCTGTTGCACGAGGACTGTGTGTATGAATTGCTCAGGGCCAAGGGAGGCGAAATCTTTGTCAAAGGTGATACAGATTAGCAAGTCAACCCCGGAGTGCTCGATCAATTGGGCCTTGATCTCAAAGGGGGTAAGGAACTTCATCTGTAGTTGGGGATTGATAAACACTGCGGGGTGTGGGTCGAAGGTCATCACAATGGCGGTGCCGTCAATATCGCGTGCGCGGCGCACAACCTCTGAAAATATCTTCTGGTGTCCCATGTGCACGCCATCGAAGTTCCCAAGCGTCACAACCGGACGCCTGTACTGCCCTGTTATATTATCTAAACCCCTAACGAGTTCCAAATCCAAATACCTTGTGTATATATTACCACACTGGATTGGAAAAAAGGGAAGGAGAAAGAGAAGAAGAAAAGAAGGGGAGGCTTTGCCTCCCCTCAGACCCCTCCACAAGGGAGCACGGCCCCCTTGACGCGCCGTAATGCTCAAGCGTGTTACTTTTCTTATGGTTCCTTCTTACTTCAAGTGGGTAACCTTTCCTACCTTTGTGAAAGCACCCTCACAGAATCCCATCCATAGGCCATCCTAATCCACCTGTTATTCTTTTTCCTACTGCCCTTCTTAATATCAATAGAGGGATTGGGTTACCCACTCACTTTACGAAGGAGCCTTTCTTATCATGCCCATTTTTTGCATCACAGACAAATAAAAAAAAGTTTGACAGAAAGCGTGGGATTTTGTTAGTATTAGTAGTTGGGTTTAATCTGGATTAAGCGATATGGTAAGGTGCGAGCCGCACTGGCAATAAGGGAGGGAAGATGCCTGAAGTATTAGAAGAAGTCAAGAGTGATGTTACAGAACAGGACGTGTGTTTTGAATTTACTGATACCCTTACATTTACTGATACCATAGGTATTGAAGATTACATATATATAGATCGTGTCTTTCTAGAGAAAAGAAGGATAATTGCTCAGGCCTACGATGAGGGCATTTCTGAGATAGTAAGTCGAATGAATACAGGAGAGATTATATTACCACCTGATTATAAGCACAATTATACTTGGGACAATAAGAAAGCTTCTCTTTTAATAGAGTCAATCCTGTTGAATTTCCCTATACCTCCAATCTATGTGTCTGAGGACGAGAAGGCACCCCTTCGGGCCTTTTACAACGGGCTATGGCACGAGTCGAAAAACATCTTCGATGATGAGGAAGATGAAAGATGGAATGTCATAGATGGCCTTCAGAGGCTTTATTCACTGAAAAGATTTTTCTCCAATGAATTCAAGCTATCTGGTATGGAGGTCTTTACGGACTTAAATGGACGTTTATACGAAGACCTGGAACATAGATATAAAAAATCAATAAACTATGCCCTTATTCGTATAATAGTTATATTAAAGGAATCCCACCCTGATGTAAAGTATGATGTTTTCATGAGACTAAATACTGGCTCTCTAAAACTCCATCCACAAGAATTAAGAAATCGTCTATATAGCGGTAAACTAAATGAGCGAATAAAAGAGTTGAGAAGCAATAAGCAGTGGATGGATATTCTTGGACTTACAAATGAGCATAAACGAATGGCTGATACTGAGCTTGTCTTACGATACCTGGCCATATCTGAGGCTATTGACAGCAATACTTTTGAACTCAGAGATTATCCAGGTTCAATGAAGTCATTTTTAAATATCTATATGAGTGGTAAAAGAAATCCAGAAGATGAAGAACTTATACGAATTGAAGATAAATTCACCTCAACCATAGACAAGGTGTTTTCAGTATTTGGTTCCAACGCGTTTAGGAAGATTGACATTGATGGAAATTACGACAGAGCGATAAACAGATCGATAATGGATGCTGTCATGATTTGTTTTGAAATCCATGACGAGGCAGTCTTATTAAAGCATAATGATGAAATAGTAGAATTACTTAAAACGCTAATCCATACCGACAAGGATTTTTCTGATAGCATCACCAGTGGCACATCAAACAAGGCAAAGATTGAGTATAGACTTAAAACATTTTGCACAAAACTCAATAAGATGTTGATCCGTTAATATGCCTGTAGTATTTGAGGCACTAAATGAATTTAATAACGCTATAGAAGAGGTAAATGCACTCTTGAAATTAGCACATGCACATACACATTTATCTTATAACGCAATACTCAAGTCAGCAATCCTCTTGCTTTTAGCAAAAGTAGAAACTTTCCTGGAAGACATATTAGAAGAGTATATAAAAAAAATTAATGATCTCAAATTAGGAAAAGAAATTCCATCAGAGTT
This sequence comes from Nitrospirota bacterium, assembly GCA_015233725.1. Classification (GTDB taxonomy): domain Bacteria; phylum Nitrospirota; class Thermodesulfovibrionia; order Thermodesulfovibrionales; family Magnetobacteriaceae; genus Magnetobacterium. The sequence goes on along the minus strand of JADFXD010000005.1, from coordinate 12,883 downwards.
AACTGTACCACATTTAGTTTACAAAATAAGACAAACAAAACAAATAACAGAGCAGTTAGATGGCAGTATTAAAAAAACAGGCACAAATAAAGATAAACACGATTCAATGGTACATTTATTTAATAGCTTGTCTGAGCTATTAAGGGATAATATAATAAACATAGATAGTTTAAAGATACCGATATCATTTGATTATGGTGAACATGGAGCGAGCGCTATCAAGAAATTATTTGTTTTAATTGGCATCGATAATGTTTTTGACATGTTAAATATGATGAGTGTTAATATTTCAAGTATAAATATAAAGGAACAAATTAATACACTTATTTATCGTAGAAACGCTATAATACATAGAGATGAAGCCTTTGATGACTTAAATCTGAAAATTGTAGATGATTACGTATCGATTATGAGGTTATTTGCAAATGAAATCACAGAATTATTAACTATTTGGTTAGTTTACATATACAGCAAAAGAAAGGTTATATGACGATATCACACGAAATAAACATGGACAGGTCTATCAAGCTGGTCGTTGAGACGCAGGAGATGGATGGCCTGATTGAGATGCGGCTGGCCTTAAAGGACAAGCGCAAGTGCCTCCTGCACTGGGGGGTATGTGGCAACAGAGGGGCCACGTGGCAGGTACCACCGGAGTCCTGTTGGCCGCAAGAGAGCGTAGCCGTCCAGCACACTGCTATACAGAGCCCGTTTCAACCCAATCACCTGGGGGGCAATATAACCATCAGGATTGCCAGGGACATGGGGTTTAACTTCCTGTCCTTTGTCCTGTTCTTCCCCGAGGAGAACCGATGGGACAACAACCACGGTAAGAACTATCAGGTCCCCGTAGTATTGAACCCTCAGGCTGAGGTCGCCCTTAAGGACGAGGGACTCTTGCACATCGCCGAGAGGATCATAGACGGCGAAATGGGCAACCACTCATGGACCCTCATGCACAGGTTTAATCTCTGTCATGACCTCTGTGATGGCCTGCGAGGACTGGGCTTTAGTCTGCTCTTTGTCTGGCTGCGTTACTCGTTTCTGAGGCAACTGGACTGGCAACGCAACTACAACACCCAACCCAGAGAGCTCGGTCACTCCGTTGAACGCCTCACCCTCAAGCTGGCAGAGAAGTTCATAAACGAACCAGACCTGCACGAAATCATCGCCCTGATGATGACCACCCTCGGCGCCGGCGGGGATGGCCAACGCATACGCGACGAAATCCTACAGATCATGCACCGCCACCACCTAAAGGAGGTCTCAGGACAATTCCTCGAGCAATGGCACCAGAAACTACACAACAACACAACCGCCGATGACATCGCAATATGTGAGGCATACATAGAGTTCCTGCGCAGTAACGGCAACCTCGACGTGTTTTTCTCCACACTCAGGGCAGCTGGTATCAGCAGGGAAAGGCTCGCGGGCTTTGAACGCCCCATTACGACCCCTCCCGACTTTGTCCCTCACCTAAAGGACGCCCTGCTGCATGACTTCAGCAACTACCTCAAGACCCTCAAGTCCGTCCACTCAGGCACCGACCTCTACAGGGCAGTCAATGCCGCCCTCTACCTCTTTGACCACGGTATGCAACAAAAATTACACTCAATCCTCCAATACAAGGACACTTCCCTCTCTAATGTCACCACGACTATAACGGAGGTATGCAGAGAACTCAACTCCCGCCTGGATAACGAAAGAGACCGGCAACGCCTCAGAGACCTGCTCTTTCTGTCGCTGGGGCTAGAGGAACACCTGAGGGTACTGATAGAGAAACACGTAAACCAGAACATGAACGTCGAGGAGCTTACCTCCCTGATTGCCATAGTGGTGGAAAACATCCTCCTTACCAACACAAACGACGACCTCAGGGCCTGCTCCAGGCACCTGAGCAGACTATCGTTTCAGGACAACGAGTGGAGATATCACTGCCTTGCCATCTTAGAACGCCTAAAGCGCCTCTTGGGCAGCTTCATTGACAGATACTACAGGATGTTTCACGACAACGCCCAGTTCCTCGGCAAGGCCTTTCATGCCGACTCGTGGACGGTCAACCTCTTTACGGAGGAGGTCATCAGGACGCGTCTGATCTTTGCCCTGTCGCTGTTGTTGCAGTACCTTGAGATGGCCCTGCTGAAACAGGGCATACTCCCACAATGGCAGGTGATCAGCCGACATAACGCAGTTGGTAAGGCAGAGGTCGTTGACGCCCTGCACAAGGTCACACAAACGGTCTTTGATACACCCACGATTATAATAACCGACAAGGTGGTAGGAGACGAGGAGATACCCAAGGGGGTCACGGCCATTATATCGGGCAACAACATAGATGTTGTCTCCCACCTCGGCGTCCGCGCTCGAAACGGCGCGGTGCTCTTTGCCACCTGCTACAATAAAGATATCGTCGAACGCCTCAAGGCGCTTAAGGGACATTGGTTGAGCCTCATTGTCACGGCTGCAGGAGAGGTGACATTTGATGTGTCAGAGCCCACGGATACCACGTTTGCACAGCGATCAACTACCAAGCAGCAGATATCGCTACAGCCAAGGGATAACGCCTTTGAGGCCTACGCCCTGACATCAAGGGAGTTCAGCGCCAGGACAGCGGGCCTCAAGTCCAACAACCTCGTATTAATCCGCGACAGCCTCCCCAACTGGATACACACCCCCGCCTCCGTGGTGATCCCCTTTGGTATCTTCGATCACCTGATGACACAGCCGGCTAACGCAGACGTCAAGAGGGTCTACGACGATCAGGTGCGCGCCCTGGCAGCAACAGACCAGGGGTTGCCGGCAGCGCTCGACGCCATCAAAGACACCATCATGTCGTTAAACCCAGTCGATGCCCTCCTTGAGGCGCTTACCGGTGTGATGCAGAGAGAGGGTCTGTCGGTCCCCGACAATTGGACCGAAGGATGGCGCTGTATAAAGCAGGTCTATGCCTCTATATGGAATGAGCGTGCCTACCTGAGCCGGAGAAACATGGGCATCCCGCATGAGGGACTCTCCATGGCCATCCTCATCCAGGGGGTCATAGAGGCAGAGTACGCGTTTGTCATACACACGCTAAACCCCATAAACAACAACAGAGACGAGCTCTACGCCGAGATCGTGTTGGGTCTTGGCGAGACGCTTGTGGGCAACTTCCCTGGCAGGGCATTGAGCTTTGTCTGCAACAAGGCGGACAAGACACTGTCGCCCGTCTTTTACCCAAGCAAGGGGGTAGGGCTCTATGGAGGCGGCATGATATTTCGCTCCGACACCAACGCAGAAGACCTCATGGGGTATGCAGGGGCGGGGCTTTATGACAGCATCTTGTTGCCGGCATCCAGGGAGGTCGTCATAGACTACGCCGATGAGCCATTGCTGTGGGATAAGCAATTTCAGATGGGCCTGATGCGTGCCATTTCGGAGATAGGTATCAAGATTGAGGACATCACAGGTTCGCCTCAGGACATAGAGGGCGTCTATAGTAAGGGCGTCTATCACGTCGTCCAGAGTCGTGTACAGGTATAAAGGATTGAGAATTAATCAGAATCGCTCCTTACGTCGCGGGGGGTCAAGGGCACTGGTGCCCTTGCAGGGGAGGTCAAGGAGGGGGCGGCCAGGCGCCCTCTTTGCAGGGGGTAAGGGGACGGAGTCCCCATTTTTTTACTTTTAAGATAGGAGATTGCATCCAAATGATACTGGACAGACCATTGAGCATCGAGACCTTATTGGATAACGAGCTGGAGAGGAGGTATATCACGCCAACCCTATCTCTGATTGGCGACATCGCCTCCTACCACACAGGTGGCCTACGCCTCTTGGTAAAGGGGGATTGGGGAAGCGGCAAGACCACCTATCTGAGGGTGTTGGAGAGTTTTTATCGGGATTATTGTGCATATCCCGTTGTGTTTATAGACAGGTGGCAGGGGAAGGCCCCCTTGACAGAGATACTCCTAAGGCTCGCCGAACTACAGGGATTAAACCCGCTGACAAAGACCAAGCTCAGGCAGGTCTTAAGGCCGATGCTCGCCGAAGGTGTATTGTTGTCGGAGACATTTCTGAGCACACTTGTCTCACCCAACAACCACACGATCGAGGATGCCCTGAAGTTGGTTGAAGACCAGGTTGAGCGATTCACAATGGAAGGCAGAAAGGTCGGGAGGTTGATAAGGGCCATTATATCGGAGATCAGGTCAGACTACGAGGCAGGCAAGACCCTCAACGTCTACAAGAAATGGCTGCAATATCTCCTGGACTTGCCCGAGGCAGAGAAGCCAAAGAAACTACTCGTCCTCATCCTGGACAACATCGGCAGTGCCCGGTACGTTGAGATCATCGAGGCGATAGGCGCATACTTTGACGCCGACGGGGTATTGGTGATAGCCGCTGTCAACGATGCCGACCTGGGGGCGGATGTCAGGTATCTCGAAAAGGCCTTTCAGTTGAGCGTTGAGCTTTCACACACAGCCCTGAGTGACCTGCATCTGGCCGGCATAAAGCCTCACGTTACAAGCAAGCAGTTAGCGCACATAAGGGCAGTCCTGTCGTCGTTAGACCCGTTACCGCACAGGAAGTGGATCAAGCTGCTTGACAGGATAGAGCGAGAGGTTATCTCAAGCGCAAGCAAGGAGTCCATAGCATTTGAGAAGGCGTTTTTTATCTCAGCGCTGAAGGAGCTATTTCCCAGGCTTGAGGTGTTTTCGCGGCAGTTTCCCGCTCTCCTGGGCGATCTGTACGACGCGACCTCGGAGGCCCCCGGTTCAGCCCAGGCCATCGAAATAGTCAGGAGTGACACCACCCACCTCCAGTTCCCCCTCGATAACTTCGAGCGCCTAAAGGCATAAAAGAAAAGAAGAAGGGGAGCGCCTGGCCGCCCTCCCTTCTTTCTTCTCTTTCTCAGACGGCCTCGACTGCCTTGATACCGGGGATGTCGCTCTTGAGTTTGACCTCTATGCCGCCCTTTAGCGTCATGATTGACATCGGACAGCTACCGCAGGCTCCAACGAGCTTGACCTTGACAATGCCGTCGTCTGTAACATCGACAAGCTCCACATCTCCGCCATCCCTCTTCAGGGCCGGCCTGATTTGATTTAACGAACTCTCTACTTGTGCTCTGTCTACCATTTTAAAAAAATCTCCCTTCTTTATTTTAATGTCAGTTCTCTCTATATCATATCCTGTAGAGGTTATAGATTTCCTTCCTAACTGGGCAATTACACACAAAGATATCAGCAAATGGCAGCCTGTAACTACAATAATGGGCATCAAGACAACGTACAAACAAGATATTATCGTTTAAAAAGATATCCACCTTACAGAGCCACTCAATCCTGTTGTTGAGACATTGCTTCTCCTTTTTGCAATCTGCCGCCGCTTTGACTATTTCGTCACTAACGTTCAACTGCTCCTTCACTTTACGTCCTCCTTTGTAATAATATATATTATAACTTAAATTATGCAAGATATAAAACGATCAGAAATTTTGAGGGCGGCAAGACAGACGCAAGTGGCTCTTGCCCAGCAGGTAGTGATAGCCCCGCTTGGCGTGTGGCCTAGTCTTGTTGCTGGCGTGGATGCGGCATTTTCTGGCAACAAGGTCATAGGCAGCACCTGCCTCTTTAACTGCGCAGACCTGAACAAGGTAGATGAGGCCTCGGTGGTACAGGAGGTGGAGTTTCCCTACGTGCCGGGGTATCTCTCCTTCCGTGAGGCGCCGGTGATTATCAGCGCCATCAAGCTGCTAAAGACACCACCCGGACTTATAATCGTCGATGGACAGGGCATCGCACATCCGCGCCGCATAGGGCTCGCCTCCCACATAGGGGTGCTCCTGGGCATACCGACTATCGGCTGTGCCAAGTCCAGGCTCATTGGCACACACGAACAACCCGGCCCACACAGGGGCCATTGTCAGAATCTCTACGACAAAGAGCAGCAGATCGGCGTAGTTCTCAGGAGCCGTGACAACGTAAGGCCGCTCTACATCTCCCCGGGACACCTTATCGACATCAGTGACTCCGTGGGCGTCATCATGCACACCACCACCCGCTACAGGCTACCAGAGCCAATCCGCTGTGCCCACAACCTCTCGGCGCAGAACAAAAAGCTCCTAATATGCTAGACATAACGCTCATATCGCCCTACCCTGATATCACGGTATTTGGGCTGAGGACCATGTCGGCCTGGCTCAAGGCACACGGGCATAGAACCAGGATGATATTTCTGCCCGACCCCTATGCCGACGCCCCGTTGTCCAACCGTCAGAGGCGCGGTGGAAAGATATACAGTCAACAGGCACTCAACCAACTCATAGCCCTCTGCAGTGATTCCGATCTGATTGGCATCACGCTGATGACAAACTACTTTTATCATGCCGTCGAATTGACAACGGCTATTAGGAAATCACTTCATACGCCTATAATCTGGGGCGGTGTGCATCCGACGATCAGGCCGGAGGAGTGCCTCAAACATGCCGATATCGTCTGCGTGGGCGAGGGTGAGGATGCCCTCCTTGAGCTTGCCAACAAGATGGCCTCCAACACGGATTACCTCACAACGCCAAACCTGTGGATCAAGACGCCAGAGGATGCAGAAGGAGCAGATGGATCAAAGGGAATCGTCAAAAACCACCTCAGAGCCCTCACCCGCAATCTCGACATCTATCCACTGCCCGATTATAGCTTCAATGACCACTACGTCCTGCAGGAGGGTCGTATAATCCCCCTGGACTATGAGGCGACAAGGGCGTTTCTGATGCTCGGGACGGTGTCGGTCTACCTCAACAGGGTCGGTTATCAGACGATGACCGGTCGAGGCTGTCCTCACTCATGCACCTACTGCATAAACGACACGCTCAGGACCCTTTACAGCGGCAAGGGCACTTATATGCGCTGGCGTAGTGTGGCCAGCGTCATTGAGGAGCTGTCGTGGGTGAAGGCCAATATGCCCTTTGTGGGCTACATCTGGATATCCGATGACGCCTTCTTTGCCCGGGGGACAAAGGCCATCGCGGAGTTTTGTCAGGGTTACAAGAGGGAGATCGCCCTGCCCTTTAGCGCCCTGGCAAGCCCCCTGACCGTGACGGAGGAAAAGATGGCTCTCCTGGTGGATGCCGGTCTGTGTTACCTCCAGATGGGCATTGAAAGTGCCAGCGACAAGACGCAGCGCCTCTTTAACAGGCAGAACATGTCAAACGACGTTATAATGAAGGCCATCAGGATAATCAACAAGTACAAGGACAGGATGTATCCCCCAAGCTATGACTTCATCCTGGACGTACCCTATGAAACGGACGAGGACAGGAGACAGACCCTGCGGTTTATATCGGAGATACCGAGGCCCTATCAGCTTCAGCCCTTTTCGCTGGTGCTCTACCCCCAGACCAGGTTGTATCAGATGGCCAGGGCCGACGGCCTCATCGCGGATGAGCACAGGGATATCTACGACAAGTCCTACACAACGCGCGAGCCCAGCTACCTAAACCTCCTAATGACGTTGTGTCGTCGTGGGCGGTTTCCAGCGGCACTGCTGAGGCTTCTGATTGCCCCACCCGTGGTGCGTCTCTTCAGTGGGCCATTAAAGCGGCCATTTAGAGAGGTCTACAAGGGGCTGCATCGCTTGTATCGGCTCGTTATGCGGAGAGGCTAGGGAGGGGAGAAAGAAAGAAGGGGGCAGCGCCGCCCTCTTCTTTCTTCTTTTTCTCTCTTCGGGGTTTAAGTTATGCCCTTTTGGTTGAGGAAGGCGGCAAACAGCTTGTCCTTGTCAAGGATGTGTTCGCCAAGCCACTTCTTGAGGAAGTTCATGACCTCAATGGTAACAACCATCTTACCATCTGCAAATTGCTTTTGCAAGTCCAATACCTGCTTGGTCAGCTTGTCATGCTCTGTCTTGTGTTTGGTCATGTCGTTGTATTTGTGTTGCAGCATTAACTTCTCTTCGTATGCGAAGTGGTCCTTTGTATAGGTTATCAGCTCTGATAATACCTTGCCCATTACCGCTGCTCCCTTACCAGCCTGCATGGCGGCATAGAGTTCATTGACGATATCGACAAGTTTCTTGTGCTGTTTGTCTATCTCCGAGACGTTCACCGCTAGCTTAGCGCTCCAATCGATAAATTGCATACTTAAAAGTGTCTCCTTACAAAAAAAAGTTAATAACCATAAAATAAGGCTTTAGTATGATAACTTATTGAAAAGTTTATGTCAAGTGACTAAAGTCCCATGACCTATGAGACTAAACAGTTGACATTGCATGGCATTAAGATGTATGATCTAAAGTACAGACAGGGCATCGGGGCGTAGCGCAGTCTGGTAGCGTACACGGTTCGGGACCGTGCGGCCGCTGGTTCGAATCCAGTCGCCCCGATTAAGAAAAATACATAAGGGAGGCGACTTCCCACAAACCTCCGGCAATATGGCATACATATTGCACTTATTAAAGAGTTGTTAGTTGCTATACAAAAAGAATCATTGGAGGGAATAACGTGCAAACCAAGATGAACAAGCATATTGAATCTTTTATCGGCGACTATAATATCTGGTGTATAGGCGAATCAAGGCACATAACTTGTGCTGAGTGTGTAAGCATCCAGTTGTCTGACAATGGTAGCTGCTTTTGGTGTGGCTATTACATGAGTGAGCTATCTTGCAACAGTGTGATGCTAAAACAACACACCGTTGCATAGAACCATAAAATAAATACCTGCTGCAAAGATCACAGTATTTAATATCACCATCTCTGCATGACTACCATTAGAGAGTGAGAAGTTGGTGGGGTTACCCCATCTATATCAAAACATATAAGCCATACCCTCGAGTGTTGAGACACTTATCAGATACGTATTACCTTCAAGCCTGCCATCTATCTTTACTGGCAAACAATTGCTGATCCCCTTTTCAATATCACGCACGGCATAACTCGTCTTACACGACCTGCACATAAAATAACCATCGTGGAACTCAAAACCCAACCTCCTGGGATAACACGACCTGCAGGCATCAAGAAACGACAACACCCTGCCATCTACCCTGATAATAAAAAAATTAATCCCCCTGCCCTGATACCTGTACGTGTAAAACTCCGGCACCTCCGCCCTTAACACCCCCACGTCAAACACCAACTCCCCCCCCCTCTGCACAGGTACTAAGTGAGTAGGCCGAGATTCACACGACAAAAATCCAAGAACCACCAAGACATAGATGAAGGCCACGAAGGAAGGGGTCAAGGGCACTGGTGCCCTTGCAGGGGGGGTCGAGGGGGGCCAGGAGCGTCCTGGAGCGACAAAGAAGCAGCGCCGCCCCCCTTTGTTTTTTTCTTTTTCTTCTCTACAGGAAGTCGCTGATGCTTTCAATGCAACACAGGGGCCGTGGCAGTTGCCCGTTGAGCACCCCAATGAGCGGGCGACGCTCATGCTCGATGCGAGACAAGACCCAGACGGCCTTCATCCCCAGGGACATGGGCGGAGCTATGTCGTTGTCGTAGGTGTCGCCGACCATGAGCGTTGACTGTGGGGCGGCATTGAGGGCATCCAACGTCCTTAGAAATATCTCAGGTGCGGGCTTCTTGTAGCCCTCCTTAAAGCTCAACGCCTCGTAGTCTATGAGAGCCAGCAGCTCTGGAGCGGCCTCCTTAAAGGCCTCATAGTAGGGTCTCCACATGTTTGAGACAACCCCGACCTTACAACCTGCCTCCTTAAAACACCTTATGACGTCCTGTGCGACGTGGATATTCGCCAAAGAGTCAGATTGAGTCGCCCACAAGGCGACAATCTTCTGACGGGCGCCGGGGTCTACACCGTTAAAGGCGCCATTTAGACGCACGTAGACCTCATCGGGGGTCTTAAAGTCCTCCCGCATGATGATGTTGCCTACATCCGCAGGGCCAATACCAGGACTGTTCAAAAAGCCCGCGATCAAGGTATTTGGCGAACGCCCCGGGCTGTTGACCAGCGTTGAGCCAATGTCAAACAACACAGTGCGCAGATTATAGGTCTTCAGGAGAGAGCTTGCCAGGTTCAACGGTGTCTTGATTGACGTACTTGGAGCGTGGGTTTTTGTCGTAAGGCATCTCGGCGGGGGATGAGAGCAGCTCAAAGGTAAAGGCACAGATGCGCATCCCTGGGTAGAGGGCCAACGGCATCCTTCCGATGTTACTGAGCTCCAGCGTGGCCTTTCCACGCCATCCGGGGTCAAACTTGGAGGCCGTCCCGTGGATGATCAGCCCCAGCCTGCCCAGCGTACTGCGGCCATCTATGTGGCCTACCAGGTCGTTGGGGATGTGGATGGCCTCTATGGTCGTGGCAAGGACAAAGTCCCCGGGCTGCACGATAAAGGCCTCGTTATCCTGTATATGCACGCGCTTCATGATATCCTCTATCCTGTAACCACCACGCAGGTCTATGTATGGGTGCTTGCTGTGTTCAAAGACGCAGAACTCATTGCCCAGTCTCAGGTCTACCGAACACGGCCCCAACTGCTTTGACAGATCAGGGAAAGGCTCTATCTTAAGCCTGCCCTCCTGCAACCACTTCTTTATGTCTACATCCGATAAAATCATTCGTCCTCTCCTAAGAAGAAGGAAGAAGAAAGAAAGGGGCGGCTCCGCCCCCCTTTAGAACCCCCTGCAAGGGGTCGCGGACCCCTTGACCCCTTCCTTGCGTTGCCACTTGATGTGTCATTATATCTTGTTTTACGATGATGTTTCAATTAATCTTCCTTCATTATCGCTTTACTTTTTGGAAAGATAATCTTGGAGGCGATTATGCCAATTTCATACAGCACGATCATAGGCACTGCCATCAGCGTTTGGTTAAAGGCATCTGGGGTTGGTGTGAGTACTCCCGCGATGATAAAGGCAAGTACGATTGCGTATCTTCTGCTCTTGGCCAGTTTTTCGGGTGTGACGATCCCAAACCTGGTCAGAAACAGGATCACGATGGGCAGCTCAAAGACCAACCCAAAGGCAAGCAGAAACTTTATGTTGAAGTCCACATAGCTGCCGATGGATATCATGGCCGTAAGGGACTGCGTCTTATAGGTAAGCAGAAAGCCCAGGGCAAATGGCAGGATGATAAAGAAACAGAAGGCCGTACCCATCAGAAAGAGCACGCACCCACTGACAATAAATGGCAGCGCGAACTTCTTTTCATTTGGCAGCAGCCCCGGTGCGACAAACAGCCATATCTGTGTTAGCACCACGGGCATCGTTATCACCACTGCCGCCATCATCGATATCTTGAGGTGCATCCAGAACGCCTCGGCGGGTTGGATGAATACCAGAGATACATTTTTCAGGTTCTTTGAGGCAAAGAAGACAAAAGGCGACTTCAGCTTAAAGACAAGCTCCTTCTCCATAGGAAACATGAGGAACTTTAGAAGCTCCTCGGAGTAGTTAAACACGACGACAAAGACAACAATGACTACCCCAAAGGTTATCAGCAGGCGTTGTCTCAGCTCGCCCAGGTGGTCTATGAAGGACATTTTATTGTCTTGGGTCAACTCTTTTTATGTTCTCCATTTTGCCCCGGCTCTTTTTGTTTAAGTTCATTTTGCTCGGGGCCATTTTGTTGCTGTGATTTGGAAGGTCCTTGTGGCGCAGTTGACTGCTCGTTGGCCTTGAGCCTGATGTCGTTGAGCTCTCTCTTTATGTTATTGAGCTCCTCGCTTAGGGGGTTATGGTCATCCGCGTACATGGCTGAGTTTATCTGGCTTCTGACATCAAACATGACCCTCTTGATCTGCCCCATGACCTTACCGATCTTTCTGGCGAGCTCTGGCAGGCTCTTTGGTCCAAAGACGAGCAGAGCCACAACAAAGATCATGATAATTTCCTGCATACCTAGGTCAAACACGATTATTCCTCCTCGTATAGCCTTTTAATCTCAGGTTCTTTGTAGGGATATACAAACGTAAAGGACAGAAAGATTCTTACATTTGGCTGTCGGTTTTTAAACTCGTAACCGGTGCCTAGTGTTGTATAGAGGTACTTAAGGGGCCTGTACCTGTACCCCAGCCTTCCTTCCATGAAGTCGAATTTGCTTGCGAAGTGGCTTTTTTTGATATCCAGCTCGGCAAGGATGTTGACATTGTTGGCCGCGGACATGTCCGTACCAAGGAGCATGTTCCACTCGTTCTTGAGGGATTTATCAAAGGGGGAGAAGTAAAAGGCATTTGCGTGGACCATAAACGGACCAATCTTCTTGGAGGCGATTAGTCCACCCCCATAACGTCCCTGGGTTGTTACGTCGTCGATCCCCGATGGTGGCGAAACAGTCATCAACACGGCCAGGGAAGGCAGGATGTCCCCCTCTTCCTTAAACCGATGCTTTAGTCCGACACTAACGTCCTCAAACCCGGAATCTTTCTGCTGTATACGAAAAGGCACGGTTGCGAGCAACTCACTGCTGAGATCGAGCCCATAGCTCAAAGAGGAGCTGATGCGGTAAAACGTCGGATCGACGGCATACTCCAGCCCTGTTTCGTTGGAAAAGATGCCGGGTGGGTTTGTTGCCGTAGAAAACGTTGAAAACACGCCATTGGGCTGCGTTGGTTTAAGCCCGCTTAGATCAAAGCCATAGGCGTAACTTATAATAAGGAACCCCAACAGCAAAAAACAGAGAACTATAAAATTTCTCATTGTCTAAAAATAACAGAAAACAAGAGGAACTGTCAATCATAACTTTCTTGTAGGACATGGACATTCTTAATTATGATTGAAAATTATGGTAGGATTGAGAATTATGGGGTCAAGGGGTCCATGACCCCTTGCAGGGGAGGTTAAGGAGGGGACGGAGCCGCCCTCCTTACAAGGGGTAAGGGGACGGAGTCCCCAAGTCTCTTTTTTTCTAGTAGATGCTCCAGTTGCTGGGGACGCCTGGGTCCACGTAGCCTCC
>JADFXD010000146.1 GCA_015233725.1 Nitrospirota bacterium | reverse complement strand
GTCTTGATCATGGCGTTTAGGGGCTTGGAGGGGGATATGTTGAGTTCTCCCCTGACGGAGCGTATGCCACTGATACAGTCTATGATGTACTGCATCCTCTCCTCAGCGTCTGAGTCCGCTCTCAGGTGTTCAGGATAGCTGGTCGTTGAGATGGACTTAAAGTTATGGCAGTACATACTCCAGAGCTCCTCGGTAATAAAGGGCATAAAGGGATGCAATAGCCTCAGGGCATGGCCAAAGACATACACCAGACACCTCAACGCCAGATTTGGAGGTGCGACGACATTGAGCCCGGGGCGGCTCGTCCCATCCTGCGATAAGGACGGGGGTATGTACCCCTGCGATAAAGAGGGGGGTGCGACCCCCTGCGATAAGGACGTCTTTGAGAGCTCTATGTACCAGTCGCACAGCTCATGCCAGATGAACTGATAGATGGCGCTTGAGGCATCGTTAAAGCGGTATTCATCGAGGCCCTTGGCGGTTTGACTTGCGGCTGCGGCCAGTCTGCTCAGTATCCATCTCTCTGGCAGGTTAAAGGAGGTAGTGGGTATTTTTTCAAATTCCTCATTGATGTCCTCGATGGTTTCGATATGGCCATTGTTGTACTTATCGATGCTGATGTTTATGTACCGTGAGGCGTTGTAGAGCTTGTTGATAAAATACCTGTAGCCCTCGACTCGTTCCTCCGAGAACCTGATATCCCTGCCTTGTGCAGCAAATGCCGCCAGGGAGAAGCGGAAGGCATCGGCGCCATACTTATCGATAATAACGAGGGGGTCTACGACGTTTCCCTTGGACTTGCTCATCTTCTGTCCCTTTTCGTCCCTGACCAGGGCATGGATGTAGACGTCTCTGAAGGGGACATCCTTCATAAACTTGAGGCCCATCATTATCATGCGTGCCACCCAGAAGAACAGTATGTCAAAGCCGGTGACGAGGACACTTGTGGGATAAAAGGTCTTGAGGTCGGCGGTGTCATCGGGCCATCCAAGCGTGGAAAATGGCCACAGGGCTGATGAAAACCACGTATCTAACACGTCGGGGTCCCTGAGTATGTTAGCGCTGCCACAGGCAGGACACTCCGTGGGGTCAACCAGCCCCGTGATGGGCTTGACCGTTATGCCAACCCTCATGTCCTTTGTGTGGTCGATGATCTCTCTATGGGTGAGGCCGGCGCTGATAATCTCCTTGTAGCTTCCTTCTCGCAGGCCGTTTATTCTCTGGTTTAGGGCGATGTGTATATGTTCGCCCTGTGGGGTGTTATCCTCGCCGTTGCAATCGGGACAGTACCAGACGGGTATCTGATGTCCCCACCATATCTGACGTGAGATGCACCAGTGTCTGATATCCTGCATCCAGGAGAAGTAGCTGTTTTTCCAGCCATCGGGGATTATCCTCACCTGTGAGGTCTTAACGGCTTCTATGGCCTCGGTGGCCAGGTCATCCACATTTACATACCACTGCACGGTGGACAGGGGTTCGATGATGGTCTTACACCGGTAACAGTGTCCGATGGGGTGGTTGTGGGTCTCTTCTTTTTCGATGAGGTTTTTGTCTTTGAGGTCGGCGATGACGAGTTTTCTGCACTCATATCTGTCGAGCCCGGCGTAGCGTTGCCCTGTATTGGGGGTCATCCTGCCGTCCTGGCCGATGACGGTGATAAAGGGCAGGATGGGGTTTTGTCGTCTTGCGATGGCCTCGTCGTTGAAGTCATGCGAGGGGGTCACCTTAACGGCGCCGGTACCAAAGTTGGGATCGACCTGTTGGTCGGCTATAACCGGGATAAGCCTGGCCGTCAGGGGTAGTTTGATCATCTTACCGATGTGTCCCACGTATCGACCGTCCTTGGGGTTGATAGCGACGGCTGTATCACCGAGCATGGTCTCGGGTCTTGTGGTGGCGACTATTATGTGGCCGGAGTTGTCCTCAAAGGGGTAGCGTATGTATGTGAGTTTGCCGTGTATCTCCTCGTGTTCTACCTCGAGGTCTGACAGGGCGGTGGCACAGCGCGGGCACCAGTTGATCAGGCGCAGGCTGCGGTAGATAAGCCCCTGCTGTAGCATACGCACAAAGACCTCCCTGACCGCCCTTGATAGCCCCTCATCGAGCGTAAAGCGCTCCCTTGACCAGTCGCAGGAGGCGCCGAGCCTCTTGAGCTGATGTATGATGTGACCGCCATACTGTTCTTTCCATGTCCAGACCCTCGCTATAAAGGCCTCTCTACCCAGGGTATGTCTGTCGAGGCCTTCGATGGCCAGTTGTTTTTCAACGACGTTTTGGGTGGCGATGCCGGCGTGATCGGTTCCTGGCAACCACAGCACCCTTTCGCCCCTCATCCTCTTGTATCGTGCGAGCACATCCTGGAGCGTGGCATTGAGGGCATGTCCCATGTGCAGTGAACCAGTGATGTTAGGCGGGGGGATTACAATTGAAAATGCGGTCTTTGCGGCATCCTGCGAGGGGCTGAAACAGTCGTTTTTAAGCCAGTAGTCATACCACTTCTCCTCTATGACCTTCGGGTCGTAAGCCTTGCTCTTTATCTGCTCATCCATTTAATTTCCTTTTAATTTCCTTAATCGTACTATGAGATTTTGTTATGAATTATTAAGTGCCTGCCCATAATTCTTAATATACGAGAAAAAAGAGAGAGAAGGGAGGGCTTTGCCCTCCCTCAGACCCACCCACAAGGGCACCAGTGCCCTTGACCCCTTAATGCTCAATCCTGATGTTATAAAATTTATGTCCAAGTAATTAATCCGCAGAAATTGTTACAAGATGTCCTATATAAATTCGGATTTAATCGTCTCTATTTCTTCTTTTATAAGGTTTTCTGCGACCTTAGAGACGGTGTCATAGATAACCTTTTCTACCTCCGTCTTAAGGGTTGGGATGCTTTCTTCCAGGACCTGTTTGGTAATACGTTCAGTGACCTCTTTACTGACCTTAAACATATCCCCTGTGAGGGTCGTCATGACCCCCCTGATTGTGGAAGATATGACTTGATTGATAATGCTTTCAATATTGACCTGACCGATGAGTTTATCTATTCTGGTGTTTATGGCATCTGAGATTATGTCGTCAAAGCCGATAGTTATATCTTTAAATCTCAGGTCAACGTAGGCATTGATGGCCTGTTCAAACAAGGAGTTCAGGTCGCCGTCTTTTAAGAGATTGGACACCTTGTCATCTATGTGATGTTTCAGGATACCGACGACATCGTTCATGCTCAGGAGTATCCCCCCTGAGGCGGAGGGCGCATCGGAGATAGCCTCTCTATTGCTGTCCTTTTGACGCTGGGAGCTGTAATCTGGCTCTTGTCTTTGTGGTGGTTTTTTCAATGCTACCTCCTTTTTATAGACGGGTGGTATGTCGACTTGCCTCTGGGCGGGGGTAGCATCCTCTTCTTCATTTAAAGTGGAGATCATGCTGTGGATGTCGTTTTCATCTTTATAGACGGTTTCCTCTACCTCCTCTATCGGAGCGTCGATGTCACCCATCATAGAGGTTGCGGCTATATCCTGTTCTTGCTCGCCCGCATCTGTCATACCATCGGCTATGCTACTCATAAGTTCCTTAAACGTATCGGTATCAATGTTACCGTTGTCAACGCCATCATTTCCGTTACCAAAGGCACTTTGTATGTCCTCATTGGTCTCTTCTGCGGGTTTATCGACAATTGTTTCTTCTAATAAAGAACCGAGCATTCCTTCTATGTCAATGTCGTTGCTGTCGGCATCTGCGCTGCCAGGTTCTTTTAGTGTCTCTATGATGTCCTGAAGTTCTTTTGTGGTGAGGTCGTCATCAGCAAAGTTGCCATCATCAGAATCGTTGCTATCGGGATGTTCCTCTTCAAAGGCAGCCGTTTCCTCGACCATGGTTTCATCTAGTAGCGCCTGCATGTCTTTTTCATCCAACATGGAAGAGTCACCTAGTTCAAGGGGCTCAATGTCCGAGCGATCTTTTCCATTACCTGTAGGTTCTTCCCTGTCAGGAGCATTGCCTGATGAGGGGATACGTTGCAAGATGCCATGTATTTTCTTTAAAAACTCATTAGACTCAAAGGGTTTTATCAAGAAGTCATCTGCTCCGACATCCCTGACCTTTTGTTCGTTAATGGGTTCAAATGCCCCAACAAGCAGTAATACCGGGATATGGGCAGTGGCAGGGTTAGCTTTTACCTCTTTGCACATGTCGTAGCCATTCATCTTTGGCATGTCAATATCAGCGAGTATTATATCGGGCATGTTGCCCTTTAGTTTTGACATGGCCTCCTGACCATCTCCCGCTGAACTAACCTCGATGTCCTCCTCCGATAAAATAAGCTCAACAACCTTTTGTATAGTAATACTGTCATCGGCCAACATTAATTTCTTAGGCATTTTCCATTCCTCTTGGACAATAATTTTTTATCACCACGCCCTTGGACGTATCGTTTAACACCCTAGTGTACCACTTCCTGATAAGTAGTCAACGGTTCACAAGCCAATATCAGTTGAATTCACGGTTCACAAGTTAATATATGTTGAATTCACGGTTCACAAGTTAATATATGTTGAACTCACGGTTCAACATTGAGACGGTCCTCACATCCCACCACTACGGGGGCCGCCGCCACTACCTGAAGAACATGGCATCGACAGGCCACCTGGCTCACTGCCACAGCTAAAACTCGATATGAGTCTCTTGACATCGGTAGACTTACACACCGGACATGCGCTGTCACTCTGTGAGGCTCCCATCTTTTGAAACAGTGTAAAGTTTACACCACAACCCAAACAGCTATATTCATATATAGGCATCGTTTACACTCCTTACCTTTCTTTTTATTATAACATATATTTTACATTTATGTTTGAGTAGAGTGCATAAATTTTTCATGGGACAAGTGCATAATTATGGGGTCAAGGGCACTGGTGCCCTTGCAGGGGGTTCTAAAGGGGGCCAG
>JADFXD010000057.1 GCA_015233725.1 Nitrospirota bacterium | reverse complement strand
TGACAATTGTACCTCCAGATGTGGTATGGTATGAAATATGACATTGTCAAATTAGATACCTTTACACCCAGGATAAAAAGAACCAGTATCAGGGACAGGTCAAAGCTGAGAGATTTCGATTGTATCGCTATCTGTGAGGATTGTATAATCGTCAGCGATACCAAGACCACGCCAAGCGCTGATAAAGTAGATCGTTTTATAGAGGTATTAAAAGAGATTTTTGATTACTTTCCAGAGGCGGAGGGTAAGCGGCTCATTCCGATCTTTTCTTCTCTGTACCTGTCTAAAGACCTCGTAACATATCTTACACGGCAAAATATCTATGCCTTGGCAATGGGCAGTTCAACGATGGAGCTGCTTAATCGGCAAGAGTTAATAAATAAGGAGGATTCAAAAATAGAACCAGATGAGATAGACAGGCTCTATACATGATTGCAGTTACAACAATCCAGCGTGCCCAGCCACTGTAAGGAGCCAAAAGTGTCCCCTGGCGGAGCCTGGAGCAGTAAAGAACGGCTCTGACCCAATGGCTATTGCATGGCTTATCAGCAAGCCAAAAAGTATCATCAATGTCCTCATAATTCAAGGGTACCATAAAAACGATAAAAAGAGAAATAAAATGTTCCAATCCCTGTGAAAAATGGGGAGGGTTCTGCCTCATCCCAGACCTTTACGGGGTCAAGGGGGCAGTGCTCCCTTACATGGGAGGTCTGAGGAGGGGGAGCAGAGCTCCCCCTTCTTGTCTTTTCTTACATTACATCCATTCAGGTGCCGACAACCCAAGTATTCTCAGGCCTTCCTTGAGGACTATGCTGATGCAGGCGCACATCAGGAGTCTTGCGTCGGTGAGGGTGTTGTCCTCTGTTAGTATCCTGTGCTTGTTGTAGTAGGGGTGAAATGTGGCCGCAAGCTCTTGCAGATAGAATGTTATCCTGTGTGGCTCACGGTTCTTCACGGCACTCTGAAAGGTCATGGGGTAGAGAACCAGCTTCTTTATTATCTGTAGCTCCTCGTCGGTGTCAAGACACGACAGGTCGAGGGAGTCAACCCGCTCGATAAACAGACTCAAGGCGTCCGTCTGATGCTTCTTGAAGATGCTGTTGATCCTGGCATAGGCGTACTGGACGTAGAAGACGGGGTTGTCCGAGGACTGCCTCTTGGCCGCCTCCATGTCAAACTCCAGGTGACTGTCTGGCCTCCTGGTCAGAAATATGAACTTGGTTGTGTCAGCGCCGATCTCCTCGATGACGTCCCTGAGGGTGATAAACTCCCCTGCCCTCTTTGACATCTGCACCGGTTTGCCATCACGTAGCAGGGAGACCATCTGAACCAGGAGCACGGTCAGCCTCTTATCGCTGGTACAGCCGTACCTCAACTCCTGTAGCCCCTCAGCCCTCAACACCGCCTTGACCCGCGGGATGTAGCCGTGATGGTCGGCCCCCCAGATGTTGATCAACTCGTCGTAGCCGCGCCCTATCTTCATCACGTGATAGGCCATGTCAGAGGCAAAGTACGTGTACTGCCCATCCTGCTTTATGATAACCCTGTCCTTTTCATCCCCAAGCTCCGAGGACTTAAACCACACGGCACCGTCCTTGTCATAGACATAGCCCATGTTGCGCAGCCTG
Organism: Nitrospirota bacterium; assembly: GCA_015233725.1. Taxonomy (GTDB): domain Bacteria; phylum Nitrospirota; class Thermodesulfovibrionia; order Thermodesulfovibrionales; family Magnetobacteriaceae; genus Magnetobacterium. The sequence continues at coordinate 19,454 of JADFXD010000057.1, read as the reverse complement.
TCAATGCCTCCCTTGACCATGCCGCTGTCAAACAGGACACGCTCGCTCTGCCAGTTATCAAAGCGCACACCGAAGGCCTCAAGGGCCTCTTCAATCTCCTTCAACATTCTTTTGTAGGAGTAATCGATAAAGTGCTGTGCACAGTTGTCAAACTCAGCGCCAACATAGCGTTTTCCATCTATGGAGGCTATCTCCCCGGCAACTTGCTCTACCAGCTCGCCGCGATAACCCTCCTCGGGGAATGGATAGGGGGTTCCCAGCAGGGTATTGTAGGCTGCAAACACGCTATGCCCCAGGAGCCTCACCTGTCTGCCGGCGTCGTTTATGTAGAACTCCCTGTCGACCACGTAACCGGCACATTGCAGGAGGTTTGAAAGGGCGTTGCCCAGGGCAGCACCCCGGCCATGCCCCACGTGCAACGGCCCCGTAGGGTTTGCACTGACGAACTCGATCAACACCCTCCTGCCCCGGCCAACATCGACCCTTAAATATAACTCCCGTTGTTTGTACAGCAGCCTCAGTTGTTCGTACAGGTAGTCTTTTTTGAACCTGAAGTTTATAAACCCCGGTCCTGCCACCTCTATGGTGTCAAAGGCCGCCATCTCCCCCTGTGGCATCGCCTTGATGGCGGAGACGATCTCCTGTGCTATGGTCCTCGGTGGTTTACGCAAGACGCCGGCAAGCCCCAGGGCCACCGGTGTCGATACATCCCCCTGCGTCTGAACCTTCGGTATCTCTACTTCCACCCCCGCCACTGTAAGGAGCGAGGCTGAACAGTCAGCCTCTACGCCCATCCCGGCAAGGGCCTTTAATACAATCTCTTTTATCATAAAATCCCCTTCTTTTGTCTTGCCTGCCCTAATTGAAGAAAAGGGAAAGAAGGAGGGCGGCGGAGCTTCTTTTTCGCTCAAGGCACGCACCTGGCCCTCCTCAGACCTCCCCTGCAAGGACACCAGTGCCCTTGACCCCATCATTAACATGTTGTTCACTATTATTCTTCCTGAATAATTATATCATCTTTGAAAGATAAAAAAAATGGGGATTGCCTTGGTTGAGATTATTTAGTGTTGCAAGGTAAAACAGCTAATAGGTGAGCCTCTTACACGCTCCTTACCATATCCACGATTAAACCAAAGAAGACAACGGAGATGTACACGATAGAATAGATAAAAAGCACCTTGCCGTTATCGTTGCCTGAGAGGTATGCCCTCAACGCAAGGAATATGTACAGTACGCCAAGGATCAAGGCAAGGACGAGATAGAACACCCCCGACATCTTCAGGAAATAAGGCAGCAGGCTGACCGGTAAGAGCACAATGGTATAGATGAGCGTCTTGAGCATTGTGGTCCTCACCCCCTTTGACAGAGGCAGTACGGGGATGCCTGCGCGGTGGTAGTCGTCCTTGTACTTGATCGCATAGGCCCAGAAGTGGGGATGCTGCCACAAAAACATGATGGCGAACATGACAACCGCCTCAAGTTCAATGACCCCCTTAACTGCGGTGTATCCTATGACAGGGGGTAATGCCCCCGTTATGCTGCCTACGTGAGTGACGAGGTGCGTCTTCTTTTTCATCATAAGCGTATATGGAATGACATAGATAAACGCACTCAGAGATGTAAGGGCTGCCGATATGGCGTTTACAAACAAGAGGAGGGTACATATTGACAGGGCGAGCAGGGCCAGGCCAAAGGCCAGGGCACTGTCAGGGTGTATGCGGCCTTGCGGGATTGGTCTACCCCTTGTCCTGTGCATGAGACGGTCAATGTCGCGGTCGATGAAGTTGTTAAGCACGGCAGAACCTCCCGTTGCAAGGGCAAGCGCTACGAGCGTTACAGAGACAAGACAGGGAGACGGAAGCCCCCTCTGTCCCATATACATCCCGGCCAGGGCAACGATCAACACCAGTAATACGATCCCCGGCTTTGTGAGTATCACATGGTCTCTTACTACTGTCTTGTAAGCAACCATTTGCGCTATCATAAACGGTTATCCCTTCCTGAGCCTGTGGTGGAGAGATGCCTGTAAAGGCGCTTGCTTTTTAAGATAGTCGTAGAAGTCTTCAAAGTCTTTATAGGTGTCATCATTTCTTAAATCCACGTACAGGAACATAATTTCTGGTTCTTCTGGCGGTTTTTCTGGTTTGTTTTCCCATATGTATGGTTGTTCCGTTGATAGAGCATAAAAAATGCGTATTCTACCACTTTTATAGCGTCTGATGCCCTTTAGTTTGTGCCTCAAGAGAGGGTGTGCTGTCGGATGTGATAAGATAAGTTCTTCTTTATTGTTTATCGCTTCGATCAACTTTGGATCGAGTTTTTCTTTAAGATTTATATAAGACTCGTGAAACTTCTTCTTCCAGCAGCTCGTCATACGTGTCGTCTTCTTCCAGCATGTCCAACATAGCAAAATACTCTTCTTCTGTATCAAGCGCTAATTCGGCTGTGTGAATAACATTGTCCGGGTCTGAGTAGAGCCATGCCGGTAACCTGTGGGACAAGACTGACAGTTCAGTTGCCGTCTTCTCTCCATAAGTGTCCACAACACTATCCACTGTCCTTTGCATATCATCCGGTAAATAGAAGTCCCTTAAGGGGATGTATTCTTGCGTTTTATATTTCTCCATATAGATGAAGGTTATTTTCTTATCCCAAAGGGAGGATATACCTTCCTCAAGAACCTCATCAAAGAAGGCAATTACAGGGCCAATCTGTAATCGGATAAAGTACAGTCCCGTAATAGATGTCCTGGTCCTCTTAAAATGCTCAATCTCCGCAAACAGCACAAGCCTTGCCAACTTTACCTTTGCCGTCTTACCAGCCTTGCTCAGGATAGCGGCTATTAAATCCCTTAGTTTATCTTTCTTCTCTGTCATATCAATAACCTCTCTTGATTATTTGATTGTAGCATTTTTTTATTGTATAAAGATATTACAACTATATTTCCTATCAGTGACCTTACCTATTTAGGATGACAATTAGGATTGAGAATTACGGGGTCAAGGGCACTGGTGCCCTTGCAGGGGAGGTCTGAGGGGGGGCGGAGCCGCCCCCCTTCTTCTCTTCTTTTGGTGTCCTCTTTTTCAATCTCCTTGACAGATACCGGTTGATTTAATTATAGTCTAATGATATAGTGTGTTTATGAAGAGAACCGTTTTTTTGACTGTGATATTGCTCCTGAGCTATGGACTTGCGATGGCTGAGGTCGGGGTCACGGCAAGTTTCTACCCCCTTGCCCATTTCGCGAGGCAGGTGGGAGGCGACCTCGTGCAGGTGACAAACGTCACCCCAACGGGTGTTGAACCACACGAGTTTGAACCAAGACCTATGGATATCAAAAATGCCTTTGCCTCCAGGCTGTTTATCTTCAATGGTGGGGGACTTGACCCCTGGGCACAAAAACTCCAGGGCGACCTGCAGACCAAGGGCGTGACCACCCTGTGCATGGCCTGCCAACTCAACAAACACACCGATCCACACTTCTGGCTAGACCCCGTGCTGGCCATAGAGGAAGTAAGACTCATCAGAGACAACCTCAGCAAGCTAGACCCGCAAAATGAAACCACCTATAAGAAAAACTCGGACGAGTATATAAAAAAACTGACCACCCTGGACTCCAACTTCAGAGAGGGCCTAAAGACCTGCCAACACCACGAGATAGTCGTGACCCACAATGCCTTCAGCTACCTGGCACAGCGCTATAACCTAAAGACCATCCCGCTGGCAGGGATATCGTCAATCGATGAGCCCTCCGCACACACCCTTGGTCAGATATCAAGGCTCGTCAAGACCAAGGGTATCAGGTACATCTTTTTTGAGTCCCTGGTCAGCCCCAGGATTGCCCAGGCCCTGGCCTCCGAAACAGGAGCTGTGACCCTGCCCCTTAACCCCTGTGAGGGCCTGACCACAGAGGACGTCAGAAACGGCAAGGACTATATCGCCATCATGCAAGACAACCTCAAAAACCTCCGCCTCGCCCTATCATGCAAATGAAACGTGGACCGTGCATAGAGATCGACCAACTGTGCTTCGATTACAACGGCACCAGGGTGCTTGAAGGCGTCAGCCTGTATGTAGAAAAGGGCGACTACCTGGGCATCATAGGCCCAAATGGCGGCGGCAAGACCACCCTCTTAAAGATCATCCTCGGCCTGCTCAGCCCCACCAGCGGCCAGATCAGACTCTTTGGGCAGCGTGGTAGCGCCTTCAGGGAGCGGTTTAAGATCGGCTACGTCTCCCAGAGGGCAACACAGCAGGGGTATTACTTTCCAACCACCGTCTACGAGATAACGTCCAGTGGACGCACAGCCAGGATGGGACTATTTAAGCGGTTCAAGAAAGATGACCGCGACGCCATCCAACGGGCCATGATGATCACGGAGGTGGATGGCCACAGCAAGCGTCTCATCGGGACGCTCTCAGGGGGGGAGCGGCAGAGGGTCTTTATCGCCCGCGCCCTTGCCGGAGAGCCGGAGGTGCTCATACTGGATGAACCCGTCGTGGGCGTTGACATCGTCTCGCAGGAGCGGTTTTATGCCTTTCTGAAGCATCTCAACAGCCAGTTTGGTATCACCATCCTCTTTGTCTCCCACGACATAGGGGTCATCTCCAAGGAGGTGAGCAACATCATGTGCCTGAACAAGCGGATGTTCTGCCACGGCCCCCCCAACGACTTCACACACGATCAATTGATAGAGGAGGCCTACGGGAGAAAGGTCAGCTCCCTCAGTCATCAGCACTAAGACAAGGCCGGTTTTACCAATCGAAATACACATAATTTAAGAAGGAGAACTACGATGGAACTGGACAAGACAAAGGGCTTAATCACGCCCTGTTTTAAGGGCAAGCTGTCGCCCAACGTCTATGCCAACAGGCTCAAGGGACACCTTGAGTACATCATCATCCACTATACCGTTGACATCAGATTCAAGGGTGTTATTGACTTCTTCATGACGCCTAAAAACACATCCGCGCACTTTGTAGTAGATCGGGATGGTACTACAGAGCAGCTCGTTTCGCTCAATGACGCCGCCTGGCACGCAGGTAAAAGCTCCTGGAAGGGACTCGAGGGACTAAACAGCTACGCCATAGGCATTGAGACTATAAATGCCGGCTATGTGAATAAGGCACCGGAGGGCTCCCTCCATAATGAACTCAACCAACCGGTCGCGGCAAAGGACGTCCTGGAGGCAACGCACAAACATGAAAAGACCAGCCGCCTCTGGATGCCCTACCCGGATGCCCAGGTAGAGGCAGTGCTTGAGCTGTGTCGCCTAATCAAGCAAGAATATCCCGACATAAAGGATGTCCTTGGACACGACGACATCGCACCAGATAGAAAATTAGACCCCGGCCCAATGTTTCCACTAACCGACCTTCGCTCAAAGCTATTTTAGGCATGTACAGTGAACAAGAGATAATTGTACATCAAGGGGTGTCGCAGGATGGGGTCGTCAAGGGGGCTGGCTCCTTGCAGGGGGTTCTCGCTCTACTTCACCAGGCCCAATACCTTGCCTATCATGTCAAGCGTCCTGGGATTGGTGGCAAGTATCAACAAGGCAATAAGCAGAAAGAATATCTTCATCTCAAGGCGCGAGGCCTTAAATTCGCCGTCCATCTTAACTTCGAGGCGGGTAATCTCAAGCCGTATGGCCTTGAATTCGCCGTCTATTCTTTTAAACTCGCCGTCCATTTTACCCTCAAGGCGAGTAAATCGCTCGTTTATTCTGCTTTCGAGCAAGGCCAGGTCAGCCTTTGTGGCAAACTTCTTATCCACCTCCGCGAACTTTTTCTCTATCATCTCGGAGAATTTCTTATCCATCTCAGCGAACCTCCTGTCCACCTCCGCGAACCTCCTGTCCATCTCTTTTTTCAGCTCCGCGAACTCTTTTCTCACCTCCGCGAATTCTTTTCTAACATCCGCGAACTCTTTTCTCACCTCAGACAATATCTCTTCCTTGTTGGTTTTCCACTTGTAGTCGGTGATATCCGCGATCGCTGTCTCAAAGGCCTGTACCACACGCTTGGCCTTTTCATAACCGAGACCTTCTTCAAAGTCCTCATACACGTTTATTGGTAACGTCAATGCCATAATTTATTATAAACCCTCAACGCCTAAAACACAACCACGGTTTCCACACCCTCAAATACAGGGTGTAGTATTTATTCTCCATTAAAAGTACCGTAGCGCAATGGTTGTTTTGTTGTCAATGATTTTTCTCTATGCGGTGTCATGGCAGGGAAGATTGCAATTGGGGGTTCTCGCTCTACTTCACAAGGCCCAATACCTTGCCTATCATGTCAAGCGTCCTGGGATTGGTGGCAAGGATCAATAAGGCGATAAGCAGAAAGAATATCTTCATCTCAAGGCGTATGGCCTTGAATTCACCGTCCATTTTACCCTCGAGTCTCTTAAACTCACCGTCCATTTTACCCTCAAGGCGAGTAAATCGCTCGTTTATTCTGCTTTCAAGCAAGGCTAGGTCAGTTTTTGTGGCAAACTTCCTATCCACCTCCGCGAACTTTTTCTCTATCAACTCGGAGAATTTCTTATCCATCTCAGCGAACCTCCTGTCCACCTCAGCGAACCTCCTGTCCATCTCTTTTTTCAGCTCCGCGAACTCTTTTCTCACCTCCGCGAATTCTTTTCTAACATCCGCGAACTCTTTTCTCACCTCAGACAATATCTCTTCCTTGTTGGTTTTCCACTTGTAGTCGGTGATATCCGCGATCGCTGTCTCAAAGGCCTGTACCACACGCTTGGCCTTTTCATAACCGAGACCTTCTTCAAAGTCCTCATACACGTTTATTGGTAGCGTCAATGCCATAATTTATTATACACCCTCAATGCCTAAAACACAACCACGGTTTCCACACCCTCAAATACAGGGTGAATTTATTCTCCATCGAGGCACCCTCCCCTAACCCTACAAATTCACGGTGAGGAATCAGAATCACGGAGCTGTTGTCAAACGGTCATGAGGCATGTTATCATAAAAAAGTATGAGGGAGGGGTATAGAGCGATGCAAAGGTTATTAGAAAGAAGAGTAGACAGGTTAGAGGGTCTCATGCTTCTCTTCTTAATCCATTGTGGCTGAACGATTATAAGAGACACTATAGTGTTAGAGATATTTGAGCTGGGTTTTATGCGGAGGGCATTTGCCGCTGGGATCGTCATAGCGGTGATGGCCCCGTTGATAGGGACGTATCTGGTCATCCGACGTTACTCGATGATGGCGGATACGCTTGCGCACGTATCGTTGGTTGGTGTGGCACTGGGGCTGTTGACAAGGACGTATCCGGAGCTCTGGGCCATGCTGGTGTCGGTGTGTACGGCCTTTGGGATTGAGCGGCTAAAGAGCAAGGGCAAGGTCTACGGGGAGTCTGCCGTGGGGCTGTTTCTGTGGGCGGGGATGGCCCTGGCGGTAGTGCTTATCAGCCTGGCAAAAGGGTTTAACGTAGACCTGTTCAGCTTCCTCTTTGGCAGTATCACTACCGTGACAACACGGGACCTGAGGTATATCCTCATACTGGCCGTTGTTGTTATAGGCGTCATAATCGTCCTGTACAACCCGCTGTTTTCGACCTCCTTTGACGAGGAATACGCACAGGCAAGCGGTATACAACCCAAGAACTTCAACATCATCATCGTGGTGCTTGCGGCGGTAACGATATCGGCCTGCATTCGTGTTGTGGGCATGCTCTTAATTGGCGCCCTGATGGTCATCCCCGTCCTGACGTCCATGCAGTTTGCGCAGAGCTTTAAGCAGACCTTGCTCTTGTCGGTAGTGTTTTCGTTGCTGTCTGTGATCTCGGGACTGCTGTTGTCGTACTACTTTGACATAGCAAGCGGAGGCACGATTGTGCTTGTAGCCTTTGGAGTCTTTATCATTGGGAGCTTCTTTAAAGACTGACGACTCAGGGAATCTCCCCATTTGAGGATACCTCTCCCTAAATGGGGAGGCTTCGTAACCTCAGAATTTATATAAACCCTTTTGCATTGAGTAGTTTCATTATGGCAAGAAAGTTGCATTAACTATAGTATCACTTGCAGTAACACTGCAAGACTCAAAAGTATAAGACTTTTAGAGAATATAATTAACCTATAAAAGGAGGTGACAATTATGAAGAAGTTATTAGCATTAATGGCAGCAGTAGCACTTAGTCTTTCCTTAAGCCTGATTGGCTATGCAGAGGAGCCAGCAGCATCGACAGCTCCAGCAGCCCCAGCAGCCGAGCAGCCTGCAAAGAAGCATGTAAAGAAACATAAGGCGAAGAAGGCAAAAAAGGCAGCGGCAGCAGAGGCACCAGCAGCACCAGCCCCGGCACCAGCTGACGAGAAAAAATAGTTAAACAAGTGAGGTAGAAGATAACATGAGTAAGTTCATAGCGTTAGTTGCAACAGTAGTGTTTACACTTGCGTTGACTGTAACGGCGTTTGCATCTGTACCCACAGCCCAGAAGTCGATTGTAACGGTTAAGCCGGTGCATGCAACAGAGATGATGGCCAAGAAGAAGAAAAAGCACAAGAAAGCAAAGAAGACAGCGGCTTCCACTGTAAGTCACGTGGAAATAAACGGTTAATTGAGATTAAATCTCAGAGACGGACTCAATAGAAAAGGAGTTTAACGTGAAAAGGCTATTTGCAACACTGTTAGCGGTACTGTTTGCCTTAGCGCTCAACACAGCGGTATTTGCTGACGAGCCCAAGAAGGACGCATCGCCATCACCAGCCCCAGCTAAGAAAGAAGAAGTAAAGAAAGACACGAAGAAGAAGGAAGAGCCAAAGGCAACTCCAGCGGCAAGCCCGAAGAAGGACTAATAACGCTCTTCATAGTGCAGGCAATATACGGCGTTTAACACGAATGTAGCAGTTATGGACATAAGGACTCATTCTCCAACCCTTAACAATAGGGATCAAGGGAGCGAAGCAACCTTGAAGGAGGTAGCGGGTCAATCTTCCGCGGGGGGAGGGACAACACAAGGGGGGGAAACCCCCTGAGATAAGGTTCTTCCCCCCTTGCCAATTTCTATGGATTTTAACGAAGAGATCAAGCTGTTGCTCTTGGCCGGCCATCGAGGGTGCGACATCGTCAGATATCACAGCCGGAAGATGGATGAGTTTGTTCGCGGCACCGTAGCAGATGCTATCAACAACTCCCAAAGAACCTGCCCCTCTCCCGCTGAGTCAAGCGCAGCCTGCCCCTTTGACGCTCTGTCAAACTCCTGCCTCTTTACCGCTGCAGGACGCTCCTGCCTCTTTGACGCTGCAGGACGCTCCTGCCTCTTGCCCGCTGCAGGACGCTCCTGCCTCTTTGACGCTGCAGGACGCTCCTGCCTCTTGCCCGCTGCAGGACACTCCTGCTTTGCGGTCTTTGCAACGGGGGGGTATGGCAGGGGCGAGCTGGCCCCCAACTCGGATATCGATCTCATGTTCCTGGTCAGAGACAGGGGCGACACTGCCCTGATCGAGGACATCTATTATCGCCTGCTAGACAGCGGCATCGATATCAGTCACTGTGTCAGGACGCCTCAGGAGTGCATCGAGGAGGGATTGAAGGATGTGCGCACAAGAACTTCGCTCCTGGATACACGTTTTCTCGCCGGAGATACAGACCTGCAACGGACATTTAAAGGCAGGGTCTTACCCGAACTACTATTTAAAAACCAGAGGGAGTTCTTTGCCCTGAGACTACAGGAACACCGCGATAGAAACAGGAAATTCGGTACGTCGGTATACCTGTTGCAACCCAACGTAAAGGACTCCGGCGGTGGACTCAGGGACGTACACGAGGCTCTGTGGTTATCCAGGATAGCCCTGCACTTTAAATCGATTAGGGACTTCGCAAAGGTCCTCTCAAAGGGCGACTATAAAAGACTGCTCAACGCCTACGACTTTCTACTCAAGGTCCGCATTGCCCTGCATCTGTCAACCACAGGACAACATGCTACCACCCACGGAGCTGACATCCTGTCCTTTAACGACCAACAACCAACAGCAAAACTCCTGGGCATTGGCGATACAAGGTACTTTAGCGCCGCTGAACGCCTCCTGCGCTCTTATTATCTCAGGGCCGCCACCATAAAGACTATAACCGAAAAGATAAGAAACATAGCGGGTTCAATGTTTGTAAGCCTCCCACGAAAGACAAGAACCATCCGCATCGACAACCTATTCTCCCTGTCTCAAAACAAGATAATGCTAAACGACGAGGAGACATTTAAAAGATACCCGCACACCCTGATCGACGCCTACCTCTTAAGCGCAAAGACCGGCAAGGGGCTTACCAAGCACCTGACAGCCCTGATACGAAAACACGCATCCTTGATCAACAGGGAGGTCAGAACCTCACAGGCTGCAATCAGCAGGTTGATGGAGGTATTCAAGTGCAAGGCACCCCACGCCCCGCTACAGATGATGCTCGACGACGGCGTCCTGGGCAGGCTTATCCCGGAGCTTGCCCCGCTGCGATTACTTGTCGTCTCCGAGCCGTATCATATATACACCGTTGATGCCCATACCATGCTTGCCATAAAGACCCTGCAGGGACTCAGCGCCGCTACCGGAGGCTATGATAAAGTTGTGTCGTTGATATATAATAGTTTTAAAGACAAGGAAATATTATACATGGCCGTTTTATTTCACGACATCGGAAAGGCAATGGGGAGATTACACAGCACAAAGGGCTACGTAAGGATCAAACCCGTCCTGGAGCGACTGCAACTGGATAAATCACAGAGGGACATCGTTGAGTTCCTCGTCAAAAACCACTTGCTCCTATCGCGCAGCTCCTTTACAAAGGACATAGACGATCACGACACCATCGTAAGCCTGGCAGAAGACATCCGGGACGAAAACCTCTTAAACGCCCTCCTGCTTGTCACCTACGCCGATATGTCCGCCATCAACCCGGACTTCTTTACCGACTGGAGAAAATCGCTTGTCATATCGCTATACAACAGGTTAATCAAGCACTTCAGGGGTATCGACCAACAACCACACAAATATATTGAGACATACATCGGTGGCGACCACCGCAGAGAGGAGATCATGGCCTTTATCGATACAATGCCCAGGCGCTACCTCCAGACTACGGTTGCCCAAAAGGCGCTCCGGGAGTTTGAACTCCTGGGGCCGCTTAAGGTATCAGGGTTTGCCCTGAGCGTGGAGCACAGGGTTGGCAACGCCACGGAACTAACCGTGTTGGCCAGGGACAGGGGGGGGCTGCTCAGTGACATCGTTGGCGTGTTGTCTCTGCGGGCGCTCAATATCCTCTCCCTGCGCACGTTTGTAAGCACGGAGGGCTATGTCATAGACAGGCTTCAGGTCTCAAACTATATGGACCTCTGGTGGGAGGGCATGGATGAACTCATAGAGACAGAGCTAAGGCAGGTATGTACGCCAAAGAGCCCGCCAAAGAGCACCCCTCTTACCCTCAGGAAATACCCCCGCAGAGATACCAGGATCACCCCGTTTTTAGAAGTGGACAACGAGTCCTCAAGACGATATACAGTGTTTGAAACCATATCAACCGATAGAATAGGGCTGTTATACGACATCGCAAGCGTGTTCTCCAACAACGCCCTGGATATCATGATGGCACGGGTCAATACGGAGATGGAGATAGCCCATAACGTATTCTTTGTCACAGGGCAGGAGCGTCCTGCAGCGGTAAAGGGGCAGGAGCGTCCGGCAGCGCAAAAGAGGACCGTTGACACAGAGACGCTACTGGACGTAATGGGTCAGTTGTGGGACGTGTTAAATTAAGGCGTGTCTTAACAGCCCTCGTAGTAGTGCTGTTGCTGACGTATCTGAGTGGTGTCTCCTATCGTTATGCCAGCGGGCGGCTTAAAGAGGAGCTCGTCTCACAACTAAAGAAGCTCCTGGACAGGGACGTAAACATTGACGAGGCGCGTATTGTCCTCTTTCCCCCCTCCGTACACCTCACGGGCTTAACCGTGGCCAGTGACAAAAGGCAGGTGCGACCTGCGGCGACTAAGAAACGCCTGCTCTACCTTGGCTCCGCTGATGTATACGTCAGCCTCCTGCCGTTATTGTATAACAAGCTCGTGTTACAGAAGGTCTTTGTGGCCAATCTCGCTGTAGATACCTCGCTGTCATACGTACAGGAGGTCATAGACAGACAAAAGAAGAAACCGCCTCAGAAGAAAATAGGCCTCTCGGTCGAACTACGCTCCCTAAGCCTCAGGGGCATGTCTCTGAAGCTCCACAATGGCGCTAAAGATATCGATCTGTCCCTGGATGGGCTTAAGGGGCAGATGCTGCCAGGCATGGCCGGCCTTAGACTAAACCTCGCTGACTTGACGCTTTATTCAGATGCTCTCAAACCCAGGTTCCACGAAAGGCTGAAATTCAAGACCATCGCCCTCAGGCTCAAGGCCACCTCCACTAAGGATATTGCCTACGACATCGAGGAGGTATCGTTAAAATCAGATGGCTTGGATATCCAGGGCAGGGGCAAGCTCAGGGGCAAGTCTGAGGTAGATAGCGTCGTGCTCCAGAGCAGGGCATCCGTCAAGATGGCGTACCTCAAGCGCCTGCTGGGCCTGAAAAACCCAGGGGCAGGCGAGGTCTCAGTCGAGGGCCCCGTGGATTACGATACGGCAAGGGGGCTGCAACTGGCCCTCTCCGTTGGCGGCAGCCTCTACGTTGAGACGTTGCTGGAGTTGATCGGCGAAAGAGAACCCATCACTGGAGACGTCAGCTTTAAGGGCAACTTAAATGGCAGCCTCGGGGGACAAATAAAAAATCTCCGGGGGGAGGCCAACGCAACGCTAAAAAAGGGCAGCTTCTATGGCGTGGAAACCGACAGCCTCTCCTGCAAGGTCATCTACGATGGCCCCACTCTGAGATTCATCACCAAGGATGCCAGACTCTACAACGGCAATGCCCAGGGTGAGGTGACCCTGGATATGCCCGTTGTCAAGACCTTTACCGTGGATATCAAGGCCGAGGACGTGGACAGTAAACCAGTCTTTAAACTCATAAAATGGGACCCCGGCCTCTCCCCCGGCAAGGTACGAGGAAGCGTCTACTCAAGAGGGCCGGTCTTTAATCCTAGCTCCGGGTTTGTCTATAAAACAACCCCCGCTGCCCAAAAGGCAGCAAGGCTCAACAACGCAGACCTGCTCAAGAGGGTCAACGAGGTCTCAGGCAGGGTTGACATCGTTAACCACGTGGTAGACCTCCACGACATCGTCGCAAAGACAGAATACTCCCAGGGCAGGGGCAACGGCGTACTCGATTTGAACTCCAATAAACTTCAGATGAATGTTGACCTAAACACGAGAGATATCGTCGACCTGACCAAACCCTCTACCAACAGGTTAACCGGCAGCGGGGGATTTACGGGCAACATAACGGGCACGGGGGAATTCCCGCTCATCAGTGGCACTGTCAGGCTGGATAAGGGCAACTTCTGGGGCATTGACTTCACCGCGTTACAGACACAACTGCGTTACAGTCGCGAGCTGCTGGAGGTAAGAGACGGTACCGGCCTCACGTATGCAGGCAACGCCTCTTTTGCCGGAGCAGTGCATTTCAAGGACGTCAAGCACATCTTTGACTTCAACCAACCGGCGCTGGCCTTTGATGTTGCCGTAAGAGAGGCCGATGTACAGGGCCTGTCACAGGGATTCCTCAAGGGAGGCGGCATAAACGGCCCCAAAATACTTGGTAAATTAAACACCACCTTTAGCGTCTCGGGGCCTCTGGAGGGTCTCAGGTACGCCGGCGATATTGACGTCAGGTCGCTGGAGGTTGCCGGCTATCCCGCGGGGCTTTTACACTGTTTATTTGTATACCGCGATGAGGCGCTGACCCTTCAGCGATTGACCCTGAAGACGGATGCCTCAGAGGTAAGCGCCAGTATAGGTGTCTTCTTCAAAGGCATGGCGGGGGACAACTGGCAACAGGCACGATACAAGGTCACCTCCGAGGGCTGCCTGATAAACGAAAAGGACATCCCCTATGCCCCGTTGCCGCAGACGCAACAGGGAGAGACACAACAGGGGTGGATATCCACGCTCTGGGGAGGCCCAACACTACAGTGCCAGTTCTCTGGCGAGGGCACACCGGCAGAGCCATCCCTTGTGCTAGAGGCCTGGGCCAAGGGGACAAAGACAACAAATAGCGTCTCTGGCGCGGCTACGGTAAGGCTTACCAGCGATGGGCTAACCCTCAAGGCCGCTATGTTGGATGGCAACGTCAACGTCAACGCCAAGGTGGCTCTCTTGTCCAAGGATATGCCGTGGTCACTTGAGGGGACTATAAAACGCAACGACTATGCTCAATTAGCCAAGAGATTAGCCCCAAACCTGCCCCAGAACCTAAGGCTTACTGCCCAGGGTGGATTCTCCTTCTCCGGCAACGCACAGAGGCTTAAGGGAAGACTATTGATGTCAACGATTGAGGGAGCTGCCTATGAACAGGCATTTTCTAATACTGCCCCAATTGATGTCTCCTTAGATGGCAGGGAGGTAAAGGTAAACTCGTTTGTGTTGACAACGGGGCAGACCTCCATACACCTCACCGGTTCGCTGGTAGCGGGGAGGTCGTACAACCTCGCAATATCGGGCAAACCCAAGCTGAATCTGCTAAGGGGACTCTCAGACAAGATAAGCTGGCTAAACGGGGAGGCCGATGTTGATCTCTCTATCGTTGGCAACTGGCAAAGACCCCAACTCACCGGTGGCATCGATATAAAAGGCGCAACGTTGGGGATCACAAACATCCGGCACTACTTTAATGATATCAGCGCCTACATGTATTGCGACGTAAAGAGGTGTGTCGTGAAATCTCTAAAGACAAACTTTGGGGGCGGCGCCTTGGAAAGTAACGGAGTGGTCTATCTTGATGGCCTCAGTATCAGGAATTTCTACATGGAAGGCAATCTTAAAAACATGCCGGCATACATCAACGACGGCTTTAAGGCATACCTCGATGGCAGCCTGTACTACAGCGGCAACCTAAAAAAACAGACCCTCTCAGGCTCTATCAAGATAACCAAGGCCAGGTACACCAAAGACCTCTACCTCCAGGAACTGATACTTGCCAACAACACGTCTGCCCCGCTGACAAGGTTGACCACGTTTAAGACCCTGGAACTAAACGTCAACCTCTATGGCAACGACAACATTGCCATAGAAAACAACGTCATAGAATCAATGCTCAAGGTAGACCTCCTGGTAAAGGGCACGGCCTCCAATCCCATCCTCTATGGCCGCATACAGACAGACAGGGGAAAGGTGCTCCTGCAAAAAGGCGAATTTGACCTCATCCACGCCAGCGTTGACTTCACAGGGCAAGAAGGCTTTGACCCCTTTATCAACGTCCTGGCTGAGACCACAGTGCGCGGCTACGACATCCGCCTCATCATGGATGGTCAACTGACAAAGGCCAACATAGCGCTTTCATCCTTCCCAGTCCTGACGGAAAAGGGCATCCTTAGCCTCCTCTCCGATGCCGGAACCTCCACCCTCCTGACAACAAAATACCAGAGCCTCATAGAAGAAAGACTAAAAACAATCGGAGGCCTTAGCAGGATTCAGCTAACCCCCTCCTACGACGAGGACAAATCCACTATCACCCCTCAGATTACAATCTCCAAGAAATTCCTCAAAGACAAGCTAAACCTATCCGTTACAACCACCTCCACAAAGGGCGATACGATAAAGGCCCAGTACCTGCTAAATAGAAACATCTCCCTCCTGGGTGAAAGAAACGAACTCGGACGCCTGGGCGCTGATGTCAACTTCAGATACGAATTCAAATAAAAAAAAGAAGGGGGGCGGCGCCAGTACTTCCCTGGACCCCCCCTGCAAGGGCAGGGGTGAGGCACCCCGGCCACGAAGAAGTGCCCTTGACCCCATCATACCTTGTTCACAGCTCATGCTTATACACAATACTTTATTTCATACCTGAACTATTGGCTTCTCAAATTTTTGTATATCCAATGGGCGGACAATTCTGTTATTATCTATAATATAATATAATTGTACAATTGGTTGCTGTTTGCGGCAATGAAAAATATACAGACCAGTATTTCACAGTAAGGAGGCAGATTTGTTTAAGGATGTAAGGGTACGGTTTGCGCCATCGCCCACGGGATACCTTCATATAGGTGGGGCCAGGACTGCCCTGTTTAACTACCTGTTTGCCAGGCGCTACAACGGGAAATTTATACTAAGGATAGAGGATACCGACAGGGGTCGTTCCACCGACGAGTACATAGAGGCGATACTTGATGGCTTGCGGTGGCTGGGGTTGAGTTGGGACGATGGCCCCTACAGACAGACGGAGCGGTCGGAGCTGTATAACCAACATGTGCGACAGTTACTGGATGCAGGCATGGCCTACTACTGCTACTGCTCAAGCGAGGAGCTGGAGGAGAAGAGGAAGCTGGCCCTGTCAACGGGCAGGCCGCCCAGGTACGACGGGACGTGCAGAAACATAAAGCATCCCGAGGGGTTTATAAAACCAACGGTGCGGTTTAAGATGCCGCTCAGGGGTGAAACGCTTGTGAATGACCTTATCAAGGGCAGGGTTGTCTTTGATAACTCCACGCTGGATGACTTTATCATCATGCGCTCTGATGACACGCCCACGTACAACTTTGTAGTGGTGGTGGATGACCTGGAGATGGGGATAACCCATATCATCAGGGGTGATGACCACCTCAACAACACGCCAAAGCAGATACACATATACGAGGCCTTTGGCAAGAGGCCGCCCCTGTTTGCCCACCTGCCCATGATCCTCGGCGCCGACAAGGGCAGGTTGAGCAAGAGGCACGGGGCAACGTCGGTTCAGAGCTATCGCGACATGGGGTACTTGCCCCAGGCGCTGCTTAACTACCTCGTGCGTCTGGGATGGTCAAGCGGTGACCAGGAGGTCTTTAGCATAAGAGAACTGACGGAGAAGTTCTCCCTTGACAACGTCGGCAAGTCCTCGGCCGTGTTTAATCCCGAAAAGCTACTGTGGCTTAACGCCGAGTATATCAAGAGTGCTTCCCCTGATGAGCTTATACCGCTTGTAGAGCCATTTGTCAGCGCTCAGGGGGTTGATTGCAGCGCCCTTGATCCGGTGTGGTTCAGCGCCGCCATAAAGACCCTGCAGGAGCGTTGCCGGACACTTAGCGAGCTGGCCAACTCGTTGAGATACTACATCGCGCAGGACGTGGAGATCGACGAAAAGGCCGCCAAGAAGTTCATAAACGAGGCATCCAGGGTCTATCTCCTGGCGGTGAGGGACGCCCTTGAGCAGTTGCAGGACTTCAGGGCCGCGGAGATCGAGCGGATGTTTGTAGAGATGATGTCCAGGTTTGAGGTACAATTGGGCAAGATAGCGCAGCCGGTGCGAGTGGCCATCACGGGCAACACCGTTAGTCCGGGCATATTTGAGGTCATTGAGCTGGTGGGCAAGGAGCGCTCCGTCAAGAGGCTCGACAAGGCTATAGCGCTGATCGAGTAAGGCCCCAAGAAAAAAAAAGGGGGGCGGCGCTGCTTCTTTATCGCTCAAGGCACGCCCCTGGCCCCCTTGACCCCTTACTGCGCAGGCTTTAGCTTACAACAACCCCGCGTGTCTCAAGGCCTCTTTTATTTCTGGATCCTTCTCGGCTTTTTCTTTAATTGCGAGTTCCAGTTTCTCTGCTTTCTCTGCCCGAGCCTCAAGTTCCTTAGTGGTTCTTGCCAAAGGTGCCAGGGTTGTTCGTCTGTCCCATAAGATGAACCCGACAAGAACAAACATGCCGCTCATTGTTACACTGAGTATTACGTACATCAGTCCTCTGATCTCGTCAAACTTCTGATTGATGGCATCAAACCTCTGGTTGATGGCCCTGAGGTTATCGTCGAGTCTTTGGTTGACAGCCTTGAGGCCGTCGTAGATCCTTTGGTTGGTGGCCTTTAAATCGTCATCGATCTTTTGGTTTAAGGCCTTTAAGCCATCTTCCAGCCTGATCTCCAGCCGGAGTATCCGGTCCCTGTCCGCCTGGGTGAATGACGAATCGGCAGCCTCAACGACTACTGCCTGGTTTATCAGCAAACCAAAAAGCATCATGCAAAAAAACATCATCAAAGTCTTCATGATTAATTGTACCATAAAAAACTCTAAGGAGAGAAAGAAGGTAGCACCACAATCAACCGTGGTTGCCAGGATTTAAGCCATTTCTATACCTCATAATATGCCATTGTTACTATGCTGCAGCAATGTGACCACGTTTGAATGGAGTGCTACCATGACCCTTATGGTTATCATCATTCTAAAAAACTAACATTTCCAACTAAATCCTCTCATCTGCTTAATCCTGGTTGCCGACAATCCCCTAATATATTAAAATACCTACATATCTATACTAAACGTCATATTGCATTAATTTTGATGCTATGCGTATAATACCTTTCAGGGTAATGTTGTGATGTCGTTACATAATGTGAGCAAGTAAGGATATCTTAGTGTGTCCGAAAAAGAGCCTAAAGACGCTGAATAATGCAAGCAAGGCCAGGAGTGGTTACAACAACCCCGCGTGTCTTAAGGCCTCTTTAAGCTCCGGGTCTTTCTCGGCTTTTTCTTTAATAATGAGTTCCAGCCTCTCTGTCCGAGCCTCAAGTTCCTTGGTGGTGCGTACCACAGGGGCCAGGGTGGTTCGTCTGTCCCACAAGATGAACCCGACAATAACAAGCACACTGCTCATTGTTACACTGATCAGCACATATATCACCCCTTTGAGATCGTCGATTCTCTGGTTGGTGGCATCGATTCTTTGGTTGATGGCCTTGAGGCTATCATCAATCCTCTGGTTGATGGCCTTGAGGTTATCGTCGAGCCTTTGGTTTAAGGCCTTTAAGCCATCTTCCATCCGAGTCATCCGATCTTCCATCCGAATTATCCGATCCCTGTCCGCCTGGGTGAATGACGAATCGGCGGCGTTAACGGCCACTACCGTGCTTATCAGCAAACCAGAAAGCATCACTCCAACAAGTATCATGAAAGCCTTCATGACTAATTGTACCATAAAAA
This sequence comes from Nitrospirota bacterium, assembly GCA_015233725.1. Taxonomy (GTDB): domain Bacteria; phylum Nitrospirota; class Thermodesulfovibrionia; order Thermodesulfovibrionales; family Magnetobacteriaceae; genus Magnetobacterium. Next base: position 414 of record JADFXD010000057.1, on the reverse strand, counting down.
CTCTAAGGAGAGAAAGCACATTAGTACGGGTGCATCAATTTTTCATGGGTAAGAGTATCAATTACGGCGCGTCAAGGGGGCAGTGCTCCCTTGTGGAGGGGTCTGAGGGGAGCCAGGTGCGACCTGGAGCGGTAAAGAGGCAAAGCCTCCCCTTCTTTCTTTGACCAAGCTACCCATGACTTTTTGATGCACCCTTTAGTACCAAACAAATGACTTGGCTGTATGCTATAATAAAGGATGATATTGATATCCTAATTATTGAATAGGAGGTATATATGTCTACGCAGGTAGAACAAGAACGGGCGGTTGAGGTTGTAAACATCAGTCAATATATCACAGACCACGAAGGACATATAGCAGCGGTTATAGTGGATATTGAAGAGTTAAGAAGGGTTGAGGAATTAATAGAGGACT
>JADFXD010000004.1:48742-74448 GCA_015233725.1 Nitrospirota bacterium | reverse complement strand
CTGGTGCCCTTGCAGGGGGTTCTAAAGGGGGGCGGAGCCGCCCCTTTTTTTTCTTCTCTTTTCTCTTTTCTTGTGTTGGGGGTATGGGAGGGCATTTTAGTTTACGGAGGTGATGATCGTATCGCCGAGGCACTTGTAGGATATCTCTTTGGTGACGAACTTGGAGATATTGCCCGTATACACATTTATGCGGCGGACGAAGAGATACAACCTGCCATCGGTGAGCCTGTAGGTACCCACGATACTTTCGTTATGGAGGTATTCGGGGAATTTTATTTCGTTTGGGTTTCTCGTCAGGGCCACCATGCCCTCTGGCGAGAGCTTGAAGTAGCTCCTGAACTCTCCCTGCATCACCTTGTAGCAGCAGGTGTTGTTGATGCTGCTTCTCATCAACTCGCTCATAAAGAGCCCTGCTCCTCGTGGCATAAGGGTCACGATGTCAACAAAGTCCGTCACGAGGATCGTCTTACCGACACAGCTTGGGGTGTTGGGCAGACACCCCTGGGCACAAGAAGCGCCACATAGTTCAGCCGCCACCTCACCAAAGACGTCCTTGAGCTTCAGCCGTGTAACGATGTCGTCATTAAAGGCAACATTGTCCCGGCAGCGAAACGTCGAGGATACCTCACTGAGCATACCACCACAGCCGCTTAACAACATTAATACGATTAAAAACAGAATTTTCTTCATCAGGTTACTTTTCGAAGCTCTCTCCCCTTATCTTCATGCCCTTTGGCTGCGTGTACTTCTGAAGAAGGCTCTCGAGGCCGCCAAAGGGGATTGCCACCTGTCCGCTGGACTGCACCACTCCCGTGTTGATGTTCATCAGTCTGGCGTTGACCACGATACAGTCCTCCGCTATGCTGTACGTACCGGTGACAATGGCGCCCACGTTGTACAGGTCTTTTACCTTTTTGATGTCTCTGCTTAGAGAGAACTCACCGCTGTCGTTCATGATCACGTCTGTCACCAGCCTGATGTCTATGACCGTCCAGCGCCTAACCTGAAATTCGTGGATCAGGCTCTCCGCTATGAGTCTGCCCAGGCGGTTTGTCTCCTTAAGGTCGTCCAGGTTCTGAAACGATGTGATTATAAGCGGGAGATTGACGTCGTGCATATCCACGTTACGTTGGAGCTGGTCTGCCAGGAATATCATATTGGCATTTAAGTTGCCCATCGGATTGGCGCTCTTGTAGACGTCAAGCGGGACGGGCTCCACAAACTTCCTCATATATGGCCGATCTGGGCCATCATACAGAAACGTCCTCTCCCCGACACGCGCACCGGGGGGTGGCAGCGCAGGTCTTCCCTCCTCGATGTAAATGTTGCCCTTGTCCTCAACCTGCTCGCCAAAGGAGGGCAAGACGTTCATAAACATCAACAGGATAACAACCGAAATAGCTATAGCTACAAAGTCAACAATTCTCAACAAATCACGCTTATTCATTAACTCTCACCTCAATAAGGATAATGCGGATAATAAGGGTCATAATAAGGCCCATAGTAAGGGTAATACGTATATGACCTATAGACCGGAACCTCATACTCATGCAGCTTCGTCCTGTAGTCCACAGGATAATCGCAGCACGCATCGGTGGTCATACTGTAGCCCTTATCGTGACCACAGACCCAACCCACGTTAGCTTCATAATGACACCCCTTGTGATGCGGATCAAGGAGCGAGGCATCATGATATGACGCACAGCCTGCCAGTACAATGCTTGCAAGCACCACCAAAACTACTCTCTTCATCAAAACAACCTCCGTTGTAAAAAAATACCTCAGCCGATACCAGCTTACCTGGTAATATATATCTGTTGTTTGGCCATAAAACTTAAGCATCATTGAGATCGGACACTCCTTAGAGTCGCTGGAGTCAGATCGCTCCTTAGCTGGGCCTGACCCTCAGGAACCTTCTCTTGCCGACCTTAAACAAATACTGACCCTGTGGCAGGGTGGCCTTTGGGTCTGTGACCTTTGCGTCGTCAACGACGACCCCACCCTGTTTGATGAGTCTCATGCCCTCACCCGTGCTTGCGGTGAGACCAGCATCCTTCATTATCTGTGGCACCCACATATAATTGCTAACCCACTTTATAACGCGTTGTTCGATCTCCTCGGGCAGTTGCCTGGACTTAAAGACCAGGTCAAACTCCTCGTGGACCCTCATGGCCTCGGCCATTGAGTGAAACCGCTCCGTGATCTCAATAGCGAGGTCCTCCTTGGCCTTCTTGGGATGGACGGAGCCATCCGCGATGCCCCTCTTTAGCTCGTTGAGTCCCTGGACGGAGACGTGGCTTAAAAGCTCGTAGTACCTGAGCATCAATTCGTCCGTTGTAGACATCAGCTTTCCGTAGATTTCCTTTGCCGGCTCGTTGATACCGATGTAGTTGCCCAGGCTCTTTGACATCTTGTTGACGCCGTCAAGGCCCTCCAGCAGGGGCATCATGATGACGACCTGCTCGGGTTGATTGCACCGGCGCTGGATCGTCCTGCCCATCAGGAGGTTAAACCGCTGGTCTGAGCCGCCGAGTTCGACGTCCGCCCTTAGCTGTACGGAGTCGTAGGCCTGAAACAGTGGGTAGTAGAATTCCAAGAGTGTGATGTCGTTGTGGTTTTCAAAGCGTTTCTTGAAGTCGTCGCGTTCAAGCACCCTTGCGACCGTTTGCATCGCCCCTAACTTTACGACCTCCATGGCGCTCATTGCCGAGAACCACTCGCTGTTGAAGCGGACGTGTGTCCTGTCGGCGTCGAGTATCTTGAATATCTGTTGGCGATAAGTGGCGGCGTTGTGGCTGACCTCCTGGCTGGTGAGGGGTTTGCGCAGTTCGTTTTTGCCGCTTGGGTCGCCGATCATGCCGGTGAAGTCGCCGATCAGGAAGGTCACCTCGTGGCCAAGCTCCTGGAACTGTCTCATCTTTTCGATCAGCACCGTGTGTCCCAGGTGTATATCGGGGGCGGTGGGGTCAAACCCGGTCTTTATCCGCAGCGGCCTGTTGAGCCTGAGCTTCTCCAGCAACTCCGCCTCGTGGATGATCTCAGAGGCGCCCCTCTTTATGATCTCAAGTTGTTCCTGTGGCGTTATCATCATATATATGATATCTGTTATCACTGCATATCGTCAAGGCAAAGAAAAAGAAAAAGACAAAGATAAAGAAAAGGCAGAGAATCTCTACGAAAAATATTTTTCATGCTCACAGCAAAACCCTTGCATTAGCAAATTCACTGAGAATTGCTGACTACATTAGGATTATGAGGATTTTAACGTTATAATAGCAACCTCGGGCGGGCAATTGTAACGCAACGGTAACATGTTATCTCCCACCCCGGTGGTAATGTAAGTCTGACGGACGCCGTCTCTAACGACACCACTTATGTACTTTTGCCCCAAGGTCGATGGTAGAAACGGAGCGCCAATAAAGGGAAAGACTATCTGTCCACCGTGCGTATGACCGGATAAAACAACGTCTATCCTCTTTCTTGACGATTCTATCTCGATGTTAATGTCGGGGTTATGGCTCAACAGTATCTTCACCGCCGCGGCATCTACCCCCCGATAGGCCTCCACCAGGGAGCAGCTATTCTGCCAGTAGTCATCAACACCCAGGATATAAATGTACTTGTCACCCCTCTGAATCCTAACATTTTTGTTTCTGAGCCAGACCACCCCAATCCGCTCGGTAAACGATTGACAGATGGCATCAACAGCGCCCTGGCCACTCCAGAAGTCGTGATTGCCCAGGACACCGTAAATCCCCATCGGCGCCCTGAGCGTCGATAGGGCATCAACGCACCTGTCGATGTATCCCCTTGCGCCTCTCTCCATTGCGACCTTGGCACTACCCCCGACCTTGTTTGTCCCCGTGATGAAATCCCCCGTAAGGGCAATGACGTCAGGGGCCTCATCCATACACATCCGAGCCGACCTCGAAATAAGCCCCTCACTGACAATCACAGAACTATGAAAATCACTCAACAACCCTATCTTAAACCCTTCAAACGAAGAGGGCAAGGTCGGAACCTGTAACATTACCCTCCCAAGCCCCAAATTGTACCGTGAGGTGTTGTAGACCCCCTTCGTCCCCAACAACACCACGCCAGCCCTAAAACCATTGACTAAAAATTCCCTGCGCGTCATAAAAATACCTTACACATATTAATGTACGATTGACAACCTCCTTTTTCTAAAAAGAGAAGTCCTCAAACACATCCTTGACGTCTATCTCCAGCCCTTCAATGACCTTGGACTTGACCACGCCCTCTCCCTCGGCAAAAGAAAAAAGCTCGTAGGTACCTCCTTCAATGGTAAACACCTCGATGGTCTCAAACTCAGGAAAGACTATCCAATACTCAGGTACTTTATAGCGTTCGTAAATTTTCCTCTTTGTTACGGTGTCTTTAACGTGTGAGCCTTTACTTACGATTTCACAGACCATATCAGGGACACCACGTATCCAGTCCTGAAAGATACCCATGTTCTCTTTTTTTATAAACAATATATCCGGCTGTACTTTCTGCACATTTTCCTGGAGGATAACATCAAGAGGGGCATCGTAGACCTCACCTAATTTATTATTTTCCAAGTGTAATATTATTCTTCTCACTATCCTCATGCTAATTCTCTGATGCTTTCCAAATGGACTAGGCCCCATAACCTCCACCCCATTGATGATCTCTGTCAGGTCAAAGTCTCTCTCTAATGTCTGTGTCTCCATAGATGTATTCTACCACAAGGGATTGTGTTTTAGCATCCTGGCAGATTGAGTATTTTGTAGCTTGAAGGATAAAAATTTACCCTGCCACTTGACATGGGGTTATCTTTGTGCTATAAAAAAACAAGATGAGATTTGGCTCTATAGTAGCGGCGCATACGCTTTGGTTGGTGATTGCCTTGACCATCTTCTACGTGGTGGCGGTGAGGCTTAGGGGCAGGACGCTTGAGGGGTTTGGCGCAAGGGAGCTATTAAAGACCCTGTCCCCCTCTGTGAGTACCAGGATGCGCCATACAAAGGCGGCCCTGGTGATCACGGCGCTTGTGTCTTGCACATTGGCCCTGATGAGGCCACAGTGGGGGTTTCACCTTGAGGAGGTCAGGCAGTACTCCCGCGACATCCTGATAGCCCTGGATACGTCAAAGAGCATGCTTGCTGCCGACGTCAAACCCAACAGGCTCCAGATGGCAAAGCTGGCCATCGGGGACTTCCTTAAAAACCTCAAGGGCGATCGCGTCGGCCTGATTGGCTTTGCGGGGGAGGCCTTTGTCTTTTCCCCGTTGACGGTTGATTATGGGGGCTTTATGTTTGCGCTAAACGACCTCAGTGTAAACTCAATCCCCGTGGGGGGCACCTCCATACGCAGCGCCATCGAGGAGGCCATTAACCTCTACGCCGGCAACCCCTCCAGGGACAAGACCCTCATCCTGATAACGGATGGCGAGGACCACGAGGGAGGCGTCATGGATGCGGCAGATAAGGCCAAATCAGCAGGGATTGCCATATACACGGTTGGCATTGGCACAAAAGAGGGTGAGCTCATCCAGGTTGCCGATGACAGTGGTGGAAAGACGTTTGTTAAGGACACCGCAGGGGGCATCGTCAAGACGACCCTGGATGAGGAGACGTTGAAGAAGATATCCCTTGCAACCGGTGGCACCTACGTCAGGGCAGGCGGGGCAGACCTCGGCCTTGACCTCATCTACAGGGACAGGCTGTCCAGGTCCGAAAAAAAAGGCATCGAGGAAAAGACGAGGAAACGCTATGACGAGCGCTTTCAGATTCCCCTGACGGTGGCAGTATTATTGTTGGTTGTGGAGGCCGTGTTGGGGGAGCGCAGGTGCGGCTGCACCAGCAATAAGAGGTGCGGCTGCACCAGCGATAAGAAGTGCGGCTGCACCAGCGATAAGAGGAGGGTGGTTTGATGAGGGCTGTCATGTGGACGGTCGTTTTGATCCTTACGCTGTGTGCCAATAACGACCTCTACGGGGCGGCAAGGGACAAACCCGACTCGGACGCCCAAAACTTTAAACTCGGCGCGGAGTCCTACCGCAAGGGAGACTACACCAAGGCGGTTGATCACTACACCAGGTCACTGGTGAGCAACGACCCAACGGTTGAGATGCGTGCCAACTACAATATCGGCAACTCCAAATACATGATGGCCAGGAAGCTGCAACAGGCTGACCCCTCCGGCGCTCTTTCGCTTTACCAGCAATCCCTGCAATACTTTAGACGCGCCATAGAGCTTAACGAAAAGGACATGGATGCCAAGGTGAATTACGAAATCACCGATAAAAAGATAAGGGAACTCTCCGAGAAATTAAAGAATCAGCAGAAACAAGACCAAAAACAGGATCAAAAAGACAACAAGCAAGACGACAAGACCAAAAAGGACAATAACAGCGACAAAGACAAAGAACAAAAAGACTCCGCTCAACAAGACAAGCAGAAAGAGGACAAGGGTCAGGAAGACAAAGACAAGGGTTCAGCCCCCAAACAGGAGCAACAGACCCAGCCCGGCAAGGATAAAGCCCAACGCCCCGACAAGGCCCCCCGTCCCCCTGAATCGATGACAAAGGAAGAGGCCGAGATGCTCCTTGAGGGTCTCAGGCACGAACAGTCCGGCGATGTCCTCAAGGACAAGGATATGCAAAAGGCCCACACACCCGTCCTCAAAGACTGGTAAAAAGGATAGGGAAAGAAGGGGCGGCTCCCCTTCTTTCTCTTTTTTCTATCGTTCCATTAACATGGCATACCCCATGCCACCGCCGATGCACATGGTTACGATGCCTCTCTTGTAGCCTTTGCGTTGCATCTGACGCATGCCGCTTACGACCTGCCTGGCCCCGGTGCACCCCACCGGATGTCCAAGGGAGATACCGCTGCCCAACTCATTGGGTTTGTCGTAGGGGAGTCCCAGCTCCTTCATACACGCGATGGCCTGGGCGGCAAATGCCTCGTTAAGCTCCCAGCAATCGATATCTCCAACGCTCAGAGCGTTTTGCTTTAAGAGCTTTCTCACTGCCGGTATGGGGCCTAATCCCATGTAGGCCGGGTCTATACCGCCGGCTGCAAAGCCCTTTATCTTGACAAAAGGCTCCAGGCCTAGCTCCTTTGCCTTATCAGCGCTCATCAGCAATACGGCGGCCGCGCCGTCGTTGATACCCGAGGCATTACCCGCCGTGACAGAGCCGTCCTTCTTAAATGCCGGCTTCATCTTTGCCAGCTTCTCCATAGAGGTGTCCATTGGCCGTTCGTCGGTATCCACAATGGTGTCCCCCTTACGCCCCTTGATGACAACTGGGACAATCTCCTCCTTGAACGTACCGTCAACGATAGCCTTACGCGCCCTCGTGTGACTCAACACGCTGAGCTGATCCTGCTCCTCCCTGGTGATGCCATAGAGCTGTACGATGTTCTCTGCCGTAAGCCCCATGTGATAGCCATAGAATATCTCATACAGGCCATCATACACCATAAGGTCGGTCAACTCGGCCACCCCCGTAAGGGCCATCCTGTATCCCCAACGTGCCGAAGGTAACGAAAAGGGGATATTACTCATGCTCTCCATGCCCCCCGCTACGACCACGTCGGCCTCACCGAGCATGATGCTCTGCGCCCCCATCGCTATCGACCTCAGCCCCGAGGAACAGACCTTGTTGATCGTCGCCGCCGGGGTCTCCTTGGGAATGCCGCTCCTGATGGTTGCCTGCCTGGCCGGATTTTGACCCTGCCCAGCCTGGATAACGTTGCCCATCACGACCTCGTCAATTGAGATAGGCCTGAGGGCGCTGTCGTAGTCGTGATACCTCTTCTCAAGCTCTGTCATCCCCTGGTTCTTTAACTTGTCAGGGGCAAACTCCATCATTGACTCATCGGTCACTGGCCGTAAACCAACCTTCTTCAATGTCTCCTTGATGACCAACGCCCCAAGGTCTATTGCCGATACATCCTTTAGAACCCCACCAAAGGCCCCCACCGCAGTCCTCATACCGCTAACTATTACTACTTCTTTCAAAGGTCAACCTCCAAATAAAATTTAACACTATTTTGCCATATCACAAACAAAGAAAGCAAAAAAAAAGAAGGGAAAAGACAAAAACAAAGAAGGGGGCGGAGCTTCTTAACCCTGGACCCCCCTGCAAGGGGAGGGGTGAGGCACCCCGGCCACGAAGAAGTCCCCTTGACCCCATAATTATGTACTTGTCCCCGGGCAAAATTTATGCCCACAAATTATTTACTTTATAGGATTATTTTACCCTATCTTTTTTTTATAATACAGTGTGTTCAAGACGGCTGTTGTTATACCGGCATATAAGGTTGCAGATAAGATAGAGGTTGTGGTACGCTCGATCCCTGCAAGTATCGACACGATTATTGTCGTTGACGACAAGTGTCCTCAGCGCTCCGGCGATGTTGCCGCTGCCACCCAGGGCAGTAGCAATGGCAGAGTGGTCGTCCTGTACAACGACGTCAACATGGGCGTGGGGGGGGCGGTGGTCTGTGGATTGAAAAAGGCCATTGAGCTTGGATGCGACATAATTGTCAAGATGGACGGCGACGGTCAGATGGATGCCGCCTACCTGGACGGCCTCATTGCCCCCCTGCTCAACGGCGAGGCAGACTACACAAAGGGCAACCGGTTTATGAACTTCACCGCCCTAAAGACTATGCCCAAGGTTCGACTCTTTGGCAATAGCGTCCTGTCATTCCTCTTGAAGATATCCTCGGGCTACTGGAACATCATCGACCCAACCAACGGTTATACGGCAATACACAGAAGGGCCGTTGAAAAACTAAACCTTGAGGGGATCGCACAGAGGTACTTCTTTGAATCGGACATGCTGATAAACCTCAATATCATAAACGCCGTAGTAAGGGATATCGACATACCGGCAAGATATGGCGATGAGGATAGCTCCCTTAGCATATTGAAAACATCCCTGGAGTTTCCCCCAAGACTGCTAAAGGGTTTTCTCAGGAGGATATTTTTTAAGTACTTCCTTTATGATTTCAATATGGCGTCAATATATATTATACTAGGCCTACCGATGTTTATCTTTGGTTCTACATTAGGAGTCGTGGAGTGGATGGACTCGATCATAAACGCAACGGTAAAGACCTCCGGCACCATCATGCTTGTGGCCTTGCCGATCATCGTGTCGTTGCAGATGCTGCTCCAGGCAATCGCCATAGATATAGACTCGGTACCCAAAAAGAACAAGTGGTAGATTAAGTAATGGGAGTAGCCTCTTAGCACCCTCTTGACAAGTGTATTTACTGTAAGTTACTATTTGTACATATGTGTTACTGTAATTTAACAATGGGGTTTTAACCAATGACAGAATTAAAGGAAGAAATATTATTAAGCAGTAATGAAGAGGCTGACGGCGCCATAGAGCAGACAGACGAGTCGTCATCTGAGATAAAAAAGCCTTTTGATCCAACACAAATCGACATTACAAGTAAGTCATTAATCATAGATTCCTTGATTAAAAGAATGAAAACAAATACTATCGATATAAATACGGAATTCCAAAGGCAAGGAAACTTATGGAATAAGATATCACAGAGTCGGCTAATCGAGTCCTTGCTAGTGAGGATACCTTTGCCGGCATTTTATTTTGATGGCAGCGATGACAACAACTGGAAGGTCGTTGATGGGCTTCAAAGGTTAAGCACCTTGAAAAATTTTATTATAGACAAGACACTGAAGCTTGAAAACCTTGAATATCTGACCAGCTTTAATAACTATGGTTTTGATGATTTACCACTGTATCTTAAAAGGAGAATCGAGGAGTCACAGGTAACGACCTATATAATAAATCCGGGAACACCGGCTAATGTTAAATATAACATTTTTAAACGTATCAACACTGGCGGGTTGGTATTATATTCGCAGGAGATCAGGCACGCGCTAAACCAGGGGATACCGGCTGATTTTGTAAAAGAGCTTTCAGGGCTTTCGGAATTCCATCAGGCCACAGGTTATGCGTTACAAAACAAGAAAAGAATGGAGGACAGAGACTTTGTGATGCGGTTCATTGCCTTTTATTGGGGCTACGACGATTACGAATCTGACGTTGATGGATATCTCAACGATAAGATGGCCAGTCTGTCCAAAATTACACAAAATGAACGAGATCAATTAAAAAAAGATTTTATTAAGGCAATGAATGCAGCCTATAATATTTTTGGCAATGACGCCTTTAGAAAAAGAGCATCTTTAGACGAGAGGAGAAGGCCTCTAAATAAATCGTTGTTTGATGCATGGTCTACAAATCTTGCAAGACTAGCGCAAGATGAAATAGATACGATAGTGGAAAAGAGAGAGATAGTTAAGACAAGGTTGATTGAGTTAATAAACAATAATATTTCATTTTATAATTCCATAACATACGCAACAGGCGGGTTCAACGCGGTAAAGACAAGAATGGATGTAATAAAAGAGTTAATAGAGACAATTGTATATGATGAAGAGTTTAAGACTTAAAAACATTAAATGCTTTGAAGATGAGACGTTGGAGCTTTTATCCTTGAATCTTCTTACGGGTCTTAATGGGATGGGCAAATCGACAGCCATTCAGTCATTGCTTTTATTGAGGCAGAGTTATAATGCTGGGTTACTACAAAACAGACACCTCTTGCTTAATGGAGACCTCGTTAAGATTGGCAATACAAGGGATATATTATACCAGTATTCTAAGACACTAGAGATTGGTATAGAACTAATGACAGAAGAAGGCATACATGGTCAGTGGCTATGGGATGCAGAACAAGACAAAGACATTGATACCCTGCATTTAAAATGTCCTATAGAAAATAATCCACACGATGCAAGCATAGGTATTTTTGAAATCCCTCTCTTCGGTGAAAACTTTCATTATTTAAGCGCTGAGAGGTTAGGCCCAAGGAGCTTTTATGAGAAATCAACCCATGAGGTATCATATAAAAAGCAGATGGGCACACAGGGCGAGTATGCAATAAACTACCTGAATAGGTATGCCTCTAAGAATATTCCAATAGAGGGACTTAAGCATCCTTCATCTGAAGGCTTAACGCTTTATGAGCAAGTAAATGCGTGGCTTGGTGAAATAAGGCCAGGGACAAGGGTTAAGCCAAAAGAAAACACGGACATGAGTCTTGTCTCTGCAAATTACCAGTTTATAGGCGGTAGGGACATTAGCAACGAATTTCGCAGCACCAATGTTGGTTTTGGCCTTTCCTACATCTTACCTTTGCTGGTGGCTATATTGAACTCAACCCCGGGTTCTTTGATCATATTGGAAAACCCTGAAGCACACTTACATCCCATGGCGCAGGCAAGTATGGGGCGTTTGTTTGCAATAGCGGCATCCAATGGTGTGCAGTTGATTGTAGAGACCCACAGCGACCATATCATCAATGGTGTCAGGGTCGCCATAAAAGAAGGAGTCATAGGCCACGACAAAACTAAGATCATGTTTTTTACAGGCGATGTTATTGAGGATGTGTTTGTACATTACGTCTTAACACCTCGGATATATGCAAATGGCCGGCTTGGCGATTTGCCTGAAGGCTTCCTTGACGAATGGGGAAAACAACTACTACGCATCATATAAACAATGAATATCTTTTTAAATGAATTATCTTTTAAAGAAGCAAATAGCAAGGAACAATCGCATGAATGGATTTTTAATCTGCTGCAAACATATAAGGCAGCACAAAGTAAGGGATTTACAGATATAAAAGCTCCCTCAAATTTTGCCTTATTGCCCCTATCGGTTAATTACAAAGTTACCGATTTTCTACATAATGAATATAAAAAAAGAAAGGATGAAATAGATTTTCTTTTAAGCATTTCATACAACGAACCCTATATTGATGATATTCTTAGTAAAGAGGACGAAAATAAAAATAGACTACATGAGTTTTTATATAATGATTTAAACGCTTGTGGACTTGGCGCTGCCCATTTGCTGAATTCAATGTCTATTAGTCTGGACAATGATCCTCAGTGGGATAAGACATCAATAGGATTATTAAAATCTTTCTTTAATGACGAGACTAACAAAATTGTACAAGAGCCCATCAAGATAAATCATGTTAGCAAACCGTCACATATTGATAGTCACCAAAAATGGATAGAAAATAAAAAAAGAAAGAGTTTATTTGATGGAAAAGAGCTTTGGTTAAAAAGAAAAGATAAATTTCCAAATCTTATTTTTTGTGAACGTGTAAAAAAACAGATAACTGATCTGGGAAACGTGCACTTTGAACAAGTAAAAAACGACCTTTTTGAGCTCGATGATTTTTGCTCAAGATATCAAGAGGGTTCTCTTGATGTACATAAGTTCCCTAAATTAACACCAGAGTCGGAAGGACGCCTGAATAAATTGAAGGATAAGCTGACATTTGAGTGCCCAGATAAAGAAAACCGTTTATTTTCCTTACACACAAGATATACTCCTGGTCCAGGACGCATTTATATCTATCTACATGTCGATGATTCAAGTAAACACAATAAGCTCATCATTGGGTACATAGGAAGAAAAATTGATTAAACGGTTTACTTACCTCCCCCAAAACAGGTATTTAGGCGCTATAGGAGATTAAACCGTGGCAAAGGTATTACTGTTATCACCGCCTTATGTGGACTTGTATGGCAATCTGAGTAAGGCGGCTGGGCGATACTTCCCGTTGGGGCTGGGATATATCGCCTCCTACCTGCGCAGGCACGGGGGCCATGAGGTGGCAATGTATGAGCCCGAGGCTCAGGGGTTGACCTACAACGCCATAACCTCCATCATAAAGAAATCACAACCCGACGTCATCGGGATAACTTGCGCAACCCCCAACTTCATAAGGGCCATTAAACTGGCAGCTCTTTGCCGGAGCCATTGTACGGCCAAGGTCGTCATGGGCGGCGTGCATGTCAGCGCTATATCTGAGTTTGTGATGCAGACGTACTCAGACCTCATTGACTGCATCGTTATCGGAGAGGGTGAGCGCTCCATGCTCGATGTTGTCAACGCATATCAGGACAACGCCTCCTTAGCAGGGATAAGCGGGGTCATCTACAGAGATGGCGATAAAATCATCCGCAACGACAGCAGACCCTACATCGAGGACATGGACTCAATCCCCTTCCCCGCAAGAGACCTGATACCACAGAGATTGTTCGTGCCCAACATGCACAACGCGCGCTACAGGAACTGCATGACGATCCTGACCAGCCGCGGTTGTCCCTTTAACTGCTCCTTCTGTGCGGCCAGGATCGTCTCCGGCAAGAAGTACCGGATGCACTCGGCCCAGTACGTATTGGAGGAGATGCAGATGCTCAAAAAGGACTACAACGCGCAACAGCTCATTATCACCGATGACACCTTCACGATCAACCACGCCCGTCTTGAGGAGATTTGCAGGGGGATGATCGATATGCGATTAAACCTCCAGTGGTTCTGTTTCTCCCAGGTCAATACGGTCAACAGGGAGGTCCTGGCGCTTATGAAGAGGGCGGGGTGCTACTGCGTGGGGTTTGGGTTGGAGTCCAGCGATGAGGCGATCCTCAAGCGGATGGGAAAGGCCATCACACCGGCAAAGGCCAAAGAGACCGTCAGGATTGCAAACAGCCTTGGCATCAAGACCCAGGCGTTTTACATTATAGGCTCCCCCGGTGAGACGAAACAGCAGATGGAGGATACGATCCGATTTTCCAGGGAGGTCAACGCAACGTTGGCCTTTTACAACATGCTGGTGCCATTTCCAGGGACAAAGGAGTTCGACTACTTCTTTGCCTCGATCCCGTTAAAGGACATAGACTGGGAAAAGTTTGTCGCCATCGGTGAGGACTGCGTGATAAAGAACTCCTCCGTCTCGCCCAAGGAGATCGAAACCATGATAGCAAAGGCCAATCTCCTCTACTACACGGACATCAACAGGGTCGTGAATCTACTGTCACACATCAGGACGTTCTATGAATTTGCCAACTATCTCTCTGGCGGCGTCGCTTTGTTAAAACAGATCGGAAAGTGGATCAAAAAGTAAAGAAAAGAAGGGGAGACGCCTGGCCGCCCTCCCCTCAGACCCCTCCTGCAAGGGCACCAGTGCCCTTGACGCGCCATAAAGGTGCTGTGTATTTTGTATTTAATCAAATCTAAATATGCTATAAAACTATGGCAAAATTTAAAAAACTGATAAGTCAAATCTTAAGTGGTACATCAGATGCAAATATTAGCTTTAACAAAATACGTGAAATAATGGAATATTTAGGATTTAAAGAAAGGATAAAGGGTTCACATCATATTTATAGTAGAAATGATATTGAGGAAATTCTTAATATTCAACCTAAATATAATAAAGATAAATCCTATCAGGTTAAGCAAATTCGTAATATTATATTAAGATATAAAATAGGAGATACGCCAGATGAATAAATATGAAATCATCATATATTGGAGCGAAGAAGATCAGTCGTTCATAGCTGAAGTCCCTGAACTTCCTGGATGTATGGTAGATGGATTGACCTACCAGGAGGCACTTTCTAACATAGAGGTAATTATTTCTGAATGGATAGAAACGGCAAAGGAGTTAGGACGTTCTATCCCAAAGCCCAAGGGACGACTTATGTTTGCGTAGGTTATGCAGCTACTGAATTTCATATACAATTAAGATTTTTTGGAGGTTTTCTTTGGCATTTAACATTGTACAGAAGATATTCAATGCTCACCTGGTCTATGGGCAGGTGAGCAAGGGGTCAACCATTGGGTTGAGGGTTGACGAGGTCTATACGCAGGACGCTACGGGGACGATGGCGTGGTTGCAGTTTGAGGCGATGGGTGTGGACAGGGTCAAGGTGCCCGTGGCGGTCTCTTACGTGGACCACAACATGGTGCAGTCCAACTACATGAATGCCGATGACCATGCGTTTCTTCAGAGCGTGGCGGCCAGATATGGGGCATGGTTCTCAAGACCCGGCAACGGTATATGCCATCAGGTCAATCTTGAGCGCTTTGCCGCCCCCGGCAAGATCGTCCTGGGCACAGACAGTCACACGCCCACAAACGGCGGGGCTGGTATGATTGCCATTGGCGTGGGTGGACTGGATGCGGCCACCGTGATGGCCGGCGCCCCATATGAGCTGACCATGCCCACCGTGATGCTCGTACGCCTCAGTGGACGCCTCCAGAGGCCGTGGGTCACGGCTATGGACGTCATCCTTGAGATACTGCGGAGGTTGACGGTCAAGGGGGGTGTTGGTCGCATCCTGGAGTACGGCGGAGAGGGGGTCAGTGACCTGAGCGTCACAGAGAGGGCAACGATCACCAACATGGGTGCCGAGTTGGGCGCTACAACCTCCATATTCCCAAGCGATCAACAGACGCTCCAGTTTCTGAGGGCCCAGGGCAGACCCAACGATTGGGCACCGCTGCAGGCCGACGACGGCGCCGGCTACGATGAGGTGCTGGATATCAATCTCGATGAGATCGAACCCCTGGTGGCACAGCCTCACAGCCCGGACAACGTCGTGCCGGTGCGGCAGCTTGCTGGGACAAGGGTCAATCAGGTGTGCATCGGTAGCTGCACGAACTCCTCCTACCAGGCCCTGGCAACGGTGGCGGGATTGTTGAGGGGCAAGGTGGTGGCCGAAAACATCAATCTGCTTATCAACCCCGGCTCTAAGCGTGTCTATGAGATGTTGGCGCGTGATGGCACGTTAGCGGTCATGATTGGGGCCGGGGCGCGCATCCTGGAGTCTTCCTGCGGGCCGTGCATCGGGATGGGCGGGGCGCCGGGGAGCGCTCACGTCTCGGTGCGGAGCTTTAACCGGAACTTCGAGGGGCGCTCCGGTACCAAGGATGCCAAAGTGTATCTGGCCAGCGTAGTCACCTGTGCGCTGAGTGCGCTGAGTGGGCAGTTTGTAGACCCAAGGGATGCGGGGTTAAATATCCAGACGATTGTCGAACCCACGGACGTCTCAGGTGAGTCGGTCAACAACATGCTCATCGCGCCATTGGACGCCGACAAACTCGCCTCCGTCAAGGTCGAAAAGGGGCCAAACATAAAAGAGGTGCCGGTAAAGTCCCCCATTGGGGATGAGATCAACGCGGAGGTGCTCATAAAGCTCGGCAGCAACGTCACCACCGACGACATCATGCCCGCCGGAGCGAAGGTATTACCGTTTAGGTCAAACATCCCGGCCATATCGGAATTCGTCTTTACCAATGTCGATAGTAGCTTTGCAAGGCGGGCAAACGAGGCCAGGGGCACGGGCGGTGGCATAATCGTCGGGGCAGAGAACTACGGACAGGGCTCCTCACGGGAACACGCCGCCCTCGCGCCAATGTTTCTGGGGATACAGGCGGTGATCGTCGTGTCGTTTGCGCGCATCCACAGGTCAAACCTCATCAACTTTGGCATCCTGCCGCTGGTCTTTAAAGAACCCTCCGACATAGCCCTCATAAGCCAGGGGGACAGGTTGCTCATCAGAGACACAAGGCGTTGTCTGATGGGCGATCAGCTCTTCAGGGTTGAGGAGGCCTCCGGCAGGTACTCCTTTACATGCGCGGCCAATCTCAACGAGCGTGAGGCAAAGATAATCCTCCAGGGTGGTCTCCTGCCCTACACGCGCAGTGTTACGGAGTAAAGGAGGAATGAAATGCCTGAAGATACGTCTTGTCAGGATAAGAATAAGCGTTGCGTTCGTGTCTTTATATCGTCCACTTCCAGGGACATGTATGACGAGAGGGAAGAACTCGTAAAATTCACATTCCCGGAGCTTATATAGACTACAAGACGGAACACAAGGGTCTTGTCGGCGAGGCAATGAGCCTTATATTAGCCTCAAGTGGATTTTGGGCGCTGTCCTGGCCGGCATAATAGTTGTGACTCCGGGTGCATCAAAAAGTCATGGGTAGCTTGGTCAAAGAAAGAAGGGGAGGCTTTGCCTCCCCTCAGACCCCTCCACAAGGGAGCACGGCCCCCTTGACCCCGTAATTGATACTCTTACCCATGAAAAATTGATGCACCCGTGACTCCTCACGAGTTGCGTTTTTGAGGGCACGGTTGTATAATAAGGTCATGAGTGTAATAGCAATACCAAAGGCGCTGAGAGAGAGACTCGGCGATGCGGCAACTGATGACTTTATCAAGGTCATCAGCGATGCAGGTCTTGACACGCGGAAAGACTTGGCCACAAAGGAAGATGTCTTTATGCTCAAGCAAGACCTGCTTAAGGTGGAAACCAGGCTAAATGAAAATATCGCCAAGGTAGAAATCAGACTTAACGAAAATATATCCAAGGTCAGGAAAGATGTCGCTAAGATGAGCGGTGAAATGGTCTTGCTCAAGTGGATTTTGGGCGCTGTTATGGCCGGCATCATATCCCTTATCGTAAGGGCGTTTTTCATGCACTGACCTCTTCAATGAGCGCAAAAAAAGCTCACCCCATTCTCCGTTGTGACTCCTCACGATTTGCGTTTTTGAGGGCGCGGTTGTATAATAATGTCATGAGTGTAATAGCAATACCAAAGGCGCTGAGAGAGAGACTCGGCGATGCGGCAACTGATGACTTTATCAAGGTCATCAGCGATGCAGGTCTTGACACGCGGAAAGACTTGGCCACAAAGGAAGATGTCTTTATGCTCAAGCAAGACCTGCTTAAGGTGGAACTCAATCTCAAAGGAGACATCGCTAAGGTTAGAGAGGACGTAGCCAAGGTAGAAATCAGACTTAACGAAAATATATCCAAGGTCAGGGAAGATGTCGCTAAGATGAGCGGTGAGATGGTCTTGCTCAAGTGGATTTTGGGCGCTGTTATGGCCGGCATCATATCCCTTATCGTAAGGGCGTTTTTCATGCACTGACTTCTTCAAGGAGCGCCTAAAAAGCTCGCCTGCTTCTCCATTGGACTCACGGCAACCGTAAGGAGATGTTTCACATCCAGTGCATAAATTTTTCATTGGGAACAATTACTTATTACGTTTTCAGTCCTCCAGAAATCCGTACCCGACGCAGTTGGCACAGATCACCCCGGAACCCTTGCAGCGCCTGTGTAAGGCGGCCATCGAGGACGACCCCTTCGCATAAGCCCTCACGAGGCGACGTGCAGACCGATACTGTAGGGAGTTCCACACCCTATGAAACGTGCCACGTGCAACAAAACAGTTATCAAAGTCCCAGCTCTTTTCGTAGACTCCGCAACACGGCGCAACAGAGCCGTCCCAGTTGACAACGGAGGCATCCCACAACCACTTGCAGTTGCGCTGCCTTGTCCTCGTCCCGGGGGCAATCTCATAATCGTAACGACTGTAGGAGCTGCCCGTTGGCAGCCAGTAGGCGTCCTCGTTGACACGCGCATAAAGCGGCATCAACAGCTCCTTGCCCATGTGCGTCCTTAGCGGAGAAGGCGAAAACGCAATCCCATACCCCCTGGCAATCTGCCGCGCGGCCTCCACCTCGCCCTCGTTGTAACGGTTTACAAGAAACTGCCATATCAGTTGCGGAAACGGCTTAGAAGCCTCCCTGTAGGCAAGCAACCTCTCGATATTGGCCATCACCGTTGAGAAGCTGCCCCCAACGCGGTACTTTGCATAGCTGTCCTCGGTGGCCCCATCAATGGACAGGACGATAAAGTCCACGCCGGAGGCGGCAATACGCCCCGCAGTTTCGTCGCTGAGGCGGTTGAGGTTGCTGCTAAAGCCGACTATCGTGTTGTAGCCCTTGGCATACTCGATCATCTCGGCAAGGTGGGGGTTTAGGAGCGGCTCTCCCCAGTTGCACAGATACACGCCAAAGACATACGGACCAACCTCGTCCAGGAGCCTCTTGTAGGAATCCAACGCCATCATCCCCTTGGGTCTGCCCTGGGTGTCCTGCCACGTTGGGCACAGTGCGCATCGCAGGTTGCAGTGGTTTGTCGGGTCGATGATCATGTAGATAGGGTAGCTCATCAGCGACCCCCTCTGAAGACGCGACTCCAACGCATTTAAGGCCAGGTTGGCAACCTTCCTCCGCAGGTACTTCCCGCTGGCAAACAGCGTATCCAGCAGGGCGTGCGTCACAGGCGGCAGCTTACCGGCTATTAGCCTACGCAATACCACTTCCATCCCTCACATTAAGGGAAAAAAGGGAGGACGCCTGGCCGCCCCTCCCTCAGACCCACCCTGCAAGGGGTCACGGACCCCTTGACCCCTTTTATCAAACCCTAATTGCATAAAATCTGCCCTTATTATACCGCACATCTGCAATATAATCCAATAGCTTTTTCCCCCTTTTATTTGTTATTATATAAATATACATATAGACATAGGTTAATCTATATATGTGTAACGGTTAATTTTAATAAAAACTTTAGCATATAAGGAGTAATGGCAATGAAGATTAGTTTGAAACTTGGCTTAGGTTTTGGGTTTGTTTTGTTGTTGCTTCTCGTTACGGGGGCAATCGGGCATTGGGGGCTTGAGCTGGTTCATGACACTGTAGGCAAGGCACTCGGTACAGACGTAAATGTTGCTGTACACTCCGCAATGCTGAAGGCTGACGTCTTAACGTTAAGGAGATATGAGAAGGACGTCTTTATAAACATAGCAAATGCAAAGAAGGTAGAAAGTTATTTCAACAAATGGAATGAGGCAAAAGGTACGGTGGCAGAGAGAATCGCCAATATAGAAAAGGCATCCACACCTCAGAAGGACAAGGATGTTGTTGCGGCTATAAAGGCTGACTTTAACGCATACGATGCCGGTTTTAACAATGTCTTCGCCATGATCCGGCAGGGCAATATAAAAACAACACAAGAGGCAAACACGGCAATTGAAAACTATAAGGACGCTATACACAGGATGGAGAAGGCCTCAGATGATTTTAGCGATGATGGAATGAAACGGCTACAGACAGTAGAACTAAATATCAATGGGATCAAGAGGATTGCTCTAATCGCTATGATTGTAATTGTCTTGATTTCACTGATTTCCGTTTTTCTATCAGCCTACCTGATTATACGAAGCATTAATCGTCCCATAGGCATGGCGATGGAGATGAGCAACGCCATTGCCGGAGGCGACCTCACGGTAGAGACAGACAGCTCCCAGGGGGATGAGATTGGACAGATGCTGCATGGCATGCATGTAATGGTACAACGCCTCAAAGGCAGCATAGAGGGCATCAACAGCGATTCGGATAAGCTGGTTCATAACAGCGAGACACTCAACTCAACATCTGCACATATGTCTCATAGTATATCGGAGCAAACTCAAAAGACAGAGCAGATAGCCACGTCATCAACCGAGATGTCTCAAACCGTTATGGATATAGCAAAGAACGCCTCCGATATAGCAAGTAAGGCCATTGAGACCCTCGATATAGCCAAAAGTGGCAAATTCACGGTACACAAGTCTATAGATGGCGCCCGTGTTGTTGCCTCTACGGTAGGTGAATCAGCGGCCAAGATAAGCTCCCTTGGGCAGCGCTCCAAACAGATAGGCGAGATCATTAACGTCATTAACGAAATAGCGGAACAGACGAATCTGCTGGCATTAAACGCGGCAATCGAGGCAGCCAGGGCAGGGGAGCAAGGGCGCGGCTTTGCCGTTGTTGCCGATGAGGTACGGAAGCTCGCAGAGAGAACCGCCAAGGCAACCTCTGAGATCAGCTCCATGATAAAAGCGATCCAGGATGAGACAACACAGGCAGTCATCTCCATGGAGGATGTATCAAGAAAGGTAGACTCCGGCGTTGAGCTCTCCACTAAAGCTGGAGATACCCTGGATAAGATAGTTGAAAGCATCGCATCCCTACAGGAGATGGTCGCACACATAGCCTCAGCGACAGAGGAGATGTCAACAACCTCGGAGCAGGTAAATCACGATATTACATCGGTAGCCAATTTCTCTAAAGAAAACTCCGACTATGCAACAATGATTTCCAGCACAGCCAGTGAACTTCTCACTCTGTCAGGTGATCTCAAACAAGCGATAAATTATTTTAAACTAGGTCAACGCCCATCCGTTCCCCACAAGGCCTTGCTAGCATAACCTCTACGACTATCTATAACACTTGGGAGGGCTGGTTGATAGATTTATGGAGTCGACCTCTTTTACCATAATTACTTGATGCATTCAGCGAACATGTTTATCTGTTCTTGTTCAAAACGAATATTTGTACACTCGCGTTTAAAGAGGGATGCAGCAAAGAGCCTGTTCATGTCATCCTCAGTCCTGTGTATGAGTTTCCAGTCACGGACATGATCCATCCATGCCTTGGTTGAACTCCTTGGATGAAAGTTACCAACAATCACCTTGCCCCCCCTTCTTCTTTTTCTTCTTTTGTTTGCCCTTCCAGGCCTAATGCTGACAGCACCATGAGGGCGTCGTTCCAGGTCACCCATTTCTGGGAGGAGTTGCGCAACAGGTAGGATGGATGAAAGGTCGGCATTACCTTGATGCCGTTGTAATCGTGAAAACGCCCCCTGAGATCGCTTATCCTCTTGTCGGTCTTCAGGAGCGTGCGGGTTGCAACACTCCCCAGCGTAACGATGACCTCCGGGGCTATGGCGGCTATCTGCTTCTGCACAAAACCGATGCACGCAGCGACCTCATCCTCTTCGGGGTCTCTGTTGCCTGGGGGACGACACTTGACTATGTTGGCAATGTAGACAGACTGACGCGTAAAACCCATCTTCTCGATAAGACTCGTCAGCAGCTTCCCCGCCCTGCCCACAAACGGCCTCCCTTGCTCGTCCTCATCAGCACCGGGCCCCTCGCCAACAAACAACACCCGCGCAGTGGGGGAACCCTCGCCAAAGACGATGTTCTTCCTGGTGGCGTGTAGCTTACAGCGCGTACACTGACCAAGGGCATCCCTGACGAGCTGTAGGGGGTCGGCACTTAATCTAAAGGGCGGCAGGACCTCAAAGTCAAGGTGCTTGTAGAGCTGAAGCATATCGATCATAACGTTGTAAGTATCTTTTTTGGATGACATTATAGCAACCGTAGAAAGCGACTGATCAATTTATCGTTCTCCCCATTTTAGTTTTTCACGCAGTATCTGAAAATAATCGCGCTGTGCCGGCAACAGCAGACGGGTCACATGCTCGGACCTCCTGACCTCAACCACGTCGCCCTCACACAATGCCTCGCCGAGTTGACCATCAAGCGTGAGGCTTATGTCCTTGCTCCCTGGCGTGACCCTGGCCTCTATGAGCATGGCATCCTCGATCACGATGGGCCTGTTGGTAAGGGTGTGGGAACAGATCGGAGTTATGACCATACAGTGCAACGTCGGGTACAGGATTGGCCCGCCGGCTGAGAGCGAATAGCCCGTAGAACCAGTCGGCGTGGAGATGATCAAGCCATCGGCCTTAAAGGTCGTTACATACCTGCGCTCTATAAAGATTT
Organism: Nitrospirota bacterium; assembly: GCA_015233725.1. Taxonomy (GTDB): domain Bacteria; phylum Nitrospirota; class Thermodesulfovibrionia; order Thermodesulfovibrionales; family Magnetobacteriaceae; genus Magnetobacterium. The sequence goes on along the minus strand of JADFXD010000004.1, from coordinate 52,079 downwards.
CGATATCAAATATTCGGGCCAACGCCCCCTTGTTTATAACCACGTCGTTTAGGACCGTAAACTCTGCCGTTGGTTGCCCCTGCCTGATGACGCGGGTATGGAGCATCATCCTGTCCTCTATGACATAGTCCTGCGCAATGACCTTGTCCAGGGCATCAAGGGCCTCGTCCCTGCTGACCTCGGTGATAAACCCAAGCCCCCCAAGGTTTATCCCAAATATCGGGATATCCCTCTCTGCCACAAGCCGTGCCACAGACAGCATTGTCCCATCTCCCCCCAATACGATTATCATCTCCACGAGGGCGGGTAGTTGTCGCCTGTCATAGCCCTGTATACCCAGGTTCTGCGCCGCTTCACTCTCTACAAACACCGTCAGGCCCCGCTCTGAAAGCCACGGCAGGAGCCCTTTTAAGAGCTCGATGGGTTCTGCCTTGCCCTTCTTACAGATTATTCCAATCCTTGTCATCAATCCCTTCAATCACCAATCGGCGCTGTGACAGGTCATCACAGGTCTCATCATGTGTTATCGTTATGTATATATCGGCCTTAAAATGCCCTTCCAACCTATCGGCCCACTCCACGACGGCCACCCCATCGCCCCCAAGACACTCAAAGACGCCACAGTCATAGATCGCCTCAACGTCGTCAAGGCGATACAGGTCGATGTGGTAAAACGGGATGTCCGTGTCATACTCGGCGATGATGGTAAAGCTGGCGCTGGTAATGGCCTCCTGAGTCAGTCCAAAATTCTCCGCGATGCCCTTGATCAGCGTTGTCTTACCGCTGCCAAACTCGCCAATGACAAAGACGCACTGCCCGCCCCCGCGACTGTAAGGGTGCGAGCCGCACGAGCGATAAGAGGCGATTCTGATTTTGAGTAGCTTGCCCAGTCTCCGGCCAATCGTCACCGTCTGGTCGTGCGAATTGCTAATAAGCTCGATCATCTAAGGCCGAACATCGCAAGGGAGGCACCACCCTACAGCATACCTATAAATCCACCCTGCCTACCAGTACACTTTGTCCTGCGATAGGAGTAATAGCGATCCGGCAAACAGGACGTGCAATCAGGCGATATCCAGACGTTTGCCTGAGACAACCCCACTGAAAGCGCCTGATGAAGGTTCGCCCTGGCCAGGTCAACGTACCACCTGCCAGCCTCTGAGCAAATGTAGTTGCCTGCCCCAGTTGCCTGTCGCACCGCATCCATGACATCGCTCCCCACCTCGTAGCAGCAGGACTTGATGGATGGCCCCACTGCCATAAGAATATCCCCGGCTCTGCAGGAGAAATCGGTGCACAGCGCCGCTACAACGCTCTTGAGGATACCCTTTGCCGTTCCACGCCAACCGGCATGAATGGCCGCTATTACGCCTCTGTGGGGGTCAAAGGCAACGATAGGCACACAATCCGCGGTCTGTACGCCTATCAGGAGGCCCACCCTGTCCGTGATGACGGCATCCGCAACACAGCCCTCCGACGTAAGATCATGCCCCTCGAGGATTGTAACAGCGACGTCCGTGTGTCTCTGTATGGGCATGTACAGGTCAACCTCCCGCCCGATCAACGCACAGACCCTGTCCCGGTCTATACCCACGCCCCTGTCCGTAAAGAGCAACTTTACCTGGCTGCTATAGTTTTGCACTTTTCAGCCTTAAAATAAAGATACCGTTAATGATAGCATGAAGATAAAATGTTGTTAATACTATACTTTACATACTTTTCAGCTCTAAAATAAAACCATGATAGATATTAGCATATGGATAAAGATGTTGTCAATAGTTAGTTTTCACTATACTTTTGCACTTTTTCATAAACAGGCGCTTAATGCGGTTGTTGAAGATGTATTCCCGCTTTAGTAGGAATTACAGCAAACGGTGCTTTTGGCCAGTCCATGTCATTCCTGTGTCAACAGGAATCCAGAAAGTGCGAAACTATAGTGATAAAGTATGTGCAACATAGGTGATCCGTCAAAAAAAAAATTGGGCAGGGTTGACCCCTGCACCAAAGAAAAGACAAATAGTCAAATAACCTAATGATCAATGTCCGGCACGAACTGGCCAACAAACATAGTAGTTGAAGTTGGACTTGGGGCAGTAGTCCACGTAGCCGTCGCTCATGTCGACGTACCATGCGTGGGACGTATAGGTAGCGAAGGTAGTAGACGACCAGTAGTAGCTCTGCACATTGGTAAAGCCCGCCGATGCAAGTTCTGACTGACGATTAACCGCCGTGCCGTTACAATAGCCCCAGTTGCCACTACTTAACATTGTGTCCAAACCTGTTGTCTTACCATCCTCCCTGCAAAGGGTATACAACTCCTGTATCGTTGGCAACCGCCAGCCTGATGGCACACAGGTATTCGCTGTCGCCCAATCCACATAGCCGTCACAACCATCGGCGTTTTTCATCCACTGTAGATTGGTGAGTGTGTCCGTCATCGAACCGTCTCCGTTGTCCGTAAACCTCGAACTTACCCCAATCTGCCAATCTGAAGGCATACCATGTATTACATAATCTCCACCCGAGATTGTAAACCCATTCATAAACCATACTGCAATGTCACCTGTTACAATATCTTGCCACATTACATCGCCCTTGCCATCACCGCTATAATCTCCAGTTGTCAGCAACTTCCAGTTACTTGGCATCCCTCGTACCACATAGTTGCCGCTACTTATTTTGGCACCATCCATCAACCATGCGGCTGTATCACCTGTTGTACTATCTTGCCATAAGATATCAGCCTTACCATCTCCGTCTAAATCAATAGCAACCTTTAACTGCCAGTTGCTTGGGATGCCTTTGGCAACATAGTTACCGCTAGCTATACTTAGCCCATTCATAAGCCACATAACAACATCGCCTGTTGTGGTGTCCTGCAAGAGTACGTCAGCCTTGCCATCGCCGTTGAAATCTTCTGCAGCTTTTATCTGCCAATTGCTTGGGATACCCTTAGATACAAATCCACCACCTGTTATCTTAGTCCCATCCATGAGCCATATGTAGACATCACCGCTACCATTTTGCAATAGGACATCTGCCTTACCATCGCCATTGAAGTCTCCAATGCCCTTGATTACCCAATCTGAGGATAAACCATTAGTAGCAAAGACACCACCTTTTATCGCCTTACCATTCATCAACCATATATATACATCTCCTGTTTTGCTGTTTCGCCACAGAATGTCGCTCTTACCGTCACCGTCAAAGTCGTTCTTCACCTTTTTACCTGTAGGGGTTGGCGTAGGGGTTGGTGTTACCGTAGGTGTTGGGGTTGGGGTCACCGTAGGTGTTGGGGTTGGGGTCACCGTAGGTGTTGGGGTTGGGGTCACCGTAG